>CALJHL010000105.1 GCA_938075435.1 uncultured Thalassotalea sp. | reverse complement strand
TATGTCGAAGACCGCACCGTTGATGTTCATATTAGACGTTTAAGAAAAGCCATTGCGGGTAAAGGACATGATGAATTTGTCCAAACCGTTCGTGGTGCTGGTTACCGTTTTTCCAGTAAATTAACTTAACTGGGTTAATTTATCATGAATAAATTTGCAGCGAATTGCATAACAACCTAGGTTAATTAAATTTTATGATCTATCGCTTTTCCTTAAAGCAATTTGTTGTCAATCAACTGTTGATTTTTGCCGGACTTGGGTTGGTTGGCTATTGGTTTGAGCAAACATTGTTGGTTCTGCTACTTTGGTTGCTGTTTTCTGTTATTTCAAATTATCAGCACCTTAATCAACTTATTAACTGGCTTTGGCAAAAAAAACTACTTCACCCACCGGAAGCAAAGGGCATTTGGGGTCATGTTTACGATGGTATATATCGACGTATTCAAAATTATCGACGCAAACAAAAAGAGCTTAATTATCGTATCCGTCAATTTAGAGATGGTGCCGAGGCATTGCCCGACGCTGCTATCGTCTTAGGTCTTGATTTTTCTATCCGCTGGTCAAATAAAAAGGCCAATCGTTTATTGGGCATTCGTTGGCCGCAGGACGAAGGGCAAAGGGTAAGTAATTTAATTCGCTCTCCGCAACTTACTAAATATTTAAAAATTCAAAATTTTTCCGAGCCTTGCTGTATTGCAGCCCCCAATAATGGCAGCCAGCAACTGGAGCTTAGGTTTATGCCCTATGGGGATGAACAATATTTATTACTTGCTCGAGATGTCAGTCAATTAAAGCGAGTTGAAACAATGCGCCGAGATTTTGTCGCCAATGTTTCGCATGAATTAAAAACTCCGCTTACCGTGGTTCGTGGTTATGTCGAAATGATCCAGGACGATGACAGCTTAAGTAAGCAATGGAGTAACTCTTTTGTCGCGATTGAGCAACAAGTGAGTCGCATGGATAGATTAGTTGAACAATTGCTGATCCTATCCAAAGTCGAGGTAAATGAACAAGAAGATCATCGCAGTAAAGTTAATATGCCGGACCTGCTTGGCTATCTAATTGAAGATTTAAGCTGGTTAAATAAAGACAAACAGCATCAACTGGATGTTAATATCGATCCTCATCTCGGTATTTTAGGGGTCGACTCTGAAATCAAAAGCGCCTGTTCAAATTTAATGGTTAATGCCATGAATTACACTGCAGCGGGCGGTAAATTAAGCGTAACTTGGCGCCAACAAGATCAATATTGTTTATTTGAAGTGAGCGATAATGGTTGTGGTATTTTGCCTGACGAAATTAACCGCTTAAGCGAACGCTTTTATCGAGTTGATAAATCACGTTCTCGTGATACCGGTGGCAGTGGTTTAGGCTTAGCCATAGTAAAACATGTGGCTAATCATCACCGCGCCGAATTACTGATTAACAGCGAATTTGGCAAGGGTAGTACCTTTACCTTACGTTTTGCTAAACAAGACAGTTATATTATCGACTAACTGTGGTGACTTGCTTGGGGTCTCAAAATGCCTATTAGTACTGTAACCTATTATTTACTAAAAAAATAAATTTAATAATAAATTGATCGCCGAAATGATTAACGAGGCAATTAAGGTAGTCGGTAAATCTTTTATTTCAAAATCGTCAAGTAATTGGTCGGTTAACCACAGTAAAAATGCATTTAAAACAAAGACAAATAAGCCAAAGCTAATAATAATTAACGGCATCGAAATAAACACCAATAACCACCACAGCAGCAGGTCGACAACACTGTAAACAACCGCCACAGCAATTGCCGTAACAAAGCTTTTTAAGTGGATGCCAGTCATTAACTTAGAAACTATAAAAATAGATATACTTAGCAGTATTAACTTGGTTATCATGCTTGTCCAAAAAATATATTCCGATTTACTAACATACCCACTTTAAGATATAGGGCAAGGAAATTTACCATGTGGTTTAAAAATTTATACGTTTTCTCTTTCACTCGTCCATTCACCCATAGCGAAGAACAGTTAGAGGCTGCTTTGCACGAGCACGTATTTGCCCCTTGTGGTAAAACTGAAATGTCCCGCCTTGGCTTTGCCAGTGCGCTTGGTAAGCATGGCGATAGATTAACCCACCATGCTAATGGCTGTTTTTTACTTTCGGCGCGCAAAGAAGAGAAAATCTTGCCTGCGTCAGTCGTAAAAGAGCAGTTAGAGGAAAAAGTAAGCCAGCTTGAGCACGAGCATAGCCGTAAGGCCACTAAAAAAGAAAAAGAACAATTTAAAGAAGACATTACTTTTGAGTTATTGCCTCGAGCGTTTTCTCGCACCAGCGACACTCAAGCTTATATTTGTCCAGAGCAAAACATTATCGTGGTAAACACCAGTGCTCGTGGCAAAGCCGAAGACTTTTTAGCGCTGTTACGAAAATGTTTAGGCACTTTACCAGTCACTAGCTTTGTTGCTGACGCTGGCGCTGAAACCATCATGACCAGCTGGCTATTAGAACAAACGTTACCCGAAAATTACACCATAGGTTTTGAAGGTGAACTTAAAGCGATGGGCGATGATGCCGCTATTTTACGTTGTAAAAATCAAGATCTATTATCGGATGAAATTCTTGCTCATTTAGGCGAAAAGCAAGTGGTTAAAATTGCTTTCGACTGGGATCAAACCTTGTCATGTGTCTTATGCGATGACTTGAGTGTAAAACGGGTTAAGTTTCATGACAGTGTTTATGAACAAAATGAAGATATTCCAACCGATGATATGCTGGTAAAAATTGACGCCGATTTTACCTTAATGACCGCTGAGTTAAATCGTTTCATTACCGATATGCTGGCCCAGTTTGGATTAACCACTAAATCTTACTTAGAAGAGTAAAGTTTTATCGCTTAACGGCTAGTTTTATTGATTTAAAATAAGGTTCGTACATTTAATAACAGTTGTTAACTGAATGTGTATTGAACCTTGTGCCACTCCTGATTAAAATACCGCTCTTTTATATCCTTAAACTTAACAGGGTTGGTATTATTTATGTATACTCCAGAATTATTGTCGCCAGCCGGTAGCCTTAAAAATATGCGCTATGCATTTGCTTATGGTGCTGATGCCGTATATGCCGGCCAACCCCGCTATAGTTTACGGGTACGAAATAATGAGTTTAACCATGCCAATTTAGCCATCGGCATTAATGAAGCACATGCCTTAGGTAAAAAATTCTACGTGGTCAGTAATATTTCTCCACATAACTCAAAATTAAAAACCTTTTTAAAAGACATTGAACCGGTTATTGCGATGCAGCCCGATGCACTTATTATGAGTGACCCTGGTCTTATCATGATGATCCGTGAAGCCTACCCAGATATGGCCATTCATTTATCGGTACAAGCCAATGCGGTTAACTGGGCAACGGTTAAGTTCTGGTATCAACAAGGTGTTGAGCGGGTTATTTTGTCGAGAGAATTATCTCTGGACGAAATTGAAGAAATTCGCCTGCGTGTACCAGAAATGGAGATTGAAATCTTTGTTCATGGCGCCCTTTGCATGGCGTATTCTGGTCGTTGTTTGTTATCGGGTTACATTAATAAGCGCGATCCTAATCAGGGTACGTGTACCAATTCGTGTCGTTGGTCATACAATGCGCATGACGCCAAAGAAAATGAACATGGCGATATTATTGCCGTCGCCCCACAACCGGCGATTGTCGGTAGTGAAACGGCTGATATTTGGACGCCAGAGCAAGCAACCGATGTGTCAAGTTCGGAGCAATCACATACCGATGAAGTGTTCTTGTTGCAAGAACAAGGTCGCCTAGGCGAATATATGCCGGCATTTGAAGATGAGCACGGCACTTATATCATGAATTCAAAAGACTTACGCGCCATTGAGCATGTTGAGCGCTTAGTGAAAATGGGTGTGCATTCATTAAAAATTGAAGGTCGTACTAAATCATTTTATTACTGTGCCCGTACTGCGCAAATATACAAGCAAGCGATGAATGATGCGCTTGCAGGCAAAAGCTTCAATCAAGACTTAAAAGGTAATCTTGAGCACTTAGCAAGTCGAGGCTATACCGAAGGCTTTTTAGCTCGCCATCGCCATGATCAACTGCAAAATTATGAATACGGTTATTCAAAATCTGACTCGCAGCAATTTGTTGGTGAAGTGTTAGGTAAAACCGACGACGGCTTAATTGAAATTGATGTTAAAAACAAATTTTTAACTGGCGATTCTATTGAGTTAATGACCCCACAAGGCAATGTCAGCTTTGTCCTAGAATATATGCAAAACCGTAAAGGCGAAGAAGTTACTGATGCCAA
Organism: uncultured Thalassotalea sp.; assembly: GCA_938075435.1. GTDB lineage: Bacteria > Pseudomonadota > Gammaproteobacteria > Enterobacterales > Alteromonadaceae > Thalassotalea_A. The sequence continues at coordinate 13,135 of CALJHL010000105.1, read as the reverse complement.
AGGCTCTGGCCACTTTGTGCAGATTAAACTCGATACCGATTTAGACTTAGAATTTGCTATTATCATGCGTTATTTAAATGAAGGTGAAAATACTCGCCATCCATTTGCGCAAAATCAAACCTCTACAGCGTCAGTCTAATTAGTGAAATATTAACATGGCACTAGAAATATTAGGCTCATGCATTAACTGTGATATGTGCGATCCTGAATGTCCGAACGAGGCGATAACCCTTGGGGATGATATTTATGAAATTGCCGCCGATAAATGCACTGAATGTGTTGGTCATTATGAGAAACCACAATGTGTTATTGCTTGTCCAATTGATTGCATTAAACCAGACCCTAACCATGTCGAGTCGGAAGAAGATTTATTGGTAAAGTGTTTCGAAATGCATGGTGTACCAGAGTAATGATTGAAACATTTAGGTACAAGGATGTACTAATCCTCGGCAGCAAGAGAGGTTTTGCAAGATGTACTAATCCTCGGCAGGCAGGATAGCCTGAGGAGAGGGTTTCAAATGGGCATATGAATTAATGTTAAATGCTTGATATACTAACCGCTTGCTTTGTTTCCCTAATTGAGAGTTTAACCATTGACCGCGGCCCGTCACATTCTGTTACCTTCATTTTTACGTCGTGCGCTGCGCGCATTTGAGCTAAAGGCATTAGTGCGCTCGTCGGGCTGTGAATTAAACCGCATTGGCCGCTCGCGCAACTGGCGCTTAACCGCTGATCGTGAGCAGTTAACTGCTATTATTGAATTGGTCAGAGATTCTGAAGAAGACACCTGGCAATGGTTGGTTAAATTATTAGAGCAGCAACGCGGCGCTTTTACCGAAGCAGAAATATTGAATTTAGTAAAAAGAAACCCAGGTATTACCGTTACTGAATTAGTGCTAATGGCTAATTGCACTCTGGCTGAGGCGAGACAAACCATCGATAAGTACGAGTGGCAAGAAGAGTAACCAGCCAATGCCTGCAATTGACTGCTGGCCTCTATGTAATTACTAGACCCTAGCAACAAAAACGCCATTGTAACTAAGTTACAATGGCGTTGTTTTTTACTGGTCAGCGAGTTGCTAAGTTAAGCGGTAATACGCTTGTATTTAATACGATGCGGTTCACTAGCCGACGGACCGAGAGTTTTCTTAAGCCACTCTTCATACTCAGTAAAGTTACCTTCAAAAAAGTTAACTTGGCCTTCATCGCGATAATCGATGATGTGCGTGGCAATACGGTCTAAGAACCAACGGTCATGAGAAATAACCATGGCACAACCTGGGAACTCTAAAATAGCTTCTTCGAGAGCTCGCAGGGTTTCAATATCCAAATCATTGGTAGGCTCATCGAGTAGTAACACATTACCGCCGGTTTTCACTAGCTTGGCTAAATGCACCCGGTTACGTTCACCACCAGATAACTGACCAATCACTTTCTGTTGGTCAATACCTTTAAAGTTAAAACGGCTTACATAAGCGCGGGCTGGAATTTCATAGGTACCAATTTGGATTATTTCATTACCTTCAGAAATCTCTTGGTAAACCGTTTTGCTGTCATCCATGTCATCACGAAATTGATCGACTGATGCAAGCTTAACGGTATCACCAACCGTAACTGTGCCTGAATCAGGGGTTTCAGCGCCAGATAACATTTTAAATAGCGTTGACTTACCCGCACCATTTGGGCCGATAATACCGACAATAGCGCCTTTAGGAATTGAAAAACTTAAATCATCAATCAATAAACGGCCATCGTATGATTTACGTAAATTTGTTACATCGACCACTTTATCACCTAAGCGTGGCCCAGGTGGAATGTAAAGCTCGTTAGTTTCGTTACGTTTTTGGTTTTCATTGCTCGATAACTCTTCAAAGCGAGCCATGCGCGCTTTCGATTTAGATTGACGACCTTTAGCATTTGAACGCACCCATTCAAGCTCATGCTTAATGGTTTTTGCTAGGGCATTTTCGGTGCGTTTCTCTTGCTCTAAACGTGCATCTTTTTGCTCAAGCCAATTAGTATAATTACCTTCATAAGGAATACCATGGCCACGATCGAGCTCTAAAATCCAACCGGCAACATTGTCTAAGAAATATCTATCATGGGTGATCGCCACAACAGTACCTGGATAGTCATGTAAGAAGCGTTCTAACCAGGCGACAGATTCAGCATCTAAATGGTTAGTTGGTTCATCGAGTAACAACATGTCTGGTTTTTCAAGCAATAAACGACAAAGGGCCACACGGCGACGCTCACCACCAGAAAGTATTTTAATCTTTTGATCCCATTCAGGTAAACGTAATGCATCAGCAGCACGCTCTAATACGTTATCAATATTATGACCATCTTGGGTTTCGATAATCGCTTCTAATTCACCTTGTTCTTTTGCTAAGGCATCAAAGTCGGCGCCTTCTTCGGCGTATTCCATATACACAGCATCTAAACGGGCAAGGGCATTTTTAACTTCGCTAACCGCTTGCTCGACAACTTCGCGAACAGTGCTTTCTTCGTCAAGCTGTGGTTCTTGTTCTAAATAGCCAATTTTAGTGCCAGCAAGCGCTTTGGCTTCGCCTTCAAAGTCTTTGTCAACACCCGCCATAATACGCAGCAGAGACGACTTACCCGAGCCATTTAAACCAAGTACACCAATTTTAGCGCCAGGAAAAAAGGACAGGGAAATATCTTTTAAGATTGTACGTTTAGGGGCAACTATTTTGGAAACTCTATTCATCGACATGATGAATTTATCGGGTAGTGGCTGAGCCATGCGGGAACCTTTTGGTTATTAGAATAAATATAATGCGGGTATTTTAGGTTAAAGGGGCAGGGCAAGCAAATGTGTTTATGCTGTATTTCTTCATGTGCCAGTAAGTTAGTTCTTTTAATCAACAAAAGTACAGATTTGAATTTCGATTTTATACTGAATACCAAGAGATTTTTCGTCGTCAAATAGGTTAGGGGTAGCTAATTTTTTAAATGATTTTGTTTAATGTCTGATTGTTACGTAACAGGTATTGGTATATTGCATAGCGTAATTTATCTGTTATGGTAATTGATAAATAAATAACAGATAAATTAGGTTACCATGTTACTTAAAAAACTACTTCTTAGCATGTCTCTATTGTTTAGCTTGGCTCTGCCAAATGCTGTGGCGGTTGAATTATCAGCTGATTCACCTTGGCCAGCTATCCGTAAACAAAGAATTAATGAGTTATTACCGCAAGCGATGAAAACCGCCAAAGTAGATGCATGGCTAATCGTTTGTCGAGAAAATAATAATGACCCATTAGCGGATCATATTGGCTGTGAAAATGCGGGATCAACCGCGGCTTACTTATTTTATTTTGATAAGAAGGGGTTTCACTCTAAGGCTTATTCCCCGTCAAGCGAAGCGAAAGCACTTGCTGAACTTGCTATCCATGATGAGGTTATTTCGGTGCCAAGAAGTGCCTCCACTTTAGAGTACGCCACTAATTTTATTAAGAAACAATCATTCTCCTCGGTTGCTATAAATATGTCCGATTCAAATGCTCAAGCTGATGGTCTATCGCATACACAATACCAAAAATTAAGCCTCCTTCTTGGTCCCAACCTTGAAAAACGTTTAGTTTCATCCGAGGAAATAGTTTATCAATGGCTTTCAATTAAATTACCTGCAGAAGTCGATATTTTGCGAAAAGCGGCAGAGTTAACAGCTCTATGGCAATTGCAAGCATATAAAACAGTGATTCCAGGGAAAACCACCGATTCTGACCTTGCGAAATTTTTAAAAGCAAAAATGCTAAAACATGGTGTTAAGGATGCATGGGCTGCGGATCAAAACCCTAATGTAAATTCCGGGCCAGATAGAGGGCATTCGCATGCAACAGATAAAATCATAATGCCGGGAGATGTTATTCAAATTGATTTTGGTATTAGGTTGTTTGATCGTTGGGTGAGTGATATTCAACGCTTTGCTTATGTGCTTAAATCTGGGGAAACAAAGGCTCCTGATCATATTCAAAAATATTGGGAGAATGGCAGAGATAGCGGTTTTGCCGCATTTCAAGCAATGAAACCCGGAATAAAAGGAATTGAAGTTGATGCAGAGCAAAGCGTATTAATGAAAAAAAACCAGTCAGAATTTGTTATGTGGAGTACCGGCCACCCAGTGGGTTACGTTGCTCATGATACCGGACCTAATTTAGGTGGGGCACGAACAGCGACTGTTCGTCCTGCTGCACATCGTAAATTAAAAGTCGGGATGGTATTTGCTTTTGATGGTTTTTTTAGCTGGCGACTCGATGCTGATAACTTTAAAACTATTTCCGTAGAAGAAATGGCGGTGATCACTAAGACTGGTGCCGAGTATTTAATTCCACCACAACAAGAATTAGTGTTAGTGGGGCAATAATAATTGGGTAATTAAGTAATTAGGCTTGAGAAATAGTCTTAAAAATTCATTTTAATATTTTAACTATTTACGGGTTACATTGCGGCTATTTTATCGTTTGCCAGTAAAAACAATAACAGCGCTATTTTCTGACCACAAAGGATTTTTTGCCATTATTTTGCTAAACATTGCACTTTGTAAATATCGATTAAGCCAGTGCTTTACTTTTGGGTATGGCGCTTGTAAATACCATTGTCGTTCCACTCGGGCAAATTGCCGGATAAAAGGCAGCACAGCGATATCGGCTAAGCTTTCTTTTTCATCAATAATATAGTCATGTTTGTTCAAGCGTTGCTCTAAGTCTTTTATATAGACTTCGCACGCCTGTCGACACTCATCGAGGTTACTTTCGTGATAGCGTTTGGCGCATTTATATTGTTCTAAACAGCCTTTGAATTGATCGTCAAATCGGCTAATTAACGCAAGTATCTCGGTAGAGCCGCTAAGCAGTAAGTTTTCAGGGTCACTTTCATTGAGTGCCCACAACATCACATCTAAACTTTCATCAATCACTTTTGAACTTGATAAAACCAAAATCGGCACAGTGCCTTTCGGTGAGGCAGTTAGCATTGCTTGCGGCTTGTTTGTTAAAACAACATCACGTAATTCAATGGCCTGCTTTGATTTGTATATTGCTAATCTTGCACGCATCGCATAAGGGCAATTTCTTAAAGAATACAATACCGGTAATGTCATATGGGCTTCTTGTTTTTTCGAAGGTTACTTATAAATATAGTTTATCTGTATTTTCATTATTTTACTGTTAATAACCTCGGCAGAATACGCTTTTTAGTGAATAAACATATTCAGCGGTGCAATATACGGGTAAAATCCCCGCATTAAAATAAACTCACTCTATTATTAGCCAAGTTATTGGCTAAGTTGCTGACCATAAGTTGTAAAAATGAATCCCAAAATTGAATTATTAGCGCCAGGTGGCGATGTTGACGCCATTAAAGCTGCCATTATTGCTGGCGCTGATGCCGTATACTGTGGCTTAGACACCTTTAATGCTCGTAACCGCGCATCTAATATTTATTTTGATGAACTTATCGGTATCATTCGTTTAGCTCATGAGTATCAATGCAAAATCTTTTTAACCCTCAATATCGTGATTTTAGAACGAGAGTTTAAATCGCTAGCCAAATTATTAAGCAAGTTGGTGAACACGTCACTCGATGGCGTAATAGTGCAAGATATTGGTATGTTTTATCTTATTAAAAAATATTTTCCAACCCTAGATATTCATGCATCAACGCAAATGACAACCCATAATATTGGCCAAATACCGTTCTTAAAAAAATTAGGCGCGTCACGGGTTAACTTATCACGAGAATTAAATTTACGTGAAATCACTGCAATGGCAACTATTGGCCAGGAGCATGATGTTTTAACCGAAGTGTTTGTTCATGGTTCATTGTGCGTGGCATTTTCAGGGCTTTGTTATTCAACGTCTGCCAGTGTCGGTAATTCGGGCAACCGCGGTCGTTGCAGCCAAGCGTGTCGTGAAGAATACGAAACAACTGAGTCGGGTAATAACTTTCCATTAAACATAAAAGACAATTCAGCATTTTTTGATTTACCAGCTCTAATCGAAGCTGGAGTGCATTCTTTTAAAGTTGAAGGGCGTATTAAAGGCGCAAGTTATGTGCATACCGTTATTGACAGTTTCCGTAAACAAATTGATGGCTTTGTTAATACCGGAGAATTAACCCAAGATGGGGAACGATTGTATAAAGTGTTTAATCGTGATTTAACCAATGGCTTTTTACGCGGTGATTTAAACCAGTCGATGTTTTCAGAAAATCCACGTGATAATTCAAAAAACTATGCGATTGATGCCAGTAATGCTATTTCAGTGGTACAAATTCAAGACGCAGAAAAAGGCCTTAATAAAGAAAAACAACAAATATCGGCAACGGTTTACGACAAAATCAAGTATTTAAATATTGACAAAATATCAGTCACTTTAGCTTTTTCAGGCGAGGTAGGCCAGCCATTAACTGTTCGGGTGACTACGAAACAAAACTCTGCATTGTCCACATCTATGGCTAAACAAAATAGCTTTATTGTGCAATCAACGCAGGCATTAGCTAAAAGTGAATCAGGTTTAGATACAGTCATCCTTGAGAAACGCTTTAAGAACTTAAATCATGCCGAGTATGACTTAAACCCACTGATTGTTGATGACTTAGCACAAAACGTTAGCATTCCATTTAAGGTACTTACCGTACTCAAAAATGAAGTGTCTTATGTATTAAATCATTCGCAAGCAATATTGCCTGAAGTGCTATTACCAAAACTTGAGCACCATGCCAAGCAAATATCAACACCGAGTGTTGGTGACAGTGCAGGTGTTAGTTTAGGTGTTAGTTCAGGTATTAATGCTAACAATAGTGTCAACCCTAAGCGAGCCAACTTATCATTATTAATTTGTGATGAAGATGACATCACCCTAGCTGATGTTACCGACGCCAATATTTACTTTAAACTGCCTGACGCCTATAAACGCGGTTGTACTAAGTATGTTGCTTTTTTACAACACAACCGCCGCTTAATCCCTTGGTTTCCACCGGTGCTCATCGGCAAAGACTATGATGTTGCGATCAATATTTTAGAGCAAGTTAAGCCTGATCTTATCGTTACCAATAACACCGGAATTGCTAATCGAGCTTTTGAACTTGGGATTAAATGGGTTGCAGGGCCATTTTTAAATACCACCAACTCTTATGCATTACTCGCAATGCAAGAATCGTTTGATTGTAGTGGTGCTTTTATTTCCAATGAAATTAATAAACAGCAAATTAAGACCATTGCCCGCCCTAACAATTTTAAAATGATTTATAGCATTTATCATCCTATTTTATTGATGGCCAGCAGACAGTGTTTCTTCCAGCAAAGTGTCGGCTGTGAAAAACCAAGAATTGATAATGGCTGTATGTTGTCTTGCGATAAATCTACCAGTATCACCAACCTCAAAGGTGCGTCATTCGCTATTGATAAGCAAAAGGCCGGTTACCCAAGTATTTATAATCAAGATCAGTTTTTGAATACCGAGATCATTGATGATCTTGGCGACTTATTTGACGAGTTCATGATTGACCTAACAAACATTGGTGCAGGTGATAAAGAGATGCCTGACAAAGCGCAACTCATTAAACGATTTGAACAACTACTTAGCGGTGAACAAGGTGATGAACTAGCCGATGCTGAAGATGCCAAGCAAGCTCTAAATACAATGGTTCCAGAATCCACCAATGTCCAGTATTTCAACGGGTTGTAAGTAGGGCGGCCTTATACTGCATTAAGATGAACGCCTTAAAAACTATGCAATGAAGAAGGCTTTTTATTACCGCAATAAAAGCTCGAAGGTGAGCTAGCACTAAGTATTCTTGGTTCAAGAACCAAGAATACTTCTGCTTTGCAAAACGTCATCGAAAGCTTGCAAATAGAATAAATGCTAGCAATTATGGTCGTTATGGTTGAACCGGTAACGTACTAATTAACCATCTATAATGTCATTTTTCAGACTTAACACAAACGCCACCACGTCATCACACTCTTGCTGCGCAACAGATAATGCTTGCATGGTGTCTGCAGCGTGACCTAGAAATACATTCCAATCAGCCTCGGTAATGTTCATACCAACATGGCTAGTTTTCATGTTGCGACCGGTATAATAAACATCGCCACCGGCATTTTCACATAAATAATCAATCAGTAATTGTTTCTCGCGAGCAATACCGTCAGCCCCACGGTTTTGCCAAAAACGTCCCAGTTGCGGATCTGCTTGTAAGCGCGGCAGTAAATCATTTACAAAACAATTAATGCCATCATAACCGCCAAGGCGGGTGTATAAAGTTTGTTCAGTCATAGTCCATTTCCTTGGTAACGTTAAATGAAAACAGCAGCTAGGTTATTGCCCTGTTTATAAGGGATTCAGTTTAGACTAAAAATACGCTGAAGGTTAATAATTGGCAACGCCGTTATTACCAGTTTAACTCGTTTTCAGTACCGCGTTTGTTGTTAAGTCGATAATAATATGGCTATTTTTATCGGATTGAGAGGGGGCTTTACGTTGATAATTTTTGTGTGTCTGGCTAAGCTACCTTTAATAGTACTCAACGATGAGTGACATAAGGATCTTAACTATGACGCCAATGCAGCTGTTTTTTTGGCTTGTTGCCAGCTTAGGTAATATTTGTGCCGTAAATTTTTATTTGTTTAGTAACAGTGCTTGGGCAACTGTGATGGTTGCCTTTACCTTCAGCTATACCGTCATCGGTTGTTATGATTTATTTTATAGTCGTCATAATTTAAATCGGCTCTATCCGGTAGTGGCTTATCTTCGTTATTTTCTGGAATCATTTCGAGTTGAAATTCAACAATATTTCATTGCGTCTGACACCGAGGAACAACCGTTTAATCGCGAACAACGTTCATTGGTGTATCAACGTTCAAAAAATGTAAGTGACACCATAGCATTTGGGACACAACGAGATTTAATGCAGGCCAATTATTTAAGTATTTGGCACTCTTTAACGCCCAAGCCGGTCTTAGCTGAGAATAAACGAGTGATTATTGGTGGCGCCAATTGTCGCCAACCATACTCTAGTGCGTATTTAAATATTTCGGCGTTAAGTTTTGGTGCATTAAGTTCAAATGCAATTGCAGCATTGAATCTGGGTGCGTCTAAGGGCGGATTTTCTCATAATACTGGTGAAGGCGGAGTGAGTCCTTACCATTTAGAACACCATGGTGATATTGTCTGGCAACTTGGCACTGGTTTATTTGGTTGTCGATTTGAAAATGGTCGTTTTGATGCCGACAAATTTAAGCAAATGGCCGGTAAGGCCAACATTAAAATGATCGAAATAAAATTATCGCAAGGTGCCAAACCAGGGCACGGCGGGGTGCTACCAAAAGCTAAAATTAGCGATGAAATTGCTAACATTAGAGGTATAAATAAAGATCAAGACTGTTTGTCACCGGCGGTAAACCCAGAGTGCAGCACGCCCAAAAAATTATTATCATTTATTAAACAACTGCGGCAATTGAGCGGTGGTAAACCAATCGGTATTAAGCTTTGTATTGGTAATCCGGCTGAATTTTTAGGGTTATGTAAAGCTATGATTGCCACCGATATCATGCCTGATTTTATTACCGTTGATGGCGCAGAAGGCGGTACAGGAGCGGCGCCAGTCGAATTCTCAAACCGGTTTGGAATGATGGCTTTAGAAGCCACTTATTTTGTTAATAATGCGTTAGTTGGCACGGGTTTAAGGGAGAATATTAGTATTATTTGTGCCGGAAAAACTGCCACTAGCTTCGATATACTTACTAAGGTTGCGTTCGGCGCCGATGTCGTCAATAGCGGCAGAACCATGATGATGGCATTGGGCTGTGTTCAGTCTAAACATTGTAATACCAATAATTGTCCGACCGGAATAGCGACGCAAGATCCGGTAAGGGCGAAAGCGATTGATATTAAACTTAAGAGTGAGCGAGTCAAAAATTTTCAACATAATACCTTAGAAAGCTTCTTTGAGTTGGTGGCAAGTATGGGTCTTGACGATCCGGCGTTACTCAGCCCAAATATGATCAAACGGCGTACCATTAATGGCTTATTTATTACTTGTGGTAGTTTAATAGAGCCGTTACAAGCGGGGCAATTATTAACCGAAAAAGGTGATGGCACCTGGCAACAGTGGTGGCAGCTGGCCAACGAAGAGCAATTTACTGTTGAAGATAATGTGGTAATTCAACCGATTGAAATAATGTAAAATACCGAACCTCGATACTGGTTAACGACCCCGGTTATTACAACATTCATTAATAAATTGATTAATGAATGAATTAAAACATTAAGTAACATATTACCAAGCTAGTTTTTTTAACATTAATTACGTGCTATAAATACCCTGGTAGGAAATATCTAATTGATAATAAAAATGAACCCTATAAAAATACGCGCAGATAATTATTTAGGTATAAATATGCCCTGTTGGTTACCCTTTTTAGCGATTTTAATGCTGGTTATTACCAGCGCTATAACAAAGCCGGTGTTGGCAGAAACACAACAAATCGCCGAAAAACTAAGTGATATTGCGGCGTTATCCGACAAAAATACCGCTATTGCCGAGTTGCAAGTTTTACTAGAGTTGCCTTCTAACACCCCAAACCAACAGGTCATAGTGTTAACCGAAATTGGCAACAGTTATCATGCCTTAGAGGAGTTTAGCAAGGCGATAAACAGTTTTGAGCAAGTACTGGTTCTAGCTAAAGCCAATAATTTAAAAATGATAGCCGCAGATGCTTCTAAAGCAATAGGCATATTTCACTACTTTAAAGGCACCAATCTGCAAGCTGTTGAGGCCTACCAGACGGCATTAGATTATTACTTAACCTTAGATGAACCGATTAAACAAGCCAATTTATTGAATAATATTGGCTTAAGTTATGATGCCTTAGGCGAGTTACAGCTGTCCTTAGAAAGTTATCAACAAGCCTCGAAACTTTATCAACAATACGGCTCGGAAGTTGATCTAGTCGATATACGGTTTAACATCGCAGGACTGTATTTAAGTTTAAAAAAATATCAAGATGCTATCAATATTTTAAAACCATTACGGCAAAAAAAGATTGATTTTGGCGACCACAAAGGTACTGCTCATACTAATAATCATCTCGGTATTGCCTATAAACATTTACAACAATTTGAGCAAGCTCAATACTACACTAGGCAAGCGCTGCAATATTATCAGGAGCACAACTTAGACTATTTTATCATTCGTGAAATGGCTAATTTAGCCAGCGTATATAATCTATCTTCGCAACCTGAAAAAGCCATATCTTATGCGGAACAGGCAATAGCGTTAAATATTTACGTAGACAATAATCAAGTACGTGCTAACGCTTTTCATGAATTGGCCCAAGGTTATTTTTTATTAGGAAAAATAGACTTAGCAATAACCGCTTTAAATAAATCTAATAGTATTGCCGAACAAACCCAAAGCAAGCCACTACTGACCGAAAATCAAGGCTTATATTCGTTAATTTATGCCGCGCAGCACCAGCATAACCAAGCCGCTGCAGCCCATAAGGCATATCAGGTACGAGTCATCCAAGCCAATAGCGATGAATTAAAACAAGAACAGGCTCGATTTGAAGCAGAGCAGCTAAACTTACAAATTCAGCAACTGCAACAAAATGAAAAGCTATCGCAGTTACAAACAGAACAAGCAGAGCAACAACGTCAATTTGCTCTAGTTGCCATCGCTTTTACCTTACTCATTTTATTTATTATATACCGGCGCATGAAAGAACGCGAAACTCAGCGAGATTTGGAAACTAAAGTAAAACAAAGAACTGCCGAGTTAGAATTAGTTGCCGAACAATTAACTCATGCTAACCAGGTAAAGGGCCAATTTTTAGCCAATATGAGCCATGAAATCCGGACCCCGTTAACCGCAATTATTGGTCAGTCAGAAGCGATCATCCATGATGAAATTGAGCCACAATCTTTAACCAAAGAAGTGCAGATTATTCATGATAATAGTTTACATTTATTGAAACTGGTTAATGATATTCTTGATTTAAGTAAAATCGAAGCAAATAAGTTGGAGTTAGAAACCCAAGAATATGATTTAAACCAAAGCCTAGTTGAACTTGCTAATATGTTTACTCAGCAAGCGAAGAATAAGGGCCTAGTTTTTGAAATAAACCATCACTTAGCCTACCCGTTTATCATCAGTGTTGACCGTTTACGATTAAACCAAATATTAATTAATTTTTGTTCTAATGCCATTAAGTTTACTAAGCACGGACGGGTTAGCCTTAATATTGTAATCGAAGCAAACCAGTTACATTTTAAAGTGATCGATACTGGGATCGGCATGAATGAGTCACAAATTAGGGAAGTATTCGATTGCTTTACCCAAGCCGACAACACCATCAGTCGCCGATTTGGTGGTACTGGTTTAGGCTTGTTTTTATCGGCACAACTTGCCGAGGTTATGGGCGGCGATATCGAAGTTGAAAGTACGCTTGGTAAAGGCAGCAGTTTTACTTTTATATTTCCATTAGCAGCGGTTAAGCCGAGTGTTGGCATAACGAGCCCAGCAGATAACAATACTAAAGATCAGTATAACAAGTTGTTTTCTGGGCAAATCTTGGTTGCCGATGATCATCCCGATAATCTGCGCCTTATTGAGCGCTTACTTACCAATCTAGGTCTTGAGGTGTTTAGCGCCATTAATGGTAAACAAGCGATTGAATTGTATTTACAGCATCAACCACAACTGATTTTATTAGACATTCAGATGCCCGAAATGGACGGTATTATCGCCATGCAAAAGATGCGTGAACAAGGCTGTAAGCAAGCGATATATGCATTAACCGCTAATGCGATGGATTATGAAATTAAAAATTATCTGGCTATTGGCTTTGATGGCCACTTAAATAAGCCACTTGAACGCTCTAAATTTATTGCCACCATTGCAAAATATTACGATGCTAAGGTTGCCACCAGTGAGGCGCTTAACAGCGTTAATGCTGTTGATTTGTCGGATTTAATTCGTGAATTTAAAAGTAATCTAGTTAATGAGAAAAAGCAACTGCAGGCGCATCTGAGTAATAATGATTTGGTCAATTTAAAGAGCCAGATTCATCGTCTTGCTGGCGCTGCTGCAATGTTTGGCTTTC
>CALJHL010000104.1 GCA_938075435.1 uncultured Thalassotalea sp. | reverse complement strand
CCTAGCCCTTGCAAATAATGGCGGTCAATTATTAAATTGATAAACCGGGGCTTAATTGCGCAGGAAGTTGGACTTTTTTAGCTTCAACTGAAGCAACAGGGAAAGCACAATAATCAGCAGCATAATAGGCACTAGCACGATGATTACCGCTATCTCCGATGCCACCAAATGGCGCAGCACTGCTTGCCCCAGTGATAGGCTTGTTCCAATTGACAATACCGGCACGGATTTTCATAAAGAAATTGTTATACAAGTCTTCGCTATCACTTAATAAACCAGCAGATAAACCAAAGCTGGTATTATTAGCTTCAACAATTGCTTGTTCAAAATCACTGTAGCGGTACACTTTAAGTAAAGGCCCAAAGTGTTCAGTATCAGGCATTGTAGTTATGTCAGTTACGTCAACGATACCAGGAGTAATGAAACCAGTATCAGCATTAGCTTGTTGCATTTCTACTAATGAAGTGCCACCTAGAGACAGCAGCTGTTTATAAGCTGCGACTAAACCACCAGCAGCCTTTGCTGAGATCATAGAACCTATAAATGGCTGCTCAACGTCATTGTAATGACCAATTTTGATGGCTTTTGTTGCTTTAATTAAGCGAGCAATGATTTCATCACCTTGTGCCCCTTGTTCTATAAATAGTCGTCTTGCACAGGTGCAGCGTTGCCCCGTTGATACAAATGCCGATTGAATTATGTCATGCACAACGGCATCTAGATCGGAAACATCTTTAACGATTAACGGGTTATTGCCACCCATTTCTAGCGCTAATATTTTGCCCGGTTGGCCAGAAAATTGTTGATGTAATAATTTACCAGTAGTGGAACTGCCGGTAAAAAATAGACCGTCAATACCTGGGTGATTGGCTAGCGCTTTACCGGTATCAACTTCACCTTGAATTAGGTTAATGACGCCTGCAGGTAAGCCAGCTTTTTCCCACAACTTTAACGTTAGCTCTGCTACCATAGGTGTTAATTCTGATGGCTTAAAGACAACCGTGTTACCGGCAATTAAAGCCGGTACAATATGACCATTAGGTAAATGGCCAGGGAAATTATAAGGTCCGAAAATAGCCACAACACCATGCGGTTTATGACGAATAAATGCTTTTGCACCAGGCATGGCATTTTCAACCGTACCGGTGCGTTCGTGATAAGCTTTTATCGAAATATTGATTTTAGCAACCATAGCTCCTGCTTCGGTGCGAGTTTCCCAAAGTGGCTTGCCGGTTTCTTGAGCAATGGCAATTGCCATCTCTTCTTTATGTTCAGCTAATTGCTCAGCAAAGCGGGTCATTACCTCGATGCGTTGTGCTAGAGGCTGAAATGCCCATGCTTGGAAAGCAGAACGAGCACTGTTAATCGCTTCATTGACCTGATCTGCAGTTGCAGCATTACCTTGCCAAATAACCTTATTTAACGCAGGATTTAGAGACGTCATTGCTTGCCCAAGGCCTGCTACCCATTGACCATTAATAAAATTTACTGAATTTGTCATCATTTACCTCTAGGTATCACAAAAAGGTGATATTAATTTTCACTAACTCTAACCCAATCGCCGTTGCTGATTTGTAGCGCTTTCGCGGTTGGTTCATCTATGGTTACTATCTTTTGCTCATAGTCAATTTCAATTGGCATTTGCACTGCTCTAAAATCAGCGACTTTGTCATTACAAATCATATATTTTTTAGTGCTAGCAACCTTACCTACTGTTACTTGCAAGCGGATAGAATTACGAACCGTCTTTATCGATTTTAATTCTGATTCAACCGTTGGCCCAGCATCAAAAATATCAACATAACCACGATTTACGAAACCTTCATTTTCTAAGAGTCGCAATGCAGGTATAGTTTTATCATGCACTTTACCAATTACCGATTGGGCGGCTTCACTGAGTAAGCTCACGTAAATTGGAAATTTCGGCATTAACTCGGCAATGAATTCTTTTTTTCCAATGCCTGACAGGTAATCTGCCGTCGGGAAATCCATGGAGAAAAAGTGTTCTTCTAACCACTGCCAAAAAGGTGAATTACCATTATTATCAGATACACCACGCATCTCGGCAATCACTGTGCGGTTAAAGCGCTCAGTATGTTCCGCCATAAATAAAAAACGACATTTAGATAAAAAACGACCATTATTGTTTACCCGATAATTATCTCGTAAAAATAAAGTACAAATTTCAGTGGCGCCGGTGTAATCATTGTTAAGTGTTAAGGTTTCAATATTGTTGTAAATATTAAGCTCTCTTGAAGAGTGTACAACCTTGCCTAGGTGATAGTGATAAAATGCGTCGGTGATGCCGACGGCAGCTTCTATGCCACTGGTTCCTACCACTTCACCGGTTTCGGTGTCTTCCATTACAAACAGATAACCTTCATCACCAGTCGTACTGTCCCGTTTATGAAATGATTGAGTGGCGCGATTTATTCGGCTGGTCAATAACTCTTCATTTACCGGTAATGAAGTAAAGCCATGGCCTGATTCCACGGCAATTTGATGCAAAGCATCATAATCACTACTACGAATTGGACGAATGATAATCATAATAAAGTCTCTTTAACTAAATACGCTTAAGCTAACAATTAAGCGTTAACAATTTTAACAATTGCTTTTTCAAAGCGATTTAAGCCTTCAGCAATATCTTCATCAGGTATTACTAGCGAAGGTGCAAAACGAATAATGCTTGCCCCAGCAACTAGGCTCATTAGGCCTTCAGCCATTGCCGCATTTAAGAATTCTTTGGCTTTACCTTGGTACTCATCAACGAGAACGGCACCAATTAGCAAACCTTGACCACGAATTTCTTTAAAGACATTATATTTAGCATTAATTTTATTAAGGCCATCTTTAAATAATTGTTCTTTGGCTTTTACACCAGCAAGGGTCGTATTATTATTGACTGTGTCAAAAGCAGCTTCTGCTACAGCACAAGCTAATGGGTTACCACCATAGGTGCTACCGTGTGTGCCTATTTTTAAATGGCTAGCAATTGCCGTTGTCGTAAGCATTGCACCAATAGGGAAACCACCACCAAGCGCTTTTGCTGTAGTAAGAATGTCAGGAGTGACGTTAAGGCCCATGTAAGCGTATAGTTCGCCAAGACGGCCGACACCGGTTTGTACTTCATCAAAAATTAATAATGCGTTATGTTGGTTACATAATTCTCGAACGCCATCAGCAAATTCCTGAGTAGGAGCAATAATGCCACCTTCACCTTGCAAAGGTTCCATTACAATGGCACAAGTTTTATCTGAAATTAATGCTTTTACAGAATCTAAATTGTTATATTCAGCATGCACAATATCACCTGGCTTTGGTCCAAAACCATCCGAATATGCAGCCTGACCACCGACACTTACCGTGAAGAATGTACGACCGTGGAAGCCTTGTTTAAAAGCGATTATTTGAGTTTTATCACTTCCATGTACTTCTAAAGCCCAACGACGAGCCAATTTTAAAGCGGCTTCGTTTGATTCTGCACCTGAATTGGCAAAATAAACTTTTTCGGCAAAGGTTGCATCAACCAGCTTTTTAGCTAAACGTAATGCTGGTTCATTAGTCATTACATTTGATAAATGCCAAAGTTTCTGACCCTGAGTTGTTAAAGCGTTGACTAATGCAGGATGACAGTGTCCTAAACAGTTAACTGCTATACCACCAGCAAAATCAATATATTCAATATTGTCTTGATCCCAAACTCTCGAACCTTTACCGCGAACAGGAATTACTGCTGAAGGTGAATAGTTAGGCACCATTACTTGATCAAATAATTCTCGATTTACTGAAATTTGCTCTGTCATTGCTGAAATCCTCTTTTAAAAATGTGCTTTGCTGCGCCTATAAGTTTATATAAGTACTAATAATGCTTGGGCTTAGCTAAATATGTGGCAATATTATGTCAGAAAAGAGAGTAATTGTCTTGAACCTCAGCGCTTTAAAGCCAATAAAAATAAGGTGTTGAGGGTTTTATTCAATATTTTTGCATAACTATATTTAGCATGATTTCCTGAGTTTAAAGCTAATTAGCTCGGTTAAACTATAGACTACTTTTGGGTAAGTCCGATCAAACGTTGTAAGTTACTTAGTTGCTCAGGGGCTACATTTATAAATTTTAAACCGAGTTGGAAGTGTTGTTGTGAAACTCGACGATTAACGATTAAGCGAACGGCTAAATTTGGTATTTTGCAACCGGCGGTTTCGATAGCAATGATAAATTGTGGAGGGTGTAAGGTGTGGTGAAGAATTTCATCAACAATGGCTTTATTGACACGTAATTGTATACCAGACAGTGAAAAATTAACTGCTTGTCCAGTTAATGAAATGTCATTATCGACAAATGAAATTTTGACTAGGAAATCTACATCGAACCTTGGGTGAAAACGTCTTTCGATCGCCATAACAATCCTTTCGAGTTTTTATTTAGCCTAATCATTTTAACTGATTTTACCACTGTTTGATTACTAAGCCTATAATTAACGATTTAATGGGTTAAAGTCAAAAAATTCTTCAGTAGTTGTTGACCTTGTTCGGTTAAAACTGATTCGGGATGAAATTGAACTCCGATGATGGCTAAGCTTTTATGGGCAATCGCCATAATTTCTTCAATATCGCCGGTTGCAGTTTCTGTCCATGCGGTGACTTCTAACTGATCAGGTAATGAGTCTTTATTGACGATTAAGGAATGATATCGGGTGACTTGTAAAGGCTGATTTAAGCCCGAAAATAAACCGTTATTTTTATGATGAATTAATGACGTTTTCCCATGCATTACCTTTTTTGCCCGTTGAACTTGGGCACCAAAATGTTGAGCAATACATTGATGGCCTAAACAAACCCCTAATATTGGGATTTGCCCGACAAATTCGTTAATAATTTGCAAAGACAAACCAGCTTTATCCGGGTCGCATGGCCCAGGCGATATAACAATATGATCAGGATTTAATTTAACAATCTCGGCAAGAGTAATTTCGTCATTACGATACACCTTTACCTGTTCCCCTAAATGCTGAAAGTAATGCACTAAGTTAAACGTAAAGGAGTCGTAATTATCTATCATTAATAACATAGTCAACTCTACTAGCAGTTAAAAAATCAATTATTTCATTTAATAAGCCGTTATGAAAGTCTTGTGACTCGTCATCTGCTCAAACAAAGCGTTTATGGCATCCGCTAGTTGCCACTGACCAGTTAACTGGTACCAATTTGCTGCAATTATGCTGCTAGGAAAATAAAAAACTAACTTGCTGTTATTGGTATTTAAGTATTTCGAGTTTATCACCAATATGAATCATTCCTGAATTAAGGGGAATTAGGTTTTGGCCAAAATATATTTGCTTATCAGGGGCCATTCGATATTTTTGTAATGTATTAAGTGGTTCTTTATTAGAGCTTCTTTGTCCAGTAAGGTGATTGACGGTAGTAAATATGCAACGACTACAGGGCTTAGCGAGTAAAAATTCCACTTCACCAATGGCGATGTTCCGCCAGGTATCTTCGGCAAAAGCTTGGCAATGTTCGACAACTATATTCGGTCGAAATTGGGCCATATCTATAAAACCATCTACTTTGTTATTTAAATCTTGTAGAGATGCGCTTGACGTTAATAATAATGGATAGCCATCGGCAAAGCTGACTTGTTGTTGATAACTTGCTATTTGTCTTTTTGATTGCTGACTATAGTAATAAACGTTACAGGCGGTATTTAAAAATTGACTAAACCATGCATCGATTTGCTGACTACAATGTTGGGCATTTATAGTATCTTGCCAAACTTGTACAGATTGATGTTGAGGTGAAAATGCATTGTAGTCAATTTGTAATTCCGGCATGTCCGGAGCATAAATTGCCAAACCATTGTCATTTAGTACAGCACGTACCAAAACTAACTTTGCTTTTGTTCGGCCGGTAATAAACTTGCCATGCAAATCGGTGATCACCAAACGACGGTCAAATTCAAGGCCCATTTCTGTCACCAAGGATTGTTGTAATGGGATGCCTTGAATTGATTTAATTGGATATATTCTTATATCAGCTAGTTGGGCTGTGTTCATAATGGTATCTAATGACGGGTTTGTATTTATGATTTTAACTTAAAGGTAACTAAAACTTAATTAATAAAAATATTTAGTAATTCCGATACGTTATAATACCCAACTATCCGGCCCAAACTTAATCGAATTGATATAACCATAGGCACAAATGCTCAATAATCAAAACTCTCAGCCAGCCATTGCCATTATGTGGTTATTAGCCTTACTTGCCTCGGTGGTTGCTATTACGCCATTGGCGATTGATTTATATTTACCGGCAATGCCAATTATTGCGCAACACTTTCAAACTAATATCGCTATGGTGCAAAACTCATTAAGTGTGTATTTAGCAGGCTATGCACTAGGAATGTTGATATTCGGCCCTTTAGCCGATAAATTTGGCCGCCGCAAGCTTGTCATCATGGGGTTATCCGGTTTTGCCATATGCTCTGGCGCTTTACCGTTTGTGATTGATATTAAGGAGTTTATTGTTTTAAGAGGTTTTCAGGCCTTTTTTGGCAGTGCCGCAACGGTTGTGGTTCCTGGTATTATTCGAGAGTTTTATGGTAAAAATACGGCGAAAGGTATGTCTTATGTCAGTATGATCATGATGTTTGCCCCTATGTTAGCGCCGACCTTAGGCAGTGTTATTATGCATTTGCTTAGTTGGCAAGCGATGTTCTATTTTTTAAGCAGCTACGCAATTGTTATTTTAATTTACGCCATTTGCTACTTACCTGAAACTAAAGAGCCTAAACCGGCAGTTAAAGTCTCGTTTCTGGGGCGCTATAAAATTGTCTTGCTAGAAAAAACCGCACAAAAAAATATATTGACCTCAATGTTGGTATCGTTGGCATTTTTTAGCTATATAACGGCCTTACCGTTTGTCTACCTAGTCATTTTTAAAACCAGTGAGTTTGTCTTTAGCTTTTTATTTGCAATTAATGTTGTTGCCTTAATGATGGCGCAATTAATCAACACCCGATTTGTCGGTAAACTTGGCTCGCAAACCATGCTAATGCGGGGCTTATATACGGCATTTGTCGCTGCCATGGCATTAGTTACCGTCAGTGCTTTGTCATTAGGGTTATTTTGGACGGTGATTTCTTTATTGCCTTTATTGGCTGGTTTGTCACTAATAGCGGTCAATGCCGACTCATTAATTTTAATTCAATTTAAACAACAAACCGGCACGGCAACAGCGGTGATAGGTACTTTAAGGTTTGGCATTGGTGCTTTGGCAGGACCAGTGTTAGCTTTTTTTCATAATGAAAGTGCCATGCCATTTTCTCTTTTAATGTTAAGCGCAATTATTGTTATCGGTTTATGCCAGTTTTTAAAAAATAGTAAAGCTCCACTTTGATAGCTTTAGTAATCAAATTGAATTGAACAGTCTGTTTTCGCATTTGATTGAAAAAAAAGACCGTTTTATTTTAACATTTCATGCAAAAACTTGATTTAAACTGTCTCAGTTACAAAAAAAATTAAATTATTTTTTTTAAAATTGGATGAAATTAATACTTGTTATATTAATGGCTTATTAATATCCGTTGCTCGTAAGTTACCATTTATAGGTTAACCTGTGGTTAAAATGTAACCACAATGTTTGACCTTGCCCCCCATTTTATCATACATTCTCAATTAGAAAACAATAATAAAAAGCAACTTTTAAAGTTTGGATATTAAAGTTTTGTCCATGTTTACTGACTTTATAAGAGGTTTTGTAAGTTAGATAAAGAATACGTATTCGATTTTTAAATAAATTGTATAAGCCGTTAATTTATTTTTAATCAATAGTCTGCGATGCTTTTCCTAGTTTTTCAAAACTGTCATGAATTTTTGCATGTTAACTTATAATTAACATAATAATAATAATAGACAATTTTATGCGTTAGGGTGTGTTGTGGACTTCACAATTGTGGAGTCTGAATGTTTTATACTATCAGAAATGGCCTTTTTTCATATAAAAGGCTAGATAAATTTAGCTTGTTTACTGTAAATAGTAACAAGCCGATGTTTATTCAAATTTTTATTCTAGCAGTGTTATTTTCACTGGTCTTTAGCTCTCCTGTTTTTGCAAAAAAACAATACCAGCAAGGGCAAGTGCTGGTAAAACCTAAAGCTGGCGTTTCCTCTAAAAAACTCAATAAGTTACTCAACAAAATTGGGGCTAAAACCAAAATCAAATTCAAACATCTGCAAAGTCAAGTGGTGGCAGTTCCTGTTGATCGCGAGCAGGATTTTGTTGATGCTCTAAATGCTCACCCATTAATCGACTATGCCGAACTCGATAGCTTAGTTACTCAAACTGAGATCAGCGTCAATGATAAACATTACGATAATGCCTGGCATTTAGCCAAAATTAACATGCCTACTGCTTGGGAATACTCAAAGGGTGCAAATGTTGTAGTTGCCGTTTTAGACACTGGCGTAAATGCTGATCATAGTGATCTTAAAGGACAAGTGTTAACAGGCCATAATGTGGTAAGTGATAACGAGGACACTAGCGATGTTCATGGTCATGGCACTTTGGTCTCCGGCGTTATTGCCGCGCTTACAGATAATACCATAGGAGTTGCTTCGATTGCCTGGGGCGCAAAAATTTTACCCGTTAAAACCAGTAACGCCACCGACGGCTATGCCTACACTAGTCATATTGCTAAAGGTTTAATTTGGGCTGCAGATAACGGTGCCGATGTTGCCAATATTAGTTATAACATCCACAGCAGCTCAACCATTGCTTCTGCGGCAGACTATTTTCGCAGCAAAGGCGGCTTAGTTGTCGTCTCTGCAGGTAATGGCGGATCTGAACTGGACTGCAGTGATCAAACGAACCTTATTGTCGTTTCGGCGACAGGTAAGAGTGACAATCTGGCTAACTTCTCCGACTATGGTCAATGTGTTGATATATCTGCCCCAGGGGTTTCAATATACACAACCAATAAAAATGGCGGTTATAGTACCAGTAATGGCACTTCGTTTTCAGCGCCGGTAACTGCTGGGGTTATTGCGTTATTAAAAGCACATAAGCCGAGTGCTTCAAAAAGCGACATTGAAAATGCCATCAAACAAAGTGCCGATAACAGTGTTCATGCAGGTAACTACTCGAAAGAGTTTGGTTACGGTCGAATAGATGCCGCTGCGGCGTTAATCGAATTATCTGGTGAACAAGAAATAGATCAAATTTCCCCTTCCGTTGCCATTACCTCCCCACAAAATAACAATAGCTTTGATGAAAGCTTTACTGTTGCCGTAAATGCTGAAGATAATGTTGAAGTTGATCGAGTGGAGTTATTTGTTAATGGTGAAATTATAGGAACTGAACGTGCTAGCCCCTATGAATTTTATATCGACATTCTTGACTATCTGGACTCCGAAGTCGTTATTCATGCAATCGCTTATGACGTCCAGGGAAATCTCAGTCAGTCAGATAAGCTTTATGTGAAAATAGTAAATGTCGCTGACAGTGATGACGATGGTGTTATCGATGAAGAGGATTCTTTTCCAAACGATCCCGATGAATGGTTAGATTCAGATAACGATGGTGTTGGTGACAATGGCGATGCATTTCCAAACGATGGCTCTGAAACTAAGGATTCAGATAACGATGGCGTTGGCGACAATGCCGATGCATATCCAAATGATCCCAACAAATCGGTAGCAGACCCTAAGCCAACTCCTGAGCCGGAACCGACTCCACAGCCGGAGCCAACTCCAGAACCAATTGAAGAAACCACGCCGGAGACGGAAGCTCCCACTGTACCAGACGTAAACCAAAATTCTGGCGGCAGTGGCGGGTCTCTTTATTATTTACTTTTATTCATACTTTTAGGAGGAGCAAACAAGTGTTCTTTAACAAAACAGTATTAAACACAACAAAAATAATAACTCTTACGGCAATTTCAGCATGCATGTCATTTTCCGTATTTGCTGAACAACAATGGGCTGAAGGGCAAATATTAGTGTCGGCAAAGCCGGGGGTAAATCAGTATAAACTAGATAAAATTTTAGCTAAGCATCAAGCTAAATCAAAAAAGAAGTTTAACATAAACAGTGCCAATGTACATTTAGTAACCGTGCCTAAGAAGAAGGAAAAAGGCATAATAACGGCGTTGAAAAATAATCCCAATATAGATTTTGCGGAGCTTGATGAGTTAATTAAGCCTAGTGAAATTCATGCTAACGATAATTATTATGCTAACGCATGGCACTTAGCCAAAATAAATATGCCAACTGCTTGGGAAAAATCTAAAGGCGCTGGAGTTACCGTTGCCGTTTTGGATTCGGGTGTATATTTACATAGCGATTTAGCAGCCAATGTTTTACCAGGCTACAATACGGTGAGTAATAATAGCGAAACCTCAGACGTTAATGGCCACGGTACCTATGTTGCTGGCGTTATATCGGCATTAAGTGATAACAACAAAGGTGTTACCTCCATTGCTTGGAATAGTAAAATTTTGCCAGTGCGAATCACCAATTCCAGTGATGGTTATGCTTATTTCAGTGATATTGCTGAGGGTATTACTTGGGCTGCTAATAATGGCGCCGATATTGTAAACATTAGTTATATGGCAAATAGTAGTTCAACCATTAAATCGGCAGCGCAAAGCTTTTATAATAAAGGTGGTTTGGTGGTTGCATCAGCAGGAAATGGCGGCTCTGATCTAAACTGTAGTGATAACCCTTATATTATTATCGTTTCGGCAACGAATAATAATGATCAAAAAGCCAGTTGGTCAGACTTTGGTAATTGTGTTGATGTTTCGGCCCCTGGTACAGGCATTTATACCACCAATAAATCAGGCGGTTATTCAAAGGTCAATGGTACCTCTTTTTCTGCTCCTGCAACCGCTGCGGTATTGGCGTTAATGAAAGCCCATTACCCAGATTTGAGTAACACTGAATTAGAAACTTTGCTTGAATCGAGCGCTGACAAAACTGTTGGTGGTAATTTTAGTAAGCAATATGGTTATGGTCGTATTGATGCTGGCGCGGCACTTTCAGCTGCCGTAGTTACACCTGAAGTCGATCAAATTGCTCCTAGTGTTAGCATTACTTCACCAGAGGAAGATAGTAGCCACGATAGTACAATTCAAGTACAAGTGAGTGCATCCGATAACAAGGCAGTGACGAAAGTGGAGTTATACTTAGAAGGCAATTTAATTGCTTCTGATAGTAATTCTCCTTATGAGTTTAATGTTGATACTTCTATGTATTCCCAGCAGCAAGTAGTACTTAATGCCATCGCTTTTGATGCGGCTAATAACCAAGCAAGTAGTGGCATGCACTGGCTTAATATTGAAAATCTCGCTCCAGAACCAGAACCAGAACCAGAACCTAGCCCAGTAGACACTCAAGCGCCGACGATACAGATCAAAAATCTAGTTGATGGCAGTACGATTAGTAGTAATCAGAATATAGTCGTTAATGCGGCAGATAATGTTGGGGTAGTGAAAACCGAGCTTTATATTGATGGCCAGTTGAAAGTACGAGTAACCACAGCCTCATTAAATTACAGTTGGAATGTTAAAAAGGCCAGCTCGGGCGAACATCAAATTTTAGCGAAAGCGTTCGATAGTGCCGGCAATAGTAAACAACAATTAATAACGGTAACCAAAAGTGGTAGTTCAAAAGGTAATGGTAAGAAAGGTCGTTAGTCATAAACCTCATTGAAATAACCGAATATTAAAAAGCCCTGTTCTATGCAGGGCTTTTTGCTTTTTCTATGAAAATAAATTAAGGTTTTTGCAGTTTTCTACGAGTGTAATAAATACCTAGTAGTCCAGCCGCAAATAAAAATAATGTTTGTGGCTCAGGAACCTCGTTACATTCCGTACATTGTGGGCCGCCGCCACCATCTGCTACCCAATATAATGATAGGTGAGAAACGCCTTGAAAATTCCATTCCTCCGAATTGTTGTTTTGTTTCGCGAACATTGTTGCCCAATCAAATATACTTTCACCTTCGGATAATAAATAACCAACAAATAAATCCGGTTGCGTACCTGAATTTGCATTTGGTCCTTTAAACACCAACATAATTAAAACGTCGACTGGAACGACTCCATCTAATTCGAATGTACCGCTTTGTCCTCCCTCATATTTAGTAATAAATTCCCAATCAGTATGACCAAACATACCACCATCAGAATTGACCATTAACGTTGGATTTAGAAAATCTTGGTCATCTTGGCCAAGCTCACAACCCGAAGTATTACTTACATAATTAGTAATATCACCGTGTTCAACAAGTGTACAATCTGTAATATGATCAGCATAGCTATTAAAACTTAACAGTGAAATAAGTAAAGACATTAGCAATGAACTAACCAACTTAATCACTTTAATGTTAAAACATTTTAAAATTAACATTACTACTACTCCTTTTTCTAAAATACAGCGAGCATTTTTTTCAAAGTCAAAGTAAGGAATGCATTATCCATTCCACTACCAAAAAATATAAATAATTCAGCCGGTTAGTTTTTTATGTAAAGATGGCCATTATAATTAACAGTTTATTGTTTAATTATCTGACAAGAAAATCCTGTTAATTAAGTGAATTGTTATTACCTTAATGCCAATAAAATAATTTTATTAATACATTTCAAAAGGTTAAATTAAATGACGGTTTGTGGATGTTTTTGCTGCGGGTGTAAAAAAAGCTGACAGAATATTGTTTTTACGGCCAAGTAGGTTAGCCATTTGAATCTATAAATATTTAATACCCTGAATAATCAGGGTATTAAATTGAAATTGTAAAATATATTATAGTTTACTCAACTTTTTCCTATAGATCAGTATTACTGCCAAAGCGAAAATTAAGCTAAGTAAGCTTGATGGCTCAGGAACTTCAACACAACCTTCATCACCCGGCACACAATTTGGTCCTGTTCCGCCATCTCCTAATATCGCATATAAATTAATATGTGAAATACTGTTATAGCCATCATCATTGGCTTTCTGAAACATTTCATTAATCCACGAATAAACATCAACGCTGAGATCTAAATGATACGCTATATAGCTATCAGGGTCACCGCCTGCATTTTCATTTGGACCTTTAAATACAATCATAAACTCATCATAGTCATCGGTGTAGTTCGTTAATATATCGGCAAGGTCTGCCGCTAAGCCGATATCTTCTTCAACTCGCACCCAGGTATCAAAACCGAACATCATGTCGTCGTTGACATCATTGCCATTATCATTGCTTGAATGACCTAGAGCACAATCTTGTTCGCCAACAAATTTATCCGTTAAATAGGCATAATCGCCGGTACAACCAATGTGACCAGCATAGCTATTAAAACTGAGTGTAAGAAACAAACATAAAATTAGAGGCGACCAACATCTTTTAATACACAACATAACAATAATATCCTTGAAATTTAATGCCAATAAACCTAAACAGCGAGCAAAGGTATAGTTAGTTGGTTATTAATGCATTTATCATTCCAACAATATTTTTGTTATGTATTACAACTGGTTAGTTTTGTTTTAAAAACGATTTCTAGGGAGGGTGTAAAGAAAACTGACAAGGGTGTTGTACTAATTATTGCTGTTCATTGGCGCTTTGTGCCGCTTTTAACTCACTCTGTTGAATACGCCATTTTTGTAGTTCAGCATAATAGTGATCCCAGACACATGGGTTACAGGCCCCGCCGCCACAACAGTCATCATCGGCAGGTTGAAATGGTTTTTTAAGTAATTCAGTCATCAAGTTATTCATGATTTATTGGTTAATACCGATATTTTAGCGCAATGACCAACGAGGTAAAAGTATAATACCAATTCCATTAAGTTTTAAACAAAAAACCCTGCACTGCAGGGTTTTGTTAAGTAAACTAGTACCTAGTACCTAGCTTTATTCTATCTCAGCAAGTTTTTTCTCTAGATAGTGAATGTTGGCGCCACCTTTAGCAAAGCCAGGATCATTCATAATATCTTCTTGCAAAGCAATATTGGTTTTAATGCCATCAATTACTAACTCATCTAAGGCGTTTTTCATGCGGGCAATCGCCACGTCACGAGTTTCACCATAAGTGATTAGTTTACCAATCATAGAGTCATAATGTGGCGGTACTGAATAATCGGTATAAATGTGAGAATCCCAACGAACGCCCATACCACCAGCCGGGTGGAAGCGCGTAATTTTACCCGGTGAAGGGATAAAAGTACGTGGGTCTTCAGCATTAATACGACATTCAATGGCATGACCAGTAACTGTAATGTCTTCTTGTTTGAGGGTTAATTTCATACCCGAGGCAACGCGCAGTTGCTCTTTGATTAAATCAACACCGGTGATCATTTCAGTAACCGGATGTTCAACCTGAATACGAGTGTTCATTTCAATAAAGTAAAACTCGCCATTTTCGAATAAGAATTCGAATGTACCAGCGCCACGATAATTAATTTCGTTACAAGCATTACAACAACGAGCACCAATTTCAGCACGTAGCTCAGGAGTGATCCCTGGGGCTGGCGCTTCTTCAACTACTTTTTGATGACGACGTTGCATCGAACAATCACGTTCGGCTAAATGAATCGCACTACCTTGACCATCAGCAAGAATTTGAATTTCAACATGACGTG
>CALJHL010000103.1 GCA_938075435.1 uncultured Thalassotalea sp. | reverse complement strand
GTTAATAAAGCCGAAATAAAACAACGGGTCGAGCAAGTGCTAACTCAGGTAGACATGTGGCATCGCCAAAATTATCGCCCTAACCAGCTATCTGGTGGTCAACAGCAGCGTATCGCCATTGCCCGCGCGTTAGTTGGCAAGCCAGATCTGATTCTGGTGGATGAGCCAACTGGTAACCTTGACAGTAAAAATGGTGATCAGGTAATGGCGCTGTTAGAGCAATTAAATAAAGATGGTTCGACTATTGTCATGGTTACCCATGATACCCGCTATTCGCAGTGTGCTAATCGCCAAATACAGCTGCTTGATGGTCAAATTGTTACGGAGCAAAAATTACGAGGTGTGGCATGAGTTTATACAAAAAGGCTTTCTTGCATGGCATAGCTCGAGTATTCGCCCTGCCACGATTAAGTATTCCGTTGATATTAACGTTAGGTTTAACCTTAGGCGCGGTATTAAGCGTAACCGCAATATCGTCAACCTTGTTATATCAGCCGTTACAAGGGGTTAAAAACGAGGCGTCGCTACAAACCTTTGAATATCGCTTTAAAATGTCAGATACCTTAAGTGTGTCTTATTGGAATATGAATCGCTTACATTCCTTCAGTGAACACTTTGCTGATTTAGGCGAATGGGCAGGTATTAATTCGACTGAGCAAGATGTTGAAATTAATGAGGGAATTTACCCTACCACCCGTTTCGAAGCATCGAATAACATTTTACAAGTATTGGGCACCCGGTTATTACTCGGTGATGATGTCAACATGGCGGCGCCTGAACAATCTGTTTGGATTTCAGCCAGTTTATGGCAATACGCCTACGCCGGCGCAGAGTCGGTGATTGGCAAACAGTTAACTGTAAATAACCAGCCGTTTATTATAGCCGGTGTTATCGAAGATTTAATGTCGATAAAAAGTGACCAGGCAATTTTGCCACAACAAATTTGGTTTATTAAAAACCTGACCACGGTCGCCGCGCAACCAGACAACGTCGGTAATATCAGTAATGAGATTGATTTTTTATTGCTTAAAAGTAGCAATGGCAACGCCGTATTACCTACCCAAGAGCAAACTGATGAATGGTTAAAAAGTTACATCCTCAGCAATGTTGACGATGAAAATGCGCAAATGTTTTTGGACTTTCTCAGTAACACCAACAAAGAAGTGATCAGTGCGCCATATCGCAGCAATATGTTAGGGGAAACGGAAGGCTTAATTATTGCCTTATTTGCCGCATCAATCGGTTTATTATTGATGGCGACCCTGAATTTATTAAACCTGTTTATTGCCCATTATCAAGGACGTACCAAAGAATTCGCCATTCAACTGAGTCTGGGGGCAAGTTTATTAAAATTGCGGTTATTAGTATTATTGGAAAATTTACCAAGCTTTCTACTTGCCGCAACGGCTGGGCTTTTAGTTACTGGTTGGGCACTTAAAAGTTTACCGTTAATTGCTGGTGATAGCTTGCCGATGATAGACAGTATCGGCCTTAATGGCGTAACTATCGCTGCATCGTTTGCGATCATTGTATTGTTAAGCATATTGTTTAGTATATTGGCCTTAGTAGATATTGATAAACACGCCTTGTCTAATAACCTTAATAGCAGTGGTAAAGGCATTCAGGCGCAAAGTAATCAGTGGTTCAGTCGATTATTAATGGTACTGCAACTCTCTATCGCTTCCGTTTTATTAACCGCTTCGGTGATGATCACGTTACAAAGTTATCAATCAGTTTACCAAGACTTAGGCTATGACATAGGTAACTCTTATAACGTCTCGCTAACAGTTGCTGATGAAAGATATATTGCTCAGCTTAGGGATTATGAAAAATACAATAACAGTGAAATAAATACCCTGCTTGCTGATGTTAGTAGCACGATTGAAGCAAAAGTTGCGGACTCTGATGTCATTATTGCCGACAATGGCCCTCTGTCTGATTCTCTGCAAGTTCGAGCATTTCGCAATGAAGACAACAATAATGAACGAGTGATCTTTCAAGTGAGAAGTTTGAGTGCCAATTTTTTCAGTACCTTCAATATTGAAATGCTCGCTGGAGCTAATTTAACTCAACAGCAAATTAATAACGACGAAGAACGCATCGTCATAGACCAGAATATGGCAACGACCATGTTTCCATCGTTAACTAATGATGAAATAATCGGTAAAGCAATAAAACTCAGCCAGGGCGATGATGATCCGGCCATGATAATCACCGGTATTGTCAGCAACACCATAAGCCAAACCGGCATTGCCAACCCACTGGGATTGCCGGCCGTATACTCACACCGCATTGACACCGGTGGTAACTTGCAATTTACGGTAATGATGCCAGCGGGTAAAAGCTTGTCAGTTGCTATGCTTAATGACGAGTTTGCCCGTCAGTTTCCACGCTTGAGTAATTTACAAGTAATGTCAGTCGATGATATTTGGCAACAACAAACCCTAAATCAACGGGTGAGCCTGTGGGTGGTATTGACCATGACAGGATTAACCTTATTGTTAGCTGCTATTGGTGTTGCCGGTCTAACTCAGATGACCACCAATCATCGTAAATACGAACTAGCAGTGCGCATGGCAACTGGCGCCAAACAATCACGTCTGGTGCACTTTATTTTAAAAGATGCGCTATGGATGTTGATAATAGGTTTGGGGTTAGGTTTTGTTGTTTCTGTACTGGGCTATCAGCAAATTCAGCAACAATTAGAGATGTTGCCTGAATTTAACTGGTTGGCGATGACAGCATTAGACAGTGGTTTAATTGCCATTGTGTTGCTCTCGGTATTTATGCCGGCATGGCGAGTGATCCGCGCCGACCCCATGCAAGCATTACGTGAAGAATAAAGCACAGCAGCCTTTGTCCACAAAATGGTATAACGGCAAACAATAAAGTAAGCTCGGGGTTAACATCTAATAAACGAGGTGTTAATCCTTATGCATTTTAGGAATATTTTTGAATACAGCCAATAGCAACACCCAAAATAATACCAAAAACGCGACAATATTAATTGCCGATGACGATGACGATATTCGTTTAGCTCTAGACCTTTTGCTCAGTGCCAATGGCTATAACATTATTGAAGCCAGTTGTACCAAGGAAGTGGTAGTGCAAACTGACCGACAAAAGCCTGACTTAGTGCTGCTCGATATGAATTTCAGTCGTGACACCACCAGCGGCCAAGAAGGTCTGGATATACTGTCGCAACTGCAGCAAAAGAATATTCCGGTCATTTTAATGACCGCTTGGGGTAGCATCGAATTGGCGGTTAAGGGCTTGCAGCTAGGTGCTGGTGATTTTATTGAAAAGCCTTGGAACAAAGGCAAATTACTTAATAGCATTAGCCAGCAATTAAGTCATTCGCGCTTAAAACAAGAACATCAAGGTTATCGGCAGTTGCTCAGCAATAAACCCACCGGTAAGCTGAAAAATAAAAACTGGATTGCAACATCAACGGCGATGCAAGCGATAGAGCAATTAGTTAGTCAAATTGCACCAACCGATGCCAACGTGCTTATCTTAGGCGAAAATGGCACCGGTAAGTCTTTGCTTGCAGAGCGAATACATCAATTATCAGGCAGACAAAACAGTCCCTTTATTGCTGTGAATATGGCGGCGATACCTGACAATTTATTTGAGAGTGAATTGTTTGGCCATCAAAAAGGCGCATTTACCGATGCTAAGCAACATCGTGTAGGCCGCTTCCAATTGGCCGAACAAGGCAGTTTATTTCTCGATGAAATTGGCTCATTACCACTAAATTTACAACCGAAACTATTGCGTGTATTGGAAACCGGCCAGTATGAAATTTTAGGTTCAAGTCAAACAGAACACGCCAATGTTAGATTAATTAGTGCCACCAATGCCAATTTGGATCAGCTACTCAAAGATGGTGAGTTTCGTCAGGATTTGTTGTATCGGTTAAATACCTTAGTGATCACCATGCCGCCGCTGCGTGAACGCTTAGATGACATGTCAGCTTTCAGTGAAAATTTTCTCCAACACTTTGCCCTGAAATATCAAAAATCAAATTTAGAGCTAACTGCCGCGGCGCTTAGCAAACTACGACAACATAGCTGGCCTGGTAACATTAGAGAACTCAGCCACGTAATTGAGCGTGCGGTATTGTTAGCGACAACCACTGAGATAGGCGCGCAACAATTATTACTCGATGCGACAGACCACAAAAGTAGTGAGATAATATTACAGCCATTAGAACAAGCAGAACAATTGCTTATCGAAAAAGCCATGCGAGTCACCGGTGGGCAAGTGATCGAAGCGGCAAAAATACTCGATATATCTCGTAATGCATTATACCGACGCCTAGAAAAATTCAAGATGTGTGACGAGCAAAGCTAATGAGTCATGAAAAGTGGCTAGTAATCGGCCTAAGCACAATTATTATGGTCATTTTGTCCCTCTCGGCGGCACTGACCAGCAGTTTAGGCTGGAGCGTACTGGCGGTCTGCACTCTGCTGTTTGTATTGGTTCACCCACTAATTTGGCTGGCGTGGCGATATTATGAGTTTTGGCGTCAAGCAATAATGCAACTCACCACTTATTGCCAAATGCTTAAAGAAGGCGAACAAAATTTACAGTTAAAAACATCCCATAAAGATAATTTACTGGTTGAATTAAAACAAGAAATTGAATTATTGGCGAAAAAGCAGAACAGTCAAGAATCTACAAATCAAAGCTTGGAACATTTGTTAAGTGCTATGCTCGATTCTTGGTCTGTGCCGGTTTGCCTGTTTGACCAGCATCTTAAGTTAACCTATCGCAATGACGCCATGAATGAGCAATTACAGCAACCAATGTTAGTGGGCAGTGCCGCCACAGATTTAGGTTTTTGCTTGCAAGATAGCCAGCTTCAGCATCCAAAGTTTGCCCAACAATGGCAATGCCAAAGCATAAAATATCTATACCAAGGCAAACAGCATTGGCTCTTTACCGCCCTCGATATTTCACAATTATTAGATCAAAACCAAACCACTACCCAGCAAAACTTAATCAGGGTATTAAGCCATGAATTGCGTAATTCATTAACACCAATGTCTTCAATGGCCGATACGTTACTTGCCAGTGAGCATTTAGATGAGCAGCGCACCCGTTTAGTGTTATCAAGAATTCATCAACGCAGTGATCGTTTACTGTCTTTTGTTGGCCAATACAGCCAACTGGCACAATTGCCGCTACCAAAACTGCACTGGTTTAATATTCAGGAAATATTGTCAGAAGCAAGCGCGATGATAGATGAAAGTAAATGTGAAATTAGTTTTAAGGGCAATCAGCAATGTTTCGGAGATGCTGAACAGCTTGCTCAGATAATGATTAATTTGTTAAAAAATGCACAAGAAGCCTGCCAACCAGAAATGACTAAAATTTCTGTCAAAGCCTATTACCATCAACAACAGCAAGTGCTTGAATTGAGCGATAACGGTCCCGGTTTTGCTAATTTGGATAATGCATTAACGCCATTTTATACCACCAAAAAACAAGGCTCTGGGATTGGTTTGTCGTTATGCGCCGAAATTATCAGAAAGCATGGCGGCCAATTAACCGTCACCAACCAAGCAAGCCAAGGTGCTAAAATTACCATGACTTGGCCACTAAGTAGCGGAACAAAGAGTAATACCAAACTATATCGGCGTGATTATTAAGCCGAATGTTGATTTCACATTTATTTCACTTGGCCTGTTTTAATGTGAAGCTTGTTATTGTTAATAATCGGTCTCGCCATGTCCAGCACCATTGAATTAAAAAATATTAGTCAGTCGTTTCAATTAAACGAAACAAAAATCACCCTATTCAATGCCCTCAATTTATCCATTGTTCAGGGCCAATCTTACGCAATAACGGGCCCTTCAGGTTCGGGAAAATCGAGTTTACTGATGTTAATGTCTGGTTTGGAACAGCCGGCAAGTGGCCAAGGTTTTTATGTTAAAGCCGGTACGAGTATGGGCTTTGATTTGCTAAGGGCAGATATAGGCTTTATTTTTCAACAATTTCATCTTTTGCCAGAGTTGACCGCCCTGCATAATGTCGCCTTACCGCTTAAATTAAGAGGTGATAAACAGGCGCTAAACAAAGCCAAAATTTGGTTGGATAAGGTGGGCCTTAGCCAACGGATAAATCATAAACCAGCAGAGCTAAGCGGCGGTGAGCAACAACGAGTCGCCATCGCACGGGCACTGGTATTTGAACCCAACTTTATTTTTGCCGATGAACCTACCGGAAATTTAGATCAAAAAAGCGCTACAGAAATTGCCGATATATTGTTTAGTTGCTGTCAAGAAAACAATGCCGGTTTGGTTGTGGTCACCCATAGTGATATTTTGGCAAATCGCGCCCAGCATGTATTTTCGCTAGCCGATGGCGAGTGTCGACAGCAGTCTAATGAACCGCTTAAGGTCATGTCATGTTAACCAACAATATCACCCTTGCTTGGCACTTTTTCAAGCAAGAA
>CALJHL010000102.1 GCA_938075435.1 uncultured Thalassotalea sp. | reverse complement strand
CCCCACCTGATCCCATGCCGAACTCAGAAGTGAAACAAAGTTGCGCCGATGGTAGTGTGGGGTTTCCCCATGTGAGAGTAGGTCATTGCTAGGCTCCCATTCTAAAAGCCCTCTGCTAACGCAGAGGGCTTTTTTCATTGTAAAATTAAATTAATATGGCGACAGTACGCTGGAGGAGGTCCCGGATGTCGCTAGTGCTCCTCCAGGATGACGTGGTGTAAATTAAATAACCCCGCGCACCAACTTTAAATCAAAAAAACATCGCGTATTCACTGTCTTTAAAAGATACGCCGTCATCCTGTGCGAGTATAAACGAGACTCGGGACCTCCTCAATTCACAACGAGCTTATAAAAAATACACCGTCACCGATATAAAACGTTCATCCATGAACCTATCGGCATATCCCTATACTTTATCCCGCAGTGCTTTTGGGGGACCTCCTAAATTTACTACGTGCTTCTAATGAATCTCCTGTCCCATATAGAGCTTCAATTCCGCGGTTCAGATCAACTTAAACTTCAGATAACCTTTTATAAAATAGTTATGTAACAAATTCATTTCCTTGCTAAAATACAAATAACTTATCTCATCAGAATACATTCATGGCAATTAACTGGTTCCCTGGGCATATGCATAAAGCTCAGAAAGAAATTAAAGAAATCATCGGGCAAATTGATGTGGTAATTGAAGTGTGTGATGCGCGCGTACCATTCAGTAGTGAAAACCCACTGATCACCGACATTCGTGGTGATAAACCATTGATAAAAATCCTTAATAAAAGTGATCTTGCCGATCCTTTATTAACCCAGGTTTGGGTAGATTATTTCCAATCTCAGCATAATGTAAAAGCCATAGCTTTAACAACAGATGAGCCAAGTGGCGCAAAAAATATAGCCTCATTAATTCAAAAGTTAGTGCCTAATAAAAATGCCGAAGGTAAACAAATTAATGCCATGATCATGGGCATACCTAATGTTGGAAAATCGACATTAATAAACAGCTTAGTAGGCAAAGTGAAAGCTAAGGTTGGCAACGAGCCTGCAGTTACCAAAGCACAGCAACGGATAAGACTAGAAGAGGGGGTGTATTTATATGATACCCCTGGCATGTTATGGCCTAAGATCGCCAATGAAAATAGTGGTTATCGTTTAGCCATTTCTGGAGGTATTAAAGATACCGCGTTTGATCACGAAGACATAGCTTGTTTTGCTGCGGACTATCTATTAACAGCTTACCCTGAGTTGCTAAAGAAACGCTATAAAATTACAACCTTACCTGCTCAAGAAGTCGAGTTATTAGAGGAGTTGGGTAGAAATAGAGGTTGTGTTAAAGGTGGCGGTCATGTTGATTTTCATAAAGCTTCCGAGATATTAATTAATGAAATAAGAGATAAAACCTTAGGTGCGATCACGTTTGAGACACCGGGAATGATTGAATCTGAAAATATTTATTTTGCAGAGTTGCAAGCCAAGCGTATAGCTGAACGTGAGGCTAAAAAAGAAGCTCGTGGCCGAGGCCGAAAGAATAAACCGAAAAAGAAAAAAAGCGGTAAATAATTTTAATAGAGGGGAATAATCATGACTGAAGCATTCGAATTACATGCTGATTTACAAAGAGATGGAATCGATCTTATCGATTTACCCTTGTGTAAGTTACTACTTTGCAATGACAGAAACTACCCGTGGTTTATTATGGTGCCACGTCGTCAAAATGTGAAAGATATACATGAATTAAGTTGGCAGGATCAACAACAGTTTCTGAATGAATCCAGTACGTTATCTGAAATATTAATGCAGTGCTTTAACGGCGATAAAATGAATGTCGCGGCACTTGGCAATGTAACACCACAATTGCATATTCATCACATAGTTAGGTTTATTGGTGACCCGGTCTGGCCGAAACCAATTTGGGGACAATTGCCTTTGAAACCTTACAGTGATGCAGAACTTGTTAATATCAAACAAAAATTATTACCCATGCTTGACAAAATTATAAGCTAATTTGTCACTTTATTTGATGATAATAATTGTTTACATAAGTCAGCATTTTTTGGGGTAGGGACGTGGTGTTGTTGCCCTAATTTGTTTATATAACCATTGATAAAATCAATTTCAGTTAATTTGCCGCGGCGAACATCTTCCCGCATCGAAGAGCTATTTTGCTTAGTACTTTCAATAACTTGATAAATAGTTTTTAATAATGTCATTTTATCCAAATAGATCTGTTCGCACTTTGCCACACTAATTACTTCTTCAATAATAGAGTCAATTTGATTAGTGAATTTACTACCGGCTAACGCTCCATTGGCTACATCAAACAGAGCCGTTAAGGGATTAATTACCGCATTTATGGCTAACTTCTGCCATTGTTGGGTTTTTATCGATTCACTCAAGGACAAACCAGCAATGCTTTTAGCTAACTGCTTAAATAGTTGCTGTTGCTGGGCTGTTGCCGCAATATCATTCGATAAACCAAGTTGAGTTTTCCCAACGCCAGTATGAAAGATATGAGCATGAGTTGTTTTTCGACAAGCTTGGGTCGTTAGCATAGTGTAGATGGGGTTGGTTAATTGTAAATTTTGTGCCAGCGCTTCGCTAACACCCATTCCATTGTGCATTAATACAATGGGGGTATTCGCCTTAATATTTGCGACAGTCGATTTTAGCGCCGCTAGCACATCGTATGATTTCACACAAAATATTAAACAATCGGATGTTTGTATAAATTTTTTTGTAGCGCTTATTAGCGGGTATTCAATTGAAAGACCTTGTAAGTTAGTTACCGCTAATATGCTTTTTGCTGGTAGTGACTTGCGACAAACTAACCTAACTGTGTGGTGGCTTCGCAATTGACTATAAAATAACAGCCCCATTGCGCCATTGCCAATAATTGTAATATTCATTAATTACGCTTCATCGCAAGTTTTTGATTGGCTTTATTAATTAAAAAATAGCAAAAACACCCTAATGTGTCAGCCAAGAAATCTGACCACTGACCGGTTCTAAAACCAAGTAAATGTTGGCCAATTTCAGTAAGACCCGAATAGACTACTAGGGCAACTATTGTCGCAATAAGGTTGAGCTTTAATAAGCTGTCAACCAACCAAGTTAATAATAAAAAACCAATAAAGTGGCCTGACTTATCGAGCAAATGATATGAATTTAATAGCTTTGCTACAACGGCCCAATTTAAAACTATAACAATAGCGAAAATAACAGTGCTTAGATAACTGATTAGAGAAACTGGCTTCACATTACATACGATAAAAAGACATTTGCCTAATACTAACATGGATTAAGAATTTCATAATTAAAAAGCGTGATCAATAAAATTTTATTCATTCGATTCTAGCGCTTATGTGAATGCTTTGATAATCTATGGACATTGTTATGAACCCAATGCTTCACCCTTATTTTTAAGTAGCACCAATTTGATTATGGATGTGATCAAATTGGTATAATTACAATAGAGAAAAATTATGCCATCTGTAGATATAGTATCCGAAGTTAATCTTGAAGAAGTCCGTAATGCCTGTGATAACTCTAACCGAGAAGTATCTACACGATTCGATTTTCGGGGTATTACCGCAGAGTTTGAATACAAAAAACCGAATGTTGTCATGAAAGCCGAAGGTTATCATCAACTAAAACAAATGGCTGACATGTTGAGAGTTCAGTTATCGAAACGAGATATTGATTCTAAAGCTATGTCACTAGGTGACGCTAGCAGTACCGGTAAAAATTTCAGCCAGCAGGTCAATTTTAAAGAGGGCATTGAAATGCCTATTGCCAAAAAGATTGTCAAATTAATTAAAGACAGCAAATTGAAAGTTCAAGTTGCTATCCAGGGTGAAAAAGTTCGTGTGACAGGCAAAAAACGCGATGACTTACAAGCTGTGATGCAACTTGTTCGAACCTCTGAAATGGAACAATCATTTCAATTTAATAATTTCAAAGATTAAAACAAACTGTAATGACTGAAAATAGCATACTATTTTCAGTCAATTTATGATGCCTTTATAAATGGATATTCTCTTGGACACTCGTTCGCAATTACTGCTTAAACAAGCTCAGCAATTTGTTATAAAAAAAGACTTCGCAACCGCCAGCAATTACGCTAAAAAAATATTGAAGAAGCACCCTAGTAATCTTGCTGCTAATGAAATTATACTGCAATCGGCGTTAATTAATCAGGATTTTAATCTCCTGGAAAAATCTGCAAATATAATTTTGCAACAGGATCCAAATCATCACTTAGCATTAACCGCGCATTTATCTTACCTAGAGCTTAAAGAGCACTATTTTGATGCAATTACTACGATCGACAAATTGCTTGTGCCAACACCTACAGATTTCACTTTAATTTATAAAAAAGCCCTTAATTCTATCGCTGCAGGTAAAATTTTAATTGCTGAACAATTATTGCTTGAATGTGAAGACGCAGGATTAGACAAAGCTTTTTTATTTTTAAATCTAGGGCATGTATATAAAGCTAAAGGTGAGTCAACGCTTGCGGTAAAATATTATCAGCAGTTCATTAAGCACAACCCAAATAATAGTGGTATTGGTTATTGGAGTTTAGCCGACTTAAAAGACCAAAAATTTACTCAAGTTGATTGTGAAAAACTAACAACACTGACAACCAATGAGACCCGAAGTACCAATAAAGCGTTATTACTGTTCGCATTAAGCCGAGCTTTTGAGCACAACAATAATAATTCTGCTGCCTTTAACGCTATGGCAGAGGCTAACCATATCTTGGCTCATGCTCGTCCATTTAAAGCTGAACCCTATGCGAAATTAATCAAAGGCTTTATTAGTGGCCTAGTCAAGGTAAACAACGAAAAGCTAGTGACAACCGATGTTACGCCTATTTTTATTGTCGGGATGCCTAGATCTGGCACTACCTTGGTTGAACAAATATTGGCAAGCTACGGGCAAGTTGAAACTACTGATGAACTTCCTTATATGGAACGTATAGCCTTAGAGCTAGAAATGAATGGTGGTTATGTTGCCAATGTTAAAAACTTAAGTGCCGAAAAGGCTGAGGTTTATGCTCAGCAATATTTGGCCCAAGCCGGAAATTATTTAAGTAAGGCGCCACAATATTTTATCGATAAAAATCCCAATAATTTTTTGCATATTGCTTTGATCAAGCGCTTATTCCCCAATGCTAAAATTATCAATGTGATCAGAGATCCTCTTGATAATGCTTTAAGTGTATTTAAGCAACATTTTAGTAACGGTCATGATTACTCTTATTCATTGCCGGGCATTGTGTTTTATTGGCAAGGTTATTTGTCGTTAATGTTCCATTGGCAAAAACTATTTGCAAATGATATCTATCATTTAAGTTATGAGTCTCTGGTTGAATCTCCAGAACAACAGGTTCAACAGCTGGTAGAATATTGCGGTCTAAACTTTGATAAACAATGTTTAAGTTTTTATAAATCTGAACGGGTGGTATTAACTCCCAGTGTTAGCCAAGTTAAACAGCCGATTAATAATAAATCGGTTGGTTCTTGGCAAAAATACCAAAATGAGTTGCAACCTTTGTTACCTGAATTTAGTAAAATAAGGCTTAAAGTAAATGAGTTATTAGCCACGCAGGTTAATAATAACACTCAATAAAACTGCCCCATAATCGCTTAATATCGGATTGTTTTATCAGTTGTTAGTTAAGATTATAATACTCCACAACACTGTTTGTATTTTTTGCCTGACCCACAAGTGCACGGGCTATTGCGACTAATGCCAGCTGCAGGAGGTGTTGCCGATGAGGGGGCTTTTTTGGTGGTTAACTCATGGCTTTTAGTATTGGCTTTAGTTACCATACTTTGTTCTACAACCTCCGGGTTCAAAGCCGGATCAATTATACAATGAATTAGCATTTTTAAGGCGCTGCCACCATTGCTGATCAACAGCTTATTATCAAAATTTCTAGCAACTTGGAATGCACTGTCACGTAGTCGGTGATAGTGCGACCAGCCTTGTTCAGTTTGACCATATAAACTCCAAAGCCTGCGCCAGTCTTGCGCAAATCTGCTAATTACCCCACAAAATGCAGAGATCGTATCTGCAGAGTTTGTTTCATTGTGTTCAACTTCTAAACGCAAATCATTAATTAAGCTATCCAATTCACCCGGAGCCATAACTAACGGTACATTATAACTCTCAGTTAATATTTCTTGTTGGTTAATGTTGTTAAAGTCTAAATGTTTTATCGGCGTTAGCATGGCTTTAACACCGGGGACCTCAGACTGTTCAATCATTTGCCAAAAGCGAGAAGAGCCAAAAGTATCAATGACCAAATGAATACGCCGTAATTTACTATTATTAACAACTTTATGGTTTTTCCATGAATCGAAAATCCAGCATTCTCCCGGAGCCATATGAACTTGCTTATCACCGCAGTGAAATATGACCTCTTCGCTGCTAATAATTGGAATATGGATACGGACTCTTTTATACCAATGGTAATTGATATCAGAATGTAGTGGCACTTCACAACCTGGATCTAAGGCCATTAACCTTGAACGTCCAAATACTTCATTGAATGAAGCCAATACTTGTTTAATATAAGGTGAATCTTTTAATGCTTGGCACGCTTTCATTGGCCCTTTAAAGTCATTGTTTTTTTCACCATTAACGCTTATTAATGGAACCGCGTAATTACCTTTAAAATTTTCATGATGAGGAGACCAATCGCTGTCTTTAAACTGCAATATTTCTTGCTGTAACTTTTCAACGTCAAAAGATAATGGCAATTTGTAAAATTCGTGTTTTAGTTTCATTTAAGTTCCGTTAATTATCCTAGCAGGCCATGACATTGCTTGAAGCGTTTCCCTGAGCCACATGGGCAGGGTGAATTGCGAGAAGTCGGCGTCTTTTCAATTGTTTTGTGCAAAGGCTCATTTAATTTTGTATTGCTCAATTTGGCATTATTTATCAAATCATCTGTAATTTCAGTATCGATAGTTTGTTGACCTGCAATACTTAAATAGTGATTTAATTGATCTACAAGTTTATTATTTATTGGTAGTACTGGTGCTATTAAATGAGCTTTGTTATGCCATTTATTTGCTTTAGGCTTAGTTAATGTATATTGCGACAGTGGTAAACCATTCTTAAACTTGTCAATTAATTTTGCATCAACAGTTAAACCGATAAAGTCGCAAATTTGCTTTACAGTGACACTGGGTTCATTAATTAATTGATTATAATTAATTACCTGCCAACGGTCATTATCAAGTTTTGTTAATTCAGA
This sequence comes from uncultured Thalassotalea sp., assembly GCA_938075435.1. Lineage (GTDB taxonomy): Bacteria > Pseudomonadota > Gammaproteobacteria > Enterobacterales > Alteromonadaceae > Thalassotalea_A. The sequence goes on along the minus strand of CALJHL010000102.1, from coordinate 8,661 downwards.
AATGATACTTTGATTACTTACTTGCCATTGATAACTTGCGATCTCGGCGGTAGTTTTGCCTCTGAGTTGTTGCCAATTTGGTGGTAAGAATAAAGACCAAGTTCCGTTAAAGCCAGGTAAATTTGGATAGGTTAAAAATCGTTTCGACTGCCATGCATCAATAATACTGTTAATATTATCCTTAGGATCTCTCACTAGGTAGATAAATAAAGCATCAGGAAACACCTTATTTAGAAATGCTACCCGCAATGAATTTTTGGGTGTTTTTTCAAGAAAACGAATAGGCTTGTTGTGATTTGCATCTAGCGGTATACCATCTCTGTTGCGTAATAGTGCTTCAAATCGGTTTTTTAATAATTCAATACTGGCGGCATCGCCATCATCCGCATGCAACGCATTCGATTCAAAGCCCCTAAATACCGTGCTGAATTCTGGTATGTGCTCTATAACGGCATGACTTTCGTCGCCAATTGTCCAGATATGCTCTATCTGCGACAATGTTTCAAATAACAGCGTACTACCCGAGCGAGGAGCAGATAAGATAATGATAGGTCGATCGAAAGTAGTTGTGCTCAAAGTAATGCCAGTAATATAGTTAATGAGTAAGAAAGCAATAAAGCTTTAGTTCGAATCTATATAGTAAAATAATTCATCGTACTCATACAAGGCAAACAATGACTAAATTGAGAGGTAATGGCGTTTTATTAAAAAAGGTAGTGAAATTATAAAAATGGCTCAGATAGGTTATAGGCCAATAGATTTATTTTTAAAACTATTACATTAGGATCATTATTCTTCTACAATGATTTTTATCACTAAATAATAACAATTACAGTTGAGATATTATGGCAACTTCAAGAGGTGGGTTTAGCTCACGGCTAGGCTTTATTATGGCGGCTGCAGGTTCCGCAGTTGGCCTTGGTAATATTTGGGGTTTTCCCACACAAACAGCAAGTAATGGTGGCGCCGCTTTTGTGCTGGTGTACTTGGTTTTAGCATTTTGTTTAGCCTACCCAGCTTTTATGGCTGAATTACTCATAGGTCGTTATGGTCAGGCTAATGCCGTTACTTCATTACAAAAGATGTCTAAAAATCTTTGGCAAAAACGTTTCGCTTTTTTTGTTGGTTTTGGCGGTATAATTTGTGCGGCGTTAATATTGAGCTTTTACGGTATTATTGCCGGTTGGATGATGTCCTATGCGGTCGAGCCGCTAGCTAAAATTGTCGGCTTAAATGACGTCGCCAGCTGGGTTATCTCGCAAGGATTAGTACGAAATTTGTTTTTTACTGCGTTCTTTATGTCTTTTACTATTTTTATTATTCGTCGTGGGGTAGAGCAAGGCATTGAAAAATGGTCTAAACGTTTAATGCCTCTATTAATTGGCTTATTAATATTATTGATCATTTATGTAATGACCTTAGATGGTGCAATTGAAGGTTTAAAAGCGTATCTAAATCCAGATTTAAGTCGAGTATTTCAACCCGACTTGATAGTCAGTGCCTTAGGACAAGCATTTTTCTCTCTTTCTTTAGGCACCAGTGTCATGGTGATATATGGTTCGTACATATCTAAAAAGGAAAACCTTGTTCAGCTTGGTGCACAGGTGACCTTGATTGATGTATCAATAGCCTTTCTCGCCGGTTTATTAATTATTCCTGCAATGTATGTGGCGCAAAGTCAAGGCGTTGCCATATTTGCCGATGATGGTTCCTTAATTGCTGGTCCAAGTATGGTATTTACAGTACTCCCGACTTTATTTACCAGCATGGGATTTATAGGGTTATTTGTTGGTTTTGCCTTTTTTGTGTTAATGAGTGTCGCTGCGTTAACCTCATCAATATCAATGCTCGAAGGACCAGTTTCGTATGCTGTAGAACGACATGATATGGCAAGAGAAAAAGCCACTACATTAATTGGCATTATCATTTTCATCCTTAGCGTAATTATTATTATTAACTTAGATTTTATGTTGGACTTTGTTGCTACGCTTGCGACTCAATATGGCCAACCTATTATTGCCATGCTTTGTTGTATCTTTGTTGGCTGGATATGGAACCGCAGTGACGTACTGGCGGAGATCAAACAGGGTAATGACACCGTTGAGCATTCCTTCTTTTGGAAAATTTGGCCTTGGTATACTAAGTTTGTTTGTCCGGTAGCGATAGGCTTTGTATTTATACACTCGCTATAATTAAATAGTATTTGCAAATAAAAAAGCCGCAATTAATCATTGCGGCTTTTTGTTTAGTAGCTATCTAGTTTAGCTTCTTTACTACACTTATTTAGGCCATGCTAAATCCCAAGCAGGAGGGAGCGAGTCGAGTGCCTTTTGGCACTGTTCGGTTAAAAAATATTCACCACTATTGGGGGCTTGTATAAATTGATACTGCTGACCAAATAATGTAAATCTAATTGCCAGGGCATGTAAATAACCTCGGTCGGATATATCACTTGGATTATATATTGTATCGCCAGCAATGGCTGAGCCAATGCTGTTTAACGCCACTCTAATTTGATGGGTTTTTCCTGATAAAGGCCTCACCATAAATAACCGAGTGCCATCGCCTAATCCGTAAGAAAAGAATTGGCTAATAGCAGGATTATTGGCTGTTCTTAATAATTTCCAAGCACTGCGCCGACTTTTTTGCATATCGCCTTTTATTGTACCTTGCTTTTTTTTAGGTTTATTTTTGCTTATTGCTAAGTAATATTTTTCAACTTGATGTTGTTCGAATAAACGGCCAAATTCAGCCGCCGCCTCCGAAGTTTTTGCAAATAACAGCAAACCCGAAGTCATTTTATCTAGGCGATGAACTGGATATAATTGCTCAATATTTAAACTTGATTTAACTGTGTTAAATATGCCACTACCTAGTTCATCCTCATCGTGAAAATTGCTATTCTCAGCTTTGTTAATGAGGATGAAATGTTGCTCGTCCGCAACAATTTTAAAGTCTGTATTTATCATATCAATTGAGTTAAAGCATTGCCCCTACGATTATAAAGCCGATAATGGTTAACCCTGCAGCAAATAAAGAATAGGGTAATTGAGTTTTAACATGTTCAAAATGATCACAACCACTGGCTATTGACGCCACCACGGTAGAATCTGAGATTGGTGATGCGTGATCTCCAAATACTCCGCCACTAAGTACCGCAGCGACTAAAAATGCAACGGGTATATCTGCAGTAAGAGCAATTGGTACCGCCATCGGTATTAATAACGCAAATGTTCCCCATGACGTTCCGGTTGAAAAAGCCATTAGCCCGGCGACTAAAAATATAATCGGGGCAATAAAGATTATCGGGAATTCGGGGTTAATTAGTTGGCTAACATAACTGCCCGTACCTAATAACTTAATCGCGCTACCGAAGGCAAATGACAATACTAAAATAGTCACTGCAGGGAGCATATTTTTAATACCCTTTACAAAAGCCTCAGATAAGGCTTTTAAGGTAAGTAATCGATACATGCCAATCATAAAAATTAACATTATTAAGGCAGATACAATAGCCGTAAATACCGATAATGAGCCTGAGCCTTGACGAATATCGCCATCGCCGGTGAACCAGAGCATAGCTATAGTAATAACCATTAAACTAATCATAGGGATCCACATCACCCGCGCTTTCGCTGGTTTAATGGTTTCTTGCAGGTCAGTGTGGGGCACGTAGCTTTCACTGGTTGCCATCGGCCCATAAACTTTACCGCTGTAGGCGGTATAATAAGCCAATAAAACCGCAATGATGGCATAAAAGTTATAACTGATGGTTCCTAGCAACACTCCAATTGGATCATCTAAATTATAACCATCGAGCAGACCTAATAAATAGGCTCCCCAACCATTTATTAAAAACAGAACACTTATTGGTGAACAGGTTGAATCCAATAAATAGGCTAATTTCGCTCTACTTAAACCATGCTTGTCAAACAGCTTTTGTGAAGCCATACCACCGGTAAACATACTTAAGTTTGTATCAGTAAATATAGTTGTACCAACAATTGTGGGCAATAGACTCGCCTGGCGTTTAGTTTTTACTAAACTCATATTTGCCAGATTTTCAATAAAACCTTGTACTGCTCCTGATTGGTTCATCAGTTGAACCAAAGCACCAATGAGTAAACTGAACGCAATAATTTGCGCATTACCAATAGACAAAAACACATCAACAATACTGCCAAAAGAACCGACTACGGCATCTACAGGTTGCCAGTTATGTAACAGTAAAAAACATAAAAATAAGCCGCTGATCAGGGCCAAAATGGCATTTTTACGCCAAATCGCAATAATTATCGCTAGAAGAGGGGGCAGTAGAGTAAAGGCAGAGTTTTCCATGGCTATATCAAAATCAAGAAAGGATTGTTAACTTTACCTTGCTGCTCACTATTGTTCAAAGGATTGTTTTAAAACCACAAAATATTTTACAGAATTATCAGTTTGAGCTACTTTGTAATTACCAAATGGTATTTTATTCAAGCGATTGTTGGTTAAATGTTACAATTTAAATGTAAATTAACTATTAATACAATTGAAAATTGGTTACTTTGCCCCACATATTACTTAATTATTTTTTAACGCTACGCATTGTCATTTTATTAAATGGGCAATAGGGTAGTTTTTGGAGTGAATTTGACTTTCTCTATCTCTGATTTAACCAGTATTTTTCGACAAGCACAGTATTTGCCAGCAATTAAAGGGGTTAATCGTGGTATTGAGCGAGAAACGTTAAGAATTAAGGCTAATGGCAGATTATCTGATCAACCTCACAACCCAGCTTTAGGTTCGGCGCTAACTCATGAGCTGATCACCACAGATTATTCAGAAAGCTTACTTGAATTTATTACTCCGGTTTCCAGCTCGATTGACGAAACCCTGCAACAGCTTAAAGATATTCAAAAATACACGTTAGAAAACATCAATGGTGATTACTTTTGGCCGATGAGCATGCCTTGTATCGTTGAAAATGAAGAGCAAATACAGTTGGCTCAATATGGCACATCAAATGTCGGCACCATGAAAACAGTATACCGCCAAGGTCTAAAAAACCGCTATGGCTCATTAATGCAAGTTATTGCCGGTATTCATTTTAATTTTTCATTTTCAAAAGATTTCTTTACCTCTCTGCAAAAAATTACCAAGGATCAACAACCACCACAAGATTTTATCTCTGAAAAGTATTTTTCGTTGATCCGTAATTATAAACGCTTTGGTTGGTTAATCCCGTACTTATTTGGCAGTTCACCAGCCTTGTGCCCGTCATTTTTACAAGGAAAGCCACAAAAACTGCCTTTTAAAAAAGCCCCTTCAGGGTGTTTGTATTTAGAGTATGCGACTTCTCTAAGAATGAGTGATCTTGGCTATACCAATTCAGCGCAATCAAGTTTGCAAATTTGTTATAACAATGTGCAAAATTATGTAGATTCAGTGCAAAAGGCAATTAGTTTACCATCGGCAGAATTTTCATCTATTGGCGTTAAAGTCAACGGCGAATACCAGCAACTTAACAGCAATATTTTACAAATTGAAAATGAATTATATTCTGCCATACGCCCTAAGCGAGTGGCTAAATCAGGACAAAAACCTTCAGAAGCCTTACAGTCTGAAGGGGTTGAGTATGTCGAAGTCCGAGCAATGGATGTTAATCCCTTTGTTAGTACAGGCATTAGCGCCGAGCAAATGCGTTTCTTAGATATATTGTTAACTTATTGTGTATTCAAAGACAGTCCAACATTAGGTGTTGAGGATTACCAAGTCTTTGCTGAAAATACCGATGCAGTTGTACTTGCAGGTCGAGATCCTCAGCTTAAACTCAACGATTTTGGCAAAGCCAAAAGCATTCCTGAGTGGGGTACGGAACTGTTTGCTGAAATGCAACCTATTGCACAACTCTATGATGACGCCAATGAAACTACTAAATACAGTGAAGTACTGGCCCAAGAATTAGCAAAAATAGTCGACGTGCAATTGACGCCATCAGCTCGAATTATTGATGAATTAATTTCTACCGGAAAAAGCATCGCACAATGGTCGTTAGATTATGTTCAGCAATATAATAATGAATTAGCCGAGCATACGCCTAAAATTTTTAATACTGAATATTTGCAGCACCTTGCTAAGCAATCAATCTTAAAACAACAAGAAATTGAAGCGAATGATTCACTTAATTTTGATGACTTTCTGAAAAATTATTTTGCATAAAAAATAATTTTTATTAAATTCAACTATGTATTAATCAGCGACTCTTAATAAGCGTAAGCATTTTATTTCCTATGATTGATATTTTGAAGCACAAACCTTCTTGGTCTGTGCTTTTTTTTATCTTAAATTTATTTGTTATTTTACTGGTGATGATTCTAAGGTATTGATTTTATGAGTAACAAATTTAAATGCAGCGAGGCGGCTAAATTAAATTTAAAAAATGTAAAAAAAATGATATTTAATTTGAACCTTTTACATGCTAGTGCGTCATACTTTATGAAAGTATTTTCTCCCTGGATTGCTTTCATCTATTGTTAGCGCGTATCTTGTAGTAACGCGCTTTTTTTTTGTCTAAAATTTACGCCCAATCTTTAGACGTTTGGCTACTGACTAGCCCCGCAAAAACCGCCAACTTTACTTAATTTTCATCAAATAATTTAAACAAAAAAAAGCACACAACCGAAATTATGTGCTAAAAATCTAGGGAGAAATGAAACTTTCATATAAAAAGAGGAAAATTAATTAAAAAAGTTCAAAAACAATTAAAATAAATTAAATTTTCTGTCACACTACAAAAAATACTTTTTGGCTTTAACTATGAAACTGTTATCGTACTTATTACCCTTGTTTTTAATTGTCTTCTTGAGTAGTTGCAGCACGCCGCCGCCAGAAAACCCAGAAAATTTATGTGAAATATTTCGCGAACATCATAGTTGGTACGAAGGGGCTAAAGACATGAAAGATCGCTGGGGCGTTCCAATCCATGTACCAATGAGTATGATGTATCAAGAGAGTTCCTTTCGCAGCGATGCTTTACCTCCCCGAGATTATTTATTCGGCTTTATTCCATGGGGACGAGTAAGCAGTGCTTATGGATTTTCACAAGCTAAAACCCTTACTTGGGATGATTACATTCGCGAAAGTGATAACGGCGGTGCTGATCGTGATGACTTTGACGATGCAATTGATTTTATGGGCTGGTTTATTTCAAAAACCCAAAAAATTAATGGTGTGTCAAAATGGGATACTCGCAATCAATATTTAAATTATCATGAAGGCTGGGGTGGCTATAAACGCAGCACCTACAAGCAGAAGGCCTGGTTAATAAACGTCGCCACGAAAGTAGATACACGGGCCAAAACGTATAGTGGCCAACTTAGATCTTGTCAGGATGAATTAGATAGCAGCTGGCTGTGGCGGGTAATGTTTTATTAATATCTGTAGCAACGAGCTAGGGCCGTTCTTTTGCCCTTAGTTTTTTTAATATGCTAGGCACAACCTCTGCTGCCATAACGTATAAAACTCGGCTATAAACACTCTTTATTCAGGTTAAATAGATATTAAAAAGCCGAACTAGGTTCGGCTTATGTTGAATCTAAACAGCATCATTTATTGTTGCTTATAAAATTCCGGTAAAATACGAACCGTTCTGATCATGTTGTCCTTAACCTCGATAATTTCTATCGGGTAACCGGCAATACGTAAACTAATATTTGGTTCGGGAATATCTTCTAAATACTCTAAAATTAAACCGTTTAAGGTTTTAGGACCATCGGTTGGAAATTTCCATGTCATTTCTTTATTCAAGTCACGCATAGTGGCACTACCTTCGACTAAAAATGAGCCATCTGGTTGCAAGTTCACTTCATCACAAGGAGCAGGTTCCATTGTTGTGGTAAAGTCACCAACAATTTCTTCAAGTATATCTTCAAGTGTCACTAAGCCTTGAATGTCACCATATTCATCAACAACTAAGCCAACCCGTTCTTTCGCGTGCTGGAATTTAAGCAATTGAACATTAAGCCGAGTGCCTTCGGGAATAAAATACATTTCTCTAACAGCACGTAACAGCGTCGCTTTAGTGAATTGATTTTTGGATAACATTTTAACCGCATCACGCATATGTACGTAACCGACAACATCATCAATACTGTCTCGATATAAAATTACTCGAGTGTGATTTGCTTGAGTTAATTGCTTCTGGATTTTTTTCCAATCGTTGTTTATATCTATCCCTTGAATTTCGCTCCGTGGGATCATGATGTCTTCGACAGTGACTTTTTCTAAATCCAAAACGCTAACTAACATATCTTGATCACGAGAAGGCAACAAAGCACTGGACTCATTAACTACGGTGCGTAATTCTTCGGTACTTAAGCTATGTTGGACACGCTGCTCAGGACTAATACGGAGTAAGATTAAAATACCGTTAGTGATCCAGTTCACAACTACCACTATCGGAAACATAATTTTTAACAAAAACGTAAGTAAAATGGAACTCGGAAACGCGACCTTTTCAGGATACATCGCAGCTAAGGTTTTTGGTGTTACTTCAGCAAATATTAAAACGATTAAAGTCAGCGCTATGGTGGCGTAAAGCACCCCTATATCTCCAAATAGTCGCATACCAATAATGGTTGCTATAGATGATGCCGCGATGTTTACTAGGTTATTACCTAT
>CALJHL010000101.1 GCA_938075435.1 uncultured Thalassotalea sp. | reverse complement strand
TTGCCATTTCATTGAAAAGTTACGCAATGTTTCGCGTACGTTTTCAGCGGCGGTACTGACAATGTGATCACAAGGTAAATCACCACTAATTACCCATACTTCTTTGTTATCAATCGTTTTAAGTTTCCAAACGGCAACAACTGGGGGTAAATAACGACTTGATTGCACTGCAACAGAATTAGTGACAAAACCCTTACCGCTTAAATACTTGGTTGCTTTTAAATATTGCTCTCTAACCCATTTTTGACTTTCTTCTGGGGTTAATGGTTTTACTTCAGACATAATTAATCTCATAAAAATAATAATGAGGTCATACTCGCCGAAATTAAAAAGAATAACAAGTGAATTTAAACATCCTGCGTAACTAAAACTGTACTAAAATCTGCACATATTAGTTATGTTGAAATATTGCTGACACCTAGTCACCTAGGATGTTAAGTGCTAAAGTGCGGCAACTAAAATGCAGTTTAATTTTTAATTAACGAAACGCATTGACACTCAAAAAAATAACGGAGAACACTGTGGCTGTTTTTGATTTAGTAGATTTTGATAACCACGAGCAAGTTGTTTATTGTAGCGATGAAAAAACTGGCCTAAAAGCCATTATCGCTGTTCATAACACCAACTTAGGCCCTTCTGCAGGCGGATGTCGTTTCTGGAATTACGCCAGTGATGCCGATGCCCTAAAAGACGTATTAAGACTGTCTAAAGGTATGACCTATAAGAATGCCATGGCTGGTTTAAAACTTGGTGGTGGTAAAGCGGTGATTATTGGCGACCCAAAGCAATTAAAATCTGCCGAGCTTTTTCAAGCATTTGGCAGAGCCGTTAATAACTTAAATGGCCGTTACTATACCGCTGAAGATGTCAATATTACGACTGGTGATATGGCAATAGTTCATCAAGAGACTGATTTTGTATCAGGCCTTGAAGGCAAGAGCGGTAACCCTGGACCATTTACTGCCCTAGGTACCTTTTTAGGAATTAAAGCTGCAGTTAAATTTAAATTAAATCGCGATGACTTAACTGGCTTAAAAGTAGCGGTGCAAGGATTGGGCAGTGTTGGTTACTCTTTATGTGAACAACTTCACGCAGCAGGTGCCGAGCTAATTGTTACTGACATTAATCAAGACATCTTAACTAAAGCCGCCAATGAGCTTAACGCTACCGTTGTGGGTTTAGACGAAATTTATCGCCAAGATGTTGACGTATTTTCTCCTTGTGCTTTAGGTGCGAGTATTAATGATCAAACCATTAGCGAATTAAAAGCGGTGATCATTGCCGGTTGTGCGAATAATCAATTAGCCGAAAAGCGTCATGATCAAGCGTTATTAGAGGCAGGCATATTGTATGCCCCTGATTATGTGATTAATGCCGGTGGCATAATCAATGTTGCGTTAGAGATTTACCCACAAGAATATTGCGCCGATGAAGCAACTCGTTTGGTAAATAATATTTATAATACCTTAATGCAGGTATTTGAAAAAGCCGATGCGAATAACCAACCTACCGGTTTAGTGGCAGATGAAATGGCCCGAGAGATAATTGCCAAAGGTTAAGACAACAAGACAGTAACGACCATGAAAGCGAAATAACGCTAGAGTTAATACCAAAAATCCCTAACGATTACGTTAGGGCATTAACCTTAAGTGAGGTCTCTAAATTTATTTATAGCCCGTACAGCAATTAGAATGCCAAAAAAAATATTTTCTTGGCATTTTGTTGCTTAAGTTTAGGGCTGATGAATATTTATTCAGATGAGTTTTTTGAGGTTGCAGCATTAAAGGTAGTTTGTATGTATAGTCAAGTTCAAGATAGAGAGACTATACAGTGCCATCCTGAGTCATAATTACAATTAGAAAAAATACTTCGTCATCCTGTGCTAGTCTCGGCCATTGTTGCTATGTCGTCGCCCCTCTCTCATTCCAAAAAAACCTGGCGATAAAGTAAAAACCGATAAACGAGATGCCCTAAAGCTCGCTAAGTTATTAAATTCCGAGAACTTAACACCTATTTATGTGCCCGAATCTGAAGACGAGGCCATTCGGGATTTATCTCGTGCCAGAGAAACCGCCACGAAAGACTTAAAAGATGCCAAATATCAACTGAAAGGATTTTTCTTGCGCAATAACATCACTTGCCAAGTAAAAGATAATTGGACTCATCAACATTTACGTTGGCTAACTGAGTTAGTTTTACCTCACGCTAGCCAACAAATTGAATCGATCAACAAAGTTAGTAGCAAGGTACTTAATCATCGCTTAAAATTGATTTCATCACTTACAGAGCCGAGTGACAGGTTCGACATTGATGCTTCATACATCCAACCAAGTAATGATTTATTTGTTAATGGTGATTGTATCAGGCCATTTCAAAATTCATTTCGTGAATTAAAAGTAATTAAGGCTTCTGGCGGCCATTTTATAGAACAATCTAACCCTATAAAATGTAGTCAAGTTATCCAAGATAAATTTGAATGATATTGACGTAACCATCTGATATGGTTAATGTCTCTTAAGCGAGCAACGGACACTCATCAAAACTAATTTAAGGATAAATAAGTGCATAGTATAATTAAATATGGTTTGTTAACTTTATCTATTTCAACAGCAACCTTCTTTGCTGGCTTATATTATGGGTTTGATTCTGGAGCTAAAAATTATTATGCCTTAGAAAGCGTACTTTCAGCTAATTTTGATGTGGCTAACGCAAGACGTTTAAAGTCAGGAACAGTAGAAGACCTAAATAAAATTGATGGTATCTTAAATTTAAAAATTGATAATGCAGTTGACCAATATAACTGGTATCAAGAGTCAGGTAATAAGTACCTTTCACAGATGTTTTTTGATGGACATATTAAATTGTTACCCGATTCTATAATGTGGGTTGCAAAGCATCGAAAGAAATACCCTGAAAAAGAAGGCGTCTATGAATTAGTTGCCATGATGAAAGACAATGTTGAGGATAAAGAAATATATTTATCCAATATCAAAAAACGTCTGGAAACTATCGAAAGGTATAGTAAAGGAAAATAAACAAAGCTCGTTTTAATACAGAGTCGCCCTTAAGTTATTGAAATATTAGGTATGTTAAGAGCGATTTTCAGCCTTTGAAGACATGGAATTATTCATGAAACTAATGTCTTCAGTGTGGCATAAGTCTATTTATTTTTTGGATGTTGGCCAAACAAAGGGAGTAGGCTTGGTAGAAGTCTTTTCTGTTACTGCTGTATTCTGGGCGAGTATCGCCCTGATTAATTTTCCCGTTTCTTTATGCTTACTACAAAATGTTTTTAGGTATAAAATTTCAACTCTACTGCGTGCCCAAGGGGTTGTACGCAGAAATTTCAAACTTGATTTAAGACGCGGTTTATTGGTGAAACAACGAATATTAAGTAGCTCACCCATCTTATCCCAACCAATTTTCTTCTCCAGCTCGGTTAGAATTTGTTCCAGTTTCACGCCGTGTAGCGGATCATCACTTTTATTCATAGTCTACCTAAAATCAAAAATAGCATTGTAACAAGTTTCCTAAATATTGACAGACTTATGCGTTTAACTCAGCTAAAAGTGCACCAAGAACTTTATGGAAAAGCTGATGTCCCAAGTGAGCGATAACCAGTCATACAATATTAGAAAAGAGTGCTACTGAGCCTTAAACATAGTTAATTGACAAACAACGTCATCGACGAAGGTCGCGCCCCCTTACTTCATAATGAGCTTTTAATATAGCCATTTTGAAACTAAAGGAGGTTGTGGCCTTCCCTTCCCCGATGTATGGACTCCCTCCCTAGGAGAGAGTAACGTAATAAGTGACTAAACTTTTACCCTGGAGTCCATACAAAATGAATAATAACGTTATCGCAATAGATTTAGCAAAGAATTCTTTTCATGTTTGTACCTTAAATGCAAACCACAAAGTACTTACGGATAAAGCATTCACTAGACAGAGCCTTTCTCGATGGCTAGCGAAACAGCCGATTAGCGAGGTTGTCATTGAAGCCTGTGGCTCTGCGCATTTTTGGGCCAGGTATGTAAAAGAATTAGGGCATACGCCAAAAATAATAACACCAAAATGTGTCACGCCATTTCGTCAAGGCCACAAGACAGACCGAAATGATGGATTGGCAATAGCGGTTGCATCAAAGCAACCAAGAGTAAAAGCCGTTGCCATTAAAACGATA
>CALJHL010000100.1 GCA_938075435.1 uncultured Thalassotalea sp. | reverse complement strand
GTACAACCAAATACTCAGACAGTGTTAATTTATCTTATACCGACCCTTACTTTACCATTGATGCGATTTCTCTCGGTGGGAATATTTTCTATACCGAGTTTGATGCTGGCCAAGCTAACCTTGAAAACTATAATAATACCACTTATGGTATTGGCATAAACTCAGGTTTTCCAATTAATGAATACGTACGCTTTAATTTAGGCGTTTCCTACAAAAGCAGCGATATTTCAAACTTACAAACCTATGAGCAAATTCGCCGCTTTTATGAGGTCTATCAAGACCCGAATGATCCGGATGCAAAATTAAATTTTGAAACATTTGATCTAAACGCCACATTATCTCGGGTAACTTTAAACCGCGGTACTTTTCCAAGCGCTGGTTCTTCACAAGTGTTAAATGGTAAAGTTACCACGCCAGGCTCTGACGTGCAGTACTTTAAATTAAAGTATGATTCAAAGTATTACTTCCCGATTAGCCGCGATCATAAATGGGTGTTTTTAACTCGTTTAGAGCTCGGTTATGGTAACGGTTACAGCACCATAGAAGATAATGACCAATTATTACCATTTTGGGAAAATTATCGCGCCGGTGGCTCTGATACGTTACGTGGTTTTGAAAATAATACAGTTGGTCCTCGTGCCATTTACCGGAGCCCAAGTTTTGCTCCAGGATTTCCAGGTAGTAGCAATGAAATTCTACCACCAGATTCCGATGCAGTTTATGTATCTGAGCGAAGTGTTGGTGGTAATGCGATCGCCCTAGCGAGTATCGAATTGATTGTGCCTACCCCATTTTTGGATGAAAGTTATAGCAACAGCGTACGTTCAAGTTTCTTTGTTGATGCAGGTAATGTCTGGGACACTGAATTTAGCCTTTCTTATTTTGATTCTTTAGCCCCAAAAGAGTTTGAAAAGATTGAGGATTATTCTGATTGGAAAAGAATGCGAGTGTCGGCAGGTTTCTCTGTGCAATGGTTATCACCAATGGGGCCGATGATATTTAACTTTGCCAAAGCTCTCGAAACAGAAGAAGATGATGATACTGAATTCTTCAGTTTTAACATTGGTAAAACATTTTAAAATAGTTTAGTTTTTTGGTACTACCACCCGAGAACTAAGATAAAAATAAACAATAGTTGGCCTAGACCAACAACAATATTACTATAATTAGGAGAAGTAAGTTGAATAAATTAGTTAAATCTATTGCTTTTACAACAGCGGCTGCAAGTCTATTATTTTCTGGTGCATCTTTAGCAAAAGAGCAAAAAATTGCCACTGTAAATATCCAAAAAGTGGTCTCTCAATTGCCACAAATGGCCACCATTCAAAGCACTATTAGTGCGGAATTTAAAGAACAAATTGATGCGCTTAAAAAAATGGAAGGTGACATTAAATACAACATGGAAAAAAGCCAACGTGACAAAGGCATAATGAGCGACAAAGAAATTGAAGCTTTAGATGCCATTATCAATGGCTTGCGCCAAGAATATGCAAGTAAAGCTAAGCCTTTACAACAAAGTTTAAAGCGTCGTGAGCAAGAAGAGCAACAAAAAATCTTAGAATTAGTCAAAAAAGCAGTTGATGCTGTCGCTGCTAGTGAAGACTATGACTTAGTTTTACAGCAATCTTCAGTAGCATTTTCTAAGCCAGAAGCTGATATTTCAGCTAAAGTAGTAGAACAAGCGGCAAAAATTAAGTAAGAGACTTTATGGTAACTTTAGGTGAATTGGCAAAAACGTTAGACGGTCAGGTGATTGGCGATAGCCATTGCGAAATAAGCTCGTTAGCAACCTTAACGGATGCTACTTCAGGTCAAATTGCCTTTTTAGCTAATGCTAAATACCGACCATTTTTAGAGCATACCCAAGCTTCAGCAGTTATTGTCTCTGAAGCTAACGCTAAATATTGCCAAACTAATGCCTTAGTTTTATCTAACCCATACTTAGGCTTTGCACTTGTCGCCCAATTACTTGATACCACACCTGAGCCAGCACAAGGCATCGCTGCTAGTGCAGTTATCTCTGCGGATGCGAACATCGGTGCAGGCGTAAGTATCGGTGCTAATGCAGTGATTGAATCAGGTGTAACGCTTGCTGATGGTGCCTCGATTGGTGCTAATTGTTTTATTGGTAAACAAGCAAAAATTGGCGCGCGTACAAAAATATGGTCGAATGTAAGTATTTATCACCGAGTTGAAATCGGCGAGGATTGTTTGATACAAGCCAATACTGCAATCGGCAGTGATGGCTTTGGCTATGCTAACGACAATGGCCAATGGGTCAAAATACCGCAGTTAGGCTCTGTTATCATTGGTAACCGTGTCGAAATTGGTGCATGTACTACAATAGATCGTGGCGCACTTGAAAATACCATTATTGAAGACAATTGCATTTTAGATAATCAACTGCAAATCGCCCATAATGTTGTTATTGGCTCTGGTACCGCTATGGCTGCTTGTAGTGTTATTGCCGGGAGTACGACTATCGGTAAAAACTGTACTATTGCCGGCCTAGTTGGTGTTAATGGTCATATACACATTGCCGATGGAACTGTCCTTACCGGTATGTCAATGGTAACTAAGTCAATCAAAGAGGCTGGTGTTTATTCATCAGGTATGCCTACTTTACCAAATAAA
>CALJHL010000099.1 GCA_938075435.1 uncultured Thalassotalea sp. | reverse complement strand
ATTCGGCCATCACGTATCTCATGCAAGCGATTCGGTTCAATACTTAAGCCAAACAACTTCTTCTTATGCTGTTTAAGAAAGGGCGGAAGCGCGAGATCATCCATATCATCTTCGGTAAACGGGTAATTCGCTGCTTTTACTCCATATTGTAATGCCAGGTAAAGAGACGTAGGGGTTTTACCCGAACGTGACACACCAACTAAAATTACATCAGCATGTTCGTAATTGGTTACTTGCGTACCATCATCATTAGCCAAGGCAAAATTTACCGCATCAATACGATAGTCATAACTGTTTTCATGAATGGAATGGGTTCTATGGGTTTTAGGTTTGGCTTTAATCCCTAACTCTTGTTCGACCGGCTGAACAAAGTGTTCTAAAAAGTTATAAATAACGCCTTGGCTATTGTCAATTGCTTCGCGTATCTCAGGGTTTACAAAGGTATGAAAAACTAAGGGTTTCAAACCCGTGCGCTTATGAGTTCGATTAATTTGCTGTACGACCTCGTCGGCCTTTTCTAAAGTTTCGACAAAAGGGATGGTGATGTGCTCAAATTCCACTTTAAAAAGTGACAAAAGCGCGTGACCAAAAACTTCAGAGGTGATGGCGGTACCATCAGAAATGTAAAAAGCTGCTCTCATTGCGTTAACTCATATAAAAACTTTCAATATGGGTTTCAGTTTAGCCTTTTGCAGTGTAAAATGTCGACGACTTTTGAGGGCTAACCTCATTTTAGGATTTGTTAACTGGTTTGGAGAAACACGTGCAAGAGAATGTTCTTTGGTATCAAGACTTAGGTATGGGTGATGTAGATCGCGTCGGCGGTAAGAATGCATCACTTGGTGAAATGATCAGTAACCTAGAAAATCTAGGTGTACAAGTTCCCGGTGGTTTTGCTACTACCTCGTTTGCGTTTAATGAGTTTCTTGAGCATTCTGGCGTTAATGAAAAAATCTTTTCCTTATTAGATACTTTAGACGTTGAAGATATTGCTGCCTTAACTGAATGCGGTGAAAAAATTCGTAACTGGATTATCGACACGCCTTTCTTACCAGAAATGCAAAAAGACATCGAAGCCGCGTACGCCCAACTTGCCGGTGAATTCGCCAACGATGCTTCATTTGCAGTGCGTTCTTCAGCGACTGCCGAAGACATGCCGGACGCTTCATTTGCGGGTCAACAAGAAACGTTTTTAAACGTACGTGGCTTTGACTCAGTCATGGTTGCCATTAAGCACGTATACGCGTCGTTATTTAATGACCGCGCCATTTCATATCGTGTTCATTCTGGCTATGATCACCGTGGTGTCGCTTTATCAGCTGGTATCCAGCGTATGGTACGTTCTGATATCGCTTCTTCTGGCGTTATATTTACCATAGACACTGAATCAGGTTTTGATGACGTAGTCTTTATTACCTCAAGCTTTGGTTTAGGTGAAATGGTCGTTCAAGGTGCGGTTAACCCTGACGAATTTTATGTACACAAACCAACACTCACAAAAAATAAGCCTGCAGTTGTTCGCCGTAATATTGGCTCGAAAGCCATCAAAATGATTTACGCCGACAACCCTGAACATGGCAAGCAAGTTGATATCGTTAATATTGAAGAAAGCGAATCAAATACATTTTCAATTACCGATGCTGAAGTTGAAGAGCTTTCTCGCCAAGCGGTAATTATTGAACAACATTATAAGCGTCCGATGGACATTGAGTGGGCGAAAGATGGCCTAGACGGTAAGTTATATATCGTCCAAGCTCGTCCTGAAACGGTTCGTAGCCGTGAAAGTGCCAATGTACTCGAGCAGTTCCAATTACAAGACAAATCAAAAGTAATTTGTGAAGGCCGTTCAATTGGCCAAAAAATTGGTAAAGGTGTTGTTAAAGTTCTTAAGTCAATTGATGAGATGGATAAAATCTTACCGGGTGATGTACTGGTTACCGATATGACCGATCCTGATTGGGAGCCAATCATGAAACGTGCTTCGGCTATTGTTACCAATCGTGGTGGCCGTACCTGTCATGCCGCTATTATTGCTCGTGAAATGGGCATACCCGCTGTCGTTGGTTGTGGTGATGCTACCAGTAAAATTGCCGATGGCAGTGAAGTCACTGTGTCATGTGCCGAAGGTGATACCGGTTTTATCTATGCTGGACAATTAGATTACACCGTAACCACTTCCGAAATTGACAACATGCCTGACATTCCAATGAAAGTTATGATGAATGTTGGTAATCCAGACCGAGCTTTCTCTTTTGCTCGCTTACCGCATTCAGGCATTGGTTTAGCCCGAGTTGAATTTGTTATTAACAAAATGATCGGTGTTCATCCAAAAGCACTACTTAATTTTGAGCATGAGTCTGCTGACTTACAAGCTGAAATTAATGACATTATTGCCGGTTATGAATCACCAACTGAGTTTTATATTGCTAAATTAGCCGAAGGTATTTCAACGCTTGCGTGTGCTTTTGCACCCGAAAAAGTCATCGTTCGTATGTCTGATTTTAAGTCGAATGAATACGCTAACTTGGTTGGTGGCGACATTTATGAGCCAGAAGAAGAAAACCCGATGATTGGTTACCGTGGCGCTGCCCGTTATATTTCTGAAGATTTCCGCGAATGTTTCGCCATGGAGTGTGAAGCAATAAAGCGTGTTCGTAACGGCATGGACATGACGAATGTTGAGATCATGATCCCATTCGTTCGTACCTTAGAAGAAGCTGAGCAGGTAATTGAAATTCTTGCTGAAAACGGCTTAGTTCGTGGTGAAAATGGCCTTCGAATTATTATGATGTGTGAATTACCATCGAACGCCTTACTTGCCGATCAATTCTTAGATTATTTTGATGGTTTTTCAATTGGCTCAAATGATTTAACTCAGTTAACGTTAGGTTTAGACCGCGACTCTGGTTTAATTGCGCATTTATTTGACGAACGTAATCCGGCCATTAAAGCGTTATTATCAATGGCGATTAAAGCATGTAAAGCGCGCGGCAAATACGTGGGTATTTGTGGCCAAGGGCCATCAGATCACAAAGACTTTGCCGCTTGGTTAGTAGAGCAGGGCATTGACAGTGTGTCATTAAACCCAGACTCAGTTCTTGATACTTGGTTGTACCTAGCCGATCAAAATAGCTAAAACTGTTAACTATTGAACACTTATAAAAACCGGCATTTATTGCCGGTTTTTTGTGCCCTAACACTTAACTCATAAATAGACGGTTAAAATCAGCGTAGTAAATAGCAAAAGTGCAGTTTATATAGCAAAGCTTTCTAATAACCAATGAGAAAGCATTTGTTTTAATAACAAAATTTTAGCATCATAGGAACATATTCCCAGAGATAGCCTTTTATAAGAGTTTTATGTTACCACGCCTTAGTTTTAGTGATGTTATTGCCCCGATTTATCAACAGTATTTAAACGCCTTAAAGAAGCGAAATTTTACTGGTGATATTGCCTGCCAATACAGTGACCGCTTAGCGGTTGCCACCGACAACAGTGTTTATCAACAAATCCCGCAAGCGGTGTTACAACCGAAAACGGTTGAAGACATTAAATTAATCACTAAAATCGCAGCGCAGGCGTCATTTAACGATATAAAATTTAGTGCTCGAGGTGGCGGTACTGGTACTAATGGTCAGTCGTTAACCCCAGGTATTGTCATTGATTTGTCTAAATATATGCGCCAAATTCTCGACATTAATATTGACCAGGGTTGGGTTAAGGTGCAAGCAGGGGTCGTTAAAGATCAGCTCAACGAATATTTAAAACCTTTTGGTTATTTCTTTTCTCCCGATTTATCCACCAGTAACCGGGCAACCATAGGTGGTATGGTAAATACCGATGCGTCTGGCCAAGGCTCTTTGGTATACGGTAAAACCTCAAATCATGTGCTTGGTTTGCGTTGTGTGTTAGCCAATGGCGAAGAATTTTATACTGAACCGAAAAGCGTCTCCGAGGTTAAAAAACTCGGCCAACAAGACACTGCCGTTGGTCATTTATATAAGACCACATTTGCCGCATGTTTCGATAACCGCGCCGCTATCATTGCTAAATTCCCACGTTTAAATCGGTTTTTAACGGGTTATGATCTAGAAAATGTGTTTAACGACGATTTATCTGAATTTGATTTGAGCCGTATTATTACTGGCTCAGAGGGAAGCTTGGCGATTGTTGCCGAAGCAAAACTAAATATTACTCCTATTCCCAACGCTCGCGCCATCGTTAATATTAAATACGACAGCTTCGAGTCGGCTTTACGCCATTCTCCTTATTTAGTTCAGGCCAAAGCGCTGTCGGTAGAGACTATCGATTCCACCGTATTAAATTTGGCAAAAGAAGATATTGTTTGGCATTCGGTGCAAGACTTAATTACCTCAGTACCGGGTAAAGTGATGGATGGCTTAAATCTAGTCGAATTTACCGGCTTAGAACTCACTGACGTAGAAAAACAAGTACAAGCATTAGCGACAACACTTGACCAAGATAATATTACTGAGCATGGGGTAATTGGCTATCAAGTGACGTTTGATTTAGACAGTATCAACAAACTGTACGGTATGCGTAAAAAGGCGGTTGGCTTGTTAGGTAATGCCAAAACTAGTGCTAAGCCTTTAGCGTTCGCCGAAGATACCGCGGTGCCGCCAGAAAACTTAGCGGATTATATCCTTGAGTTTCGCCAGTTGCTTGACAACTACCAGCTTAATTATGGCATGTTTGGTCATGTGGATGCCGGTGTTCTGCATGTAAGGCCAGCGCTTGATATGTGCGATCCCAAACAAGAACAAACCCTGAGAGAAATATCAGACCAAGTGGTTGCTTTAACAGCAAAGTATGGCGGTTTAATGTGGGGAGAGCATGGTAAAGGCTACCGCAGTGAATACGGGCCAACATTTTTTGGAGAACAGCTGTTTTTAGAATTACGAAAAATTAAAACCGCGTTCGATCCGTTAAATAAAATGAACCCAGGTAAAATTTGTACGCCCATTGATTCCACCGAAATTTTAGTGTCGGTAGATGCGTTAAAACGTGGTGCCCTCGATAGGCAAATCCCCGTCACTACACGTGAAGATTTTCCGTCGGTGATGAACTGTAATGGTAATGGCTTATGTTTTAATTTTGACAGTAAAAGCCCGATGTGTCCGTCCAGTAAAATTACTGGCGATCGTCGCCACTCGCCGAAAGGACGAGCGGGTTTGATGCGAGAATGGTTACGGTTATTAGCCAATAAAGGGGTTGATTTTTCTGAACTGGAAGCCGCAAGCGGTAAGGTCAGTGTTAAGTCAATGGCGTTAAAAACGGTTAACTCGATTAAAGGCAAAGTTGGTTTTTATGACTACTCAAATGAAGTGATGGACGCGATGAGCGGTTGTCTGGCATGTAAAGCCTGTGCTAGCCAATGCCCAGTAAAAGTTGATGTTCCCGATTTTAGAGCACGGTTTTTACAAGTGTATTACTCTCGTTATTTAAGACCCATTAAAGATCACTTTGTAGCTCACATTGAAACCTTAGCGCCGCTGTTAGCGAAAGCGCCAAAACTGGTTAACTTTAGTATTAGTAACCCATTATTTAAAAGCTTTGCAAAACATGGTTTGGGTTATATTGACACGCCTTTGCTGTCGAGCCCGACCTTAGCTGAACAAATAAAACAGCAACATTTTAGCACTTTTGATCTAGCTTATTTACAACAGCTTAATCAACAACAAAGACAGCAATATGTATTAATTGTGCAAGACCCCTTTACCTCATATTACGACGCCACTGTGGTTAGCGATATGATGAAACTTATTGCTAAGCTCGGCTATAAACCAGTATTACTGCCTTTTAAACCTAACGGTAAGCCGCAACACGTTAAAGGATTTTTAGCTAAATTTGCTAAAACCGCGCAATCAAGCGCTGAGTTTTTAAATCAGCTACACAGTTTAAATATTCCGTTGCTGGGAATGGATGCGTCACTGGTGTTGTGTTATCGCGACGAATATAAACAAACACTCGGTGCGCAACGCGGTGATTTTAATGTGCAGCTTAGCCATGAATGGTTATTAACTGTCTTGGCTCAGATACCGGTAACTGCAACTAAAGATTTACCCGCATTTCAGTTGTTTAGCCATTGTACTGAAAAAACCGCTTTACCCACCAGTGAAGCGCAATGGCAAATTATATTCGCTCACTTTGGCTTACAGGTAAATGCTGCCAGTGTTGGTTGTTGTGGCATGGCAGGTACCTTTGGTCATGAAAAACAAAATCAGCAAGACAGTGCGGGTTTGTATCAATTGAGTTGGCAAAAGCCGGTAGAAGCGGGCGATAGTGGCTTGCAAATGGCCACCGGTTTTTCATGTCGTAGCCAGGTAAAGCGCCTAGGTAAACGCCAGATAAAACACCCAGTCCAAATATTGCTACAGCACGTTTAAATAACTAGGGTCAGGGTCACGTTAAATTTAACACGGTCCAGACGTTTGAGTTGCAAATTCAACATAGGTATTTTTATTTTGTTTGATTTTGTTTGATTTTGTTTGATTTTGTTTGATTTTGTTTGATTTTGTTTGATTTTGTTTGATTTTGTTTGATTTGGGTTTATTTAGCTTTAAT
>CALJHL010000098.1 GCA_938075435.1 uncultured Thalassotalea sp. | reverse complement strand
GGCGCAATTATTTTCGGTATCGGTTGGGGAATTGCCGGTATTTGCCCAGGTCCCGCGATAGCAAACCTAAGCGCTATGAATAACAAGATATTAGTCTTCATCGCGATGATGGTACTAGGCATTATAATGGCTAAAAAACTAAACCATTTACTCGCTAAAAACGCCCTTTAATTGCGCATAAATAGGCCTGTTTTAGCTTTCTGTATTACTGTTGATAACTTCAGAAAGCTAGAATTCATTTACACTAAGCGGTATTTATATTTCAGCATCGATATTTTTTAACCTTAAAAATTAAAGTCTGTTCTGGTTTATTAAAACCAGTAATTTAACCTTAGCCTTAAATTATCTTAAAAATGCTGTCATCGTTGTCTCTGGTGTGCTAGCCCCGATATCAATATGGTATATACAGGCTGCACACTAGTATTTAAAAGGGTTATGGCAATATAACTGGCTTTTATTGACCGCGCAGCAATATTGCTATTTCATGCCAACTTTGCAATATTTTAAAATTTATTTATCTTTATTATTTAAATTTAAATTCATTTATAAATTTAAATTAAAAACTAGCATTTGCGTCGAAATTCAATAAAGGCATAAATTCCCAAGCCCATAAGACTGTGGATAACTTTGTTTATAAATATTAGACGTCAATAAAATTAAGCACTACAGCGATAGTAAAGAATTACAATTACAATATTTTGCAAGGTTACATTTGGGTAACACAATTATTACCATGTAATTATAAAGTTTTACACAGAATCAGTGGATAACTTTTGCTACCCCTTATTCTTATTGCCCTCACTTTTTGCAAGCGTTTTTTTTAATATTTTTGATTTTTTTAAAATACCTTGAGCAAATTTATTTTATCGTTTTTTAAGTTGTAAAAATTGGATAATTAAATGCAATTTATGCTAACCAATTTCAAATAGTTAACATTGGTGTTAGGGTAATCATTCAGTTTTTAAAAATGATTGAATAATGCAAACTAAAACAGCTTTACTTTTTGGTGCGAGTGGATTGACAGGTAGCGCTTATCTAACGCAATTAATTTCTCAGGAAACTTATCGAAGGTGTTGGTGTTGGTAGAACACCAATTGCAGTTAATCCCCCTAAAAAACAGCAAAAAAATTGCAAGAAACATGCTTTAAATTCAATAAGTTCAAAGCTACAAGCAAGTAATGCTTTCTAATTTATTATTAGGTAAAGACATGAGCCGCGAGCTGTAGAGCCATATTCAGCTTGGCTATTTACAGCGCTATGCTTTGGTTTGCTGGGCTCGTTACAAAATTAAAGCCATTAAGGCTCAAGATTTACATCGCTGCAACCAATAACAGCGATTACCAAATCATGCCATTGTGCCTAAACAGGCAGTTAACTAAACGATTAGAGTATTTGGTTTAACTAAACATTATGACTGGCTAACAGAGCAATCATCTCATCTTCGGTTAGTATCGACACGCCTAAGTCATTAGCTTTTGTCAATTTTGAACCCGCCTTTTCACCGGCAACAAGAAAGTCGGTTTTGACCGAAACGCTACCCGAAACTTTTGCTCCCAAGGACTGTAGCTTAGCCTTCGCTTCTGTTCTACCCATTTGCGACAATGTGCCGGTGAGGACAAAAACCTTGGCTTTTAAAGGTAATTCATCATCGGCTTTTATTTCAATGACCGGCCAATGTACACCGGCATTAATCAATTGGTCAACAACGTCATTATTGTGCTGTTCGGCAAAGAAGTTAACAATATTTTTTGCCACAATAGCGCCAACATCGGCGACTGTTTGCAAGGTATCAAAGTCTGCTGTTCGCACATTTTCAATGGTTAAAAAGTGTTCAGCTAAGTTACTTGCCGTTGTTTCACCGACTTCTCTTATCCCTAGGGAATATATAAAGCGGGCTAAGGTGGTCAATTTTGAGGCTTTAAGTGAGGCGATCAGATTTTGTGCTGACTTAAGGCCCATACGTTCTAATGTGGTTAGTATCGTTTCGTTCAGTTTAAACAAATCAGCCGGAGTTTCGATAAGGTTTTCATCGACTAGTTGTTCGACTAATTTATCACCTAGACCATCGATATCTAACGCTTTGCGCGACGAGAAATGTTTAATCGCCTCTTTACGTTGTGCTTCACAGAACAAACCAGCGGTACAGCGTAACACCGCTTCACCTTCTGCGCGTTTTACTGCCGAAGAGCACACTGGGCAGCTACTAGGAAAAGCAATCGCTTGCGCATCGTCTGGACGCTTGTCTAAAACCACACTAACCACTTGTGGGATAACATCACCAGCACGACGAATGATCACAGTGTCGTTAATTTTTAATCCTAAACGATTAATTTCATCTTGGTTATGTAATGTTGCATTACTGACTGTGACACCACCAACAAAAACTGGCTCTAGTCTAGCAACCGGTGTTATTGCTCCGGTGCGACCGACTTGGAAGTCGACATCAAGTAACTTGGTTAACTCTTCCTGAGCTGGAAATTTATAGGCGGTAGCCCAACGAGGAGCTCGAGCAACAAAGCCAAGAACTTTTTGCGAGGCAATGTTATCGACTTTTAGAACAACGCCATCAATTTCATAACTAAGTTGCTCGCGTCGCTGTAAGATATCTTTATAGAAATCATCACATAAGCTCGGCTCGTCGAGTAGTTTTATTTCAGGGCAAACCGGTGCACCAAGTTTTTGTACTTGCATTAAACGTTGATGGTGACCATCGGCGAGCCAGCTTTCATCACTGACGAAACCTAAACCATAAGCATAAAAAGCTAAGTTACGGTTAGCGGTTACTTTAGAATCTAGTTGTCGTAAACTGCCGGCGGCGGCATTTCGAGGGTTTGCAAAGGCTTTATCACCGCTTTTAATCGCTTTGTTATTTAGCGCCTCAAAACTTGCTTTCGGCATAAAGACTTCACCGCGAATTTCAATAATTTCAGGATAATTATCACCACGCAGCTTTAACGGGATACAGCCAATGGTGCGGACATTTTCAGTGATATTCTCACCAGTTTTACCATCACCGCGAGTTGCCGCTTGCACTAATAAGCCATGTTCATAGCGAATACTCACCGCTAAGCCATCAAGTTTAGGCTCAGCACAAAACTGAATGTGGTGCTTATCACCTAAGCGGTCGGTAA
>CALJHL010000097.1 GCA_938075435.1 uncultured Thalassotalea sp. | reverse complement strand
AACCAAAAACTTACACTAGTACATTATACAAACGATTTTTATCTCTTAAATCTGTTATAATTCGCGGCAATTATTTCGAGGCACCTTTTTTATGATCCCATTACCAAAAATAGAGTTATTTGATTATCCAAGATATTGGGCTGAATGCTACGGCACAGCACCATTTTTTCCAATGAGTCGACGCGAGATGGATGACTTAGGCTGGGATAGTTGTGACATTATTATGGTAACCGGAGATGCTTATGTTGATCATCCCAGTTTTGGTATGGCTATTATTGGCCGTATGCTTGAAGCGCAAGGCTTTCGAGTTGGTATGATCTCACAACCTGATTGGCATTCTAAAGATGCTTTTATGGAGTTGGGCAAACCAAACTTATTCTTTGGCGTTACCGCCGGCAATATGGATTCAATGATTAATCGCTATACCGCCGAGCGCAGGATGCGACATGACGATGCTTACACACCGGATAATGAAGGTGGCAAACGCCCAGATCGTGCGGTTATGGTATATACACAGCGCTGTAAAGAAGCCTACAAAGGCGTACCTGTTATTATTGGTGGTATTGAAGCCAGTTTACGCCGTATATCACATTATGATTATTGGTCAGACAAAGTACGCCGTAGTGTAATATTTGATGCTAAAGCTGACATCCTTGTTTACGGAAATGCCGAACGTCCGTTAGTTGAAGTCGCCCATCGTATTGCCCGTGGCGAAGAAATATCAAGCATAACTGATGTTGCTGGCACCGCTTTTATATGTAAAACACCGTTAGTTGGTTGGCGTGGCATTGATTCAAGAGACATTGACCGGCCCGGTAAAATTGACCCTATTTCTAGTCCATATCAAGATATGAGCCCAAGTAATTGTGATAAGGGTGATGAAACCAGTACCAGTAATGGCGCGACGGTTGTCGATGTAACGAAAACTGCAGTGCCAATTGAGATCAGCGATTACCAAAACAAAACCTGGAATAAAAAATACAAACCGTGGGAGAAAACCTACGTTAAGTTACCCAGTTACGAGCAGGTGAGCGTCAATAAAACACTTTACGCTCACGCATCCCGTATTTTCCATCAAGAAGTGAACCCTGCCAGTGCGAGAGCATTAGTACAAAGCCATGGCGATCGAATTATTTGGTTAAATACTCCGGCCCTGCCGTTAAGTGAAGCCGAAATGGATGGCGTATTTGCGCTACCCTATGCACGAGTTCCCCATCCAAGTTATGGTAATGCAAAAATTCCAGCATACGAAATGATCAAAACTTCGATTAACATTATGCGTGGTTGTTTCGGTGGTTGTTCATTCTGTTCTATTACCGAACATGAAGGTCGTATTATTCAATCAAGGTCGCAAGACTCTATTATTGCCGAAATTAAAGACATCCAAGAGAAAGTACCGGGTTTTACTGGGGTGATCTCAGATTTAGGTGGACCAACGGCAAACATGTATCAATTGCGCTGTAAGAGTCCAAAAGCAGAAGCAACCTGTCGTCGCCCATCTTGTGTATTCCCAGACATTTGTGGGCACATGGATACCGATCATACCCCAACCATAGAGCTTTATCGTAAAGCTCGTAAACTACCGGGTATTAAAAAAGTGCTTATTGCTTCTGGGGTTCGCTATGATTTAGCAATTCAAGACCCTGAATATGTTAAAGAGTTGGCCTCTCATCACGTTGGCGGTTACTTAAAAATTGCTCCGGAGCACACTGAAGAAGGCCCGCTAAATAAAATGATGAAACCAGGGATGGGCTCATACGATAAGTTTAAAGAAATGTTTGATCATTACTCTAAAGTTGCAGGTAAAAAACAGTACTTAATCCCATATTTTATTTCGGCTCATCCGGGAACAACTAATTTGGATATGGTAAATCTGGCTCTTTGGTTAAAACAACGTAATTTTAAATTAGATCAAGTGCAAAACTTTTACCCATCACCTTTGGCGAACGCAACGACTATTTATCATACCGAAATAGACACCTTGAATAAGATCCGCAAAGATGGTGAAGCAGTACCGGTACCAAAAGGCACGATTCAGAGGCGTTTGCATAAAGCGATATTGCGTTATCATGATCCATTAAACTGGCCAATAATTCGCCAAGCATTAACAAAAATGGGCTTAGCTCGTAAGTTAATCGGTAGTGGTCCTGACTGTCTGGTGCCTAATGAAACTCGCTCAGAGCTACAAGCTAACCAGCGCCGTGGCAAAAACAATGCCAGTGGAACTAAAACCTCGCCAGGACAAAAACGTGACCAAGGTTACTCTAAAAACAAAGGTAAACCTAGGGTTAATAAGGGTTTAACCCGTTTTAGCAATGATCAATTCAAGAAAAAATAACTTCACAAATATCTAAAAAACACCGCAAAAGGGACAAGTTAATTACTTGTCTCTTTTTTATTGGTAGAAAATTCTCCCTGCAATTAACCTTATTAACAAAACTACTACAAAATTTATTACATTTACCCAGCTAATTCCCGTATAATGCGCACAAAATTTATACCTTAGGAATACGTCTTGATCTCTACCGCAAATATCACAATGCAATTTGGTGTTAAACCATTATTTGAAAACATCTCAGTTAAGTTTGGCGGCGGTAATCGCTTTGGCTTAATTGGTGCTAATGGTTGTGGTAAATCAACCTTTATGAAAATTTTAGGTGGCGACTTAGAGCAATCAAGCGGAACCGTTTCCGTTGATGTTAACGAACGCGTCGGTAAATTACGTCAAGACCAATTCGCTTTTGAAGAATACTCAGTTGTTGATACCGTTATTATGGGTCATGCTGAATTATGGAAAATTAAAGAAGAGCGCGATCGTATCTATTCGTTACCTGAAATGAGCGAAGCCGATGGTATGAAAGTAGCCGATTTAGAAACCGAGTTTGCCGAGATGGACGGATATACATCTGAATCTCGTGCTGGTGAATTACTGTTGGGTTTAGGTATACCAGTAAACCAACATTTTGGTCCAATGAGCGACGTAGCACCAGGTTGGAAACTTCGAGTATTACTGGCGCAAGCATTATTCTCAGATCCAGATATCTTACTGTTAGATGAGCCAACCAACAACTTGGACATCCACACCATTCAATGGCTAGAAGATATTCTTAACGAACGTAATTCAACCATGGTTATTATTTCGCATGACC
>CALJHL010000096.1 GCA_938075435.1 uncultured Thalassotalea sp. | reverse complement strand
GTCAATTGAATCGCACCATTTTTATACTGAAAGTCAGAGAAACGATCGATATCACCGGGATCTGAGCCGGCCAACGCTAAGTATAACAACTCGGCATTAACGGCATTATCATCACCAATTTTATAGAATCTTGGGTTGCCTTCATTGAGTAGCATGTTTATTGGTCGAATAACATCGGCTAATGAACTTGTCGAGCCGACCTCGGGTAAGGATTCGATCTCTTGTTGTAGTCGGGAAATGTTACGTAGCACCTCAGGGTGTTTCATCGCATCTCTATCAAAGCCCTTCACTACCACAAACATATGTTCATTGCCGGGGAATCGTTGCGAAATTGCGCTGTCGTGTTGGTTATATTTATGCTCTGACCACAACAAAGGCGAACCAGCTTTGGCATCGCCTATGGTTAAATCAAGCGCCGCATTCACTGACGAAAGCAACAGTACTATACTCACTATTAATACCGCTACCGCACTAACTTTATGGGTTGTTATGCGACCACACCATGATAAAAATACCGCCATCAGCTTTTTCAAGCCAAAACTAAAGTGATCTTCAGGGGTTTTTCCTTTGAGCCATGACAGCAATATTGGATTCATGATCATGTTACATAACAACATTGAACCAACCCAGATCGCCCCCATTAACGCCGCTTTTTGCAATAATGGAATAGGTGCGAGGGTCACCACTAAAATACCACCCGCATCGGTGATCAAACCTAACGTGCCAGGACGGAACAAGCGTGCCAAGGTAATACGTGCGGCCTCTTTAGAACTTTTTATGCCGGCAAGTTTTTCGGTATCAAAGGCTAGGTTTATTTGTACGGCATGAGAAATTGCCCGTGCAGCAATAAGAAATGCAATCACAATGCCTAACGGGTCAAGATTTATGCCGATCAGTTGGCTCACTCCTAATGCCCAAATCCCCGACGTGGCGGCGGCCAACAATGGCAATAACACGCCTCGCAAGGTGCCGGATGCTAGGAGCAGAATGATGGCGACGGCGGCAACAATATACGCGGTAATGGTCAGAGTTTCAGGCAGTAACTCAAACAAAATTCCAGATAAAATTGGCTGACCGATAACTCGAATTTTTATACCAGGAGCCTGATACCTTGCAATGATTTCATTAATTTGCGGATAGACATTCTCGTAGTTAATTTTATGTTCAATAAAATCCACAGTGATCAGGGTAGATTGTAGATCCCGTGAGATATAGGTTCCTAAAACCAAAGGACTCTGCATCACATCTTGGCGTAATCGTTGATAATCCGCTGCTGTTTGCGGTAAACCAGGCCACATAATTGGTCGTGATTCAATGCCTTCACTGGAAGCAGTGTAGGCTTTCATTTTTTTACTGGCTAAGGAAATTATCTGAAATTGATTTACTGCATCAATGTACCTTAAATCGTCCGACAAACCTTTTACGGCACTTAATACTGCCGGTTGAAAAATATCCCCTTGTTCAGTTTCAATCATCAAAGTAACAATATTGGCACTGCCAAAGGTAGTTTTGAATTCATCATTCACCTGAATATAAGAATGATTGGTGGGCAATAAATCATTAAAGATGGTTTTAACTTCCAATCGGCTGGCAAAAAAGCTCATTATTATGGTGCCGATCAGGGTAAATAAAATAATTTTAAGTCGGTGAGTTAGGCAAAATGAGGCGACGCGTTGGGAAAACATATTACTCTCCTGGTCCAGAAACTTGGTTATTAAATACGGTCAACTGACCGGTAAAACGTGCTATATTGGCGCCACTCATCAGCAAGTGTTTATCCTGCACGATCATATCGGTATACCAAGGTGCCGCTTGCTCACCTAACGATGTTTGTTGCCATTGGCTATCTTGCGGAGATTTTGTTAGTAAGATGCCGCCTATACCGCTAACGTAAAAGGTTTGGTTGGCAACCACGACATTAAATAAATGGTTGGGAGTATTTATTTCGGCTAATTGCCAATGCTCACCCCAGTCTTCACTAGTAAGCAAGGTACCAGAGAGGCCAACGGCAACGCCGTTACCCTGTTTATCAAACACCACATCCATTAGGCTGGTGGTTACGTTGGTGTCAACGCTCAACCATAGCTGCTGCTCAAGAGCATATTTTTTAAGCTGACCAAATTCCCCTGCAACCCAGATCGAATCATTGCCACCACTGGCGATGCCATTGAAGGCTAAATCTTCTTCAGGGTATTGAGATTGCCAACTAATTCCTTGGTCAGTACTGAGCAATACCGTACCCATTCGCCCGACAATCCAAGTCCGCTGGTTGTTGTCGATAAATACTTGTAACAACTGATCTCCGAATTCTCGTTCCGGTATCTCGATAACCGACCAACTAACACCACCATCATCGCTTTTTAACACCACAGAGCGGTCGCCAATCGCAATAATATCTTTGCTGTTCCAGGCGGCAACCGCCTGCAGATGACTGTTGACTGGCGTGTCTTGAATTGACCAGGATACTCCCGAATCATTGCTATGAATTATCTTACCACCGCGTCCGGCAGCCCAAAGTAACTGGGAATTGTCTGGCGCGATAGTTAAGCCATAATATCCATCGCGTTGCCCAAATGGACGAGGTGGGTCAATTGTGACTTCGGCTTCTAGTTTGACGAAGAACGCGACATAAAAAAGCACAGATACCAACAGCACTGAAACCAGGATTTCGACCAAAAACAAAATGGGTTTTCGCCCTAGTGACCAATTCTTTTTGACTTTATGATTATTCATAACTACTCCAGCCAGGTTAATTAGAGTGCACTTTAAGTACATTTATCAACCTACACTAATGGATGTTCATTTATTATGTCAAGCCTATTTTAGGTCTTACTCTCAACCTTACTTCCAATAAAAGGCTTTAAGCTGAAATTCAAAATGAAATTTAAATTAAGCAGAACCTTCAATTTTAACAACCCACATTAAATTGTAAATTAAACTGTACTTTCAATTTAAAATTATTTAAATTAATTTAACTAAAGAAATAGTTCCTAATAAAGTCATTGAACTGAACGTTGTAAACAACACCTCAAAAGGAAATTTAAAATGTTGAATTTTAAAGAAAAAAACATAGTAATAACCGGTGGTAGTGGTGGTATTGGCCTAGCTGTAGCCGAGCGTTTTTTAGCTCAGGGTGCTAGGGTTGTGTTATTTGATTTGAATGAGCAAGCGTTACAAGATGCCAAACAAAAGTTAAATAATGAAAACATAGAAACCGTCCAGGGTGATGTCACCAATACAGCGGACTTGCAACGGCTAGTAGACTGCGCCGGCAGGATAGATGGCCTAGTTTGTCTTATCGGCTTATTCGTACCTATGGCATTTGTAGAAAGCGATGAAAACCTAATCGATAAAATGTTCACCTTAAATGTAAAGAGTACCATGATGACGATTCAATCGGCGTTACCGGCGATGATTAGCGGCAGTGCTATTGTTACTATCTCTTCATCAGCCCACGTCAAACCTTTGGCAATGGGTGGCACACTCTATTCTGCCAGCAAAGCGGCGGTCAGAGGCTTAAGCCGAGCGCTTGCCCTTGAGTTGATGCCAAAGGGCATCCGCGTAAACAGTGTTTGTCCTGGGCCAATCAATACCGAACGCATGGCCGCTCCTATGGTTGTCCCACAAGAAATGAAAGACCAAATTGCCGAGAGCATTCCCATGAAACACTTGGGCGAGCCGGAAGATATCGCTAATGCAATTACCTTCCTTTGCTCAACTGAAGCCAAGTTTATCACCGGTGAAGAATTGGCCGTCGACGGCGGATTGACTAACCTGTAAGAAATTAATCGGGTAGCCGGAGGTATCTAGCCTCCAGCCCCCACACCACCCTGCATGCGGCTCCGCACAGGGCGGTTCACTAAGAATGGTGAAGCTTAATCCATCCATCACGTAGTTCAAAAAGCCCCTCAGACTTCAGGTAAGCATTCGATAATGCTTGATTAATCCCTGGAGTTTTAGA
>CALJHL010000095.1 GCA_938075435.1 uncultured Thalassotalea sp. | reverse complement strand
TGGAAACTTGCCAACGGCTATGTCTAAACTGCTGTTGGCTACAGATTTATAATCGGTCACAGCTGTTTGTGCAGGTTTGTCTTTACTGACAAATTTATCACCGAGTTTGTCTAGCTTTTCTTTTAATGGGTAATCCACCCGATCAGCGCCAAACAAATGCCCTCGAGTTAACGCATAGTAGGTTTTATGGATAGCTCGGTCGGTAAAGGCTTGTCCCATTTTACGAGCTACCTCACTAGAAAGTGCAAATAATAATACTCCGGAGGTGGGTCGGTCTAAACGGTGAAGCGGGTAAACATACTGGCCGACCAAATCGCGTACTAACTGCAACGCAAAATATTTTTCGTCACGGTCCATAAAAGAACGATGCACAAATAAGCCACTCGGTTTATTTACCGCCACCAAATACTCGTCTTGATACAAGATACTTAGGGTTGGCGCTAAATCATCAGGCTCAACGCCATTATCGATTGTTATATCATCGCACATATAAGGTTTGCTCCCGTTTACCACTCATTAATTCATCAATATCGGCAATAATATTGATAACATTGGCAATACTGGCGCCGTGTAATTTAAACGCGTCTTCAGCCATAGGGCACAGCGAGATTGCAGTTGGTAAGGTTTTATTTGCTGCTATCAAGGCGTTAATCCGTTCAATAAAAATAAATTGTAACCATTGTTCAAAAGCTAAAGTGTCGCAATGAAAGGGAGCGACACTGGATAAAGCTTGTACTGACGGTGGCTTTGCTTGCCACAACTTTTGCTTTTTTAATTCCAAACTTAATTTTTCGACTAATTGCGCAAGGGTTTTATTAATTGTGGTCATGTTTAACTTAAATCGATTAACTTATGGGGTGATTATATTTATAATGGCAGCATTATTCGACGACTATATGAAAATAAAGCAGTTATGGACCAAATTTCTACTATATCGCAATTATTAAAATTATCAGAATCTTCTTACCGTATTTTTGATATGGGGCGAAAAGTAACAAAATTAGTGAAACAAGATTTTGAGAAAGTAGAACAGGCTATGGTGCCCTACCCTTATCCCGTCCAAGGCCAGGCAGAAATCGCAATTGTATTTTGGCAAAAAAAATCCGCAGCTCCTTATATCTGGTTTGTAAAAATTCCTCTGGACGAGCGAGGGCTTTTAAACCAAGGTGCTCGTAATCATTTTATCGCTATAATAATTGAAGCTCTCGGTAATGACATAGGTCAGGATCCAACAGAAAAACAACAAGAGTTACTAAAAAACAACCCATACCACTTTACTCCGTCTCAATATAAGCTGGCGTCATTGAATAGTATTGTAAAGCGAGATTTAAAACAAAATTGCTCGGCCTATTATGAACATTGCCAATTGTACTTTTCCGGCGAATTAGGGTTTGATAATTGGCAAGGCATCGCAATCCAAGGTTTATGCGATTATGCCGCTCGGATTGACAATGACGCCAATCAAGCCAATTTAATAGCGGCTTTAAGCTCTCTACCAGAGCCAGTATTTAATCCGTTATGTTCAGCACTTGAAAACCAAAAACTACCGCTTGAGCTAATTAATGCCTTAATTAACCTGGCTCAACCATTGCTTACGAATAATGAAAACAATGGCTATTTAGCGAACTTATTGCGGGCTCTTTCTGGCAATAGCGAACACCCAGCGGTAAAGACATTAATTAACGATATTATCAGTAACGAGCAACGGCTTGATTTAAATGTTTTAGTAACCATATCAGGTAGATGTTGGTTAGCTATTGCAGAGGTTGACAGCATGTTACTTTATTTAGAAAAGCTAGTGGTCAATGTTGAACAAACAGTGTTTAACGCTATTTTCCAAGATTTAATTGCCCTACCAGCAATTAGGCCCTTTTTATTACAATGTATTCGTCAACCAAACCGCAGCCCGCAGCTCGTTTCTGCCCTTGGTCAATTATTTTCACAGGTAAAAGGATAATAAGATGAGCGATGTGTATCTGTTACTTGGTTTCTGTTTACTGATTTGGTATTTTTGGTTTTTACGCAACGTTGCCGAAAAAGCTCGAAGCTTGACCGAGCAGCATTGTCAAAAGCAAGGGCTGCAATTTATTGCTATCGCTCGCAGTAAAACTCGATTTAGCAGTTCGAAAAGACAAGGAATATTCATCAAATGTGTTTTTGAGTTTGAATTTAGTGGAGATGGTGAAAGCAGTTACAAAGGCTACTTAACGATGAACGGCTTAAAACCGGCGAATTTCGAATTACCCCCTTATAAAGTTTAATCTTCTAATTATCAATTTTTACATCGCAACTTTGACCTTAATCAAAACTTGCCCGCGTTTAAAGGGGCATTCTTAGTTTAGATATTAAAAGTGGGCAAAGGGCATGGGCAAAGATATTTCCTATCGGGAATACAACTCGGCAGATTATAAGCAATTTCAACATCACCTTTATCAGCAATTAGAGCTGTTAAAGGAAATTTTAGAGCGCCCAAATTTTGGTGATGAACCCTTGCAGTTGGGTGCGGAATTGGAAATGTATTTGGTTGATGAGCATGGCCAAGTCAGCTTATCAAATCAATTATTGCTAGACGAACTAAACGATCCGCAGTACCAACCCGAACTTAATAAATACAACTTAGAGTTAAACTTATCGGCGACGCCACAAACAGGTAAACCATTTTCTCGATTACGAAATGAAATAATAGCTAAAACAGCAATATTAGAAAAAATAGCCAAAGCTCATAATATCAATATTATTCCAGTAGGGATTTTACCCACTTTAAAAGCCAAAAATTTAAATACCAAGCACATGACGGATCTAGGCCGATTCCATTGTTTGTCAAAACATTTACACCTGCAACGAGGTGAAGATTTTCAAGTAAACATTAATGGCAAAGAGCCAATCTCGATTAGTTTTAAAGATATTTGCGCCGAAGGCGCAAACACGTCATTCCAGGTACATATGATGACTGAAAAGCATCGATTTACCGATGTTTTCAATGCCGCGCAACTTACCCTGCCATTAATCACCGCTATCGGTGCAAATTCGCCGATATTTTTAGGTCAGCAACTCTGGGATGAAACTCGAATTGCCTTGTTTAAACAATCTTTGGATATTCGTCATCGAGAACAATCGCAATGGCAACAACCGACTCGGGTAAATTTTGGTTTTGGCTGGATAAGAAAAAGTGTTTGGGAATTATTTGCCGAAGCGGTAGCCCTTTACCCGCCACTTTTACCTGTCCAAATGAAGGAAAAAAGTAATAGCGAATTACCTAATTTATCCGAATTATGTTTGCACATGGGTACTCTTTGGCCATGGCACCGCCCAGTCTATGATCATCATAACAATGGCCATATGCGGATAGAGTTTCGGGCAATTCCGGCCGGGCCAACCAGCATTGATATGTTAGCTAATGCCGCGTTCGCTATTGGCTTAGCCAATGGCCTAGGCGACACAGTTGAAGATATCCTTGCCTTTATGCCATTTCGTTTTGCCGAATATAACTTTTATCGCGCCGCTCAATATGGGCTTGACGCTAAAGTGCTATGGCCGCTGCACAACAAACACCATCCGGAGGAAGTAGCAATTACTGAGGTTATTACTCAGTTAATTCCAACGGCAGAACAAGGGCTTCGGCAGATGGGGATAGATGAAGATGAGATCTCGCTTTTTATGAATGTCATCAAACAGCGTTTAGAAACTAAGGTTACCGGTGCAGTCTGGCAAAAACAAACCTTAACATTTTTTGAACAACACTTAGACAAAGACAACGCCTGTGAACAACTCGTTCTTGAATACATCAAGAATTGTCGTTCCGGCCTTCCGGTAGCAACATGGAAAAAATTATGGGTATAGATTTCTCTGAAATAAACATTTTAAAAGATCCGGACTTATTTACATTAAGATCTGATTACAATCAGTTTTTACTGTCAATTAGTGGCCCGACAATTATTGATATTTCTGGCCAAGATCAAAGCAGAACACGAGTTTTTACCACCTTAATTCATGGTAATGAGCCATCTGGATTAATAGGACTTCATCGTTGGATGACCAGTTTAAAAGGCAATTCCAGACCAGTAACAAATTTACGTTTTATTATTTGTTCTCCGGAATCCGCCAGTCATGCACCTATATTTAGCCATCGATTCTTAGAGGATGGTATGGATCTTAATCGTTGTTTTGGCACTGAACTTGACTATGGATTCTTTGAACGGGCAAACTTAATTGCGAAAGCTATAAAAGAAGTAAACCCTGAAGTCGTGATCGACTTACATAACACCTCAGGTTTTGGCCCTGCATTTGCCGTAAGTACCAATAAAACAGAACTCGCGTTGTCATTAACGTCATTATTTTGTTCATCATTAATATTGTCAGATATCAGGCTTGGTGCTTTGATGGAACAAGATTTTGGTTGCGAAATAATAACCATAGAATGCGGTGCCGGCAGCGATCCACAAGCTCATGAGATTGCTTATTTCGGGATTGAACAACTTACTCAAATTGATGATATCTCCTCATGTCACTTCAACCGCAATGTTGATGTTTTTTTACAGCCATTGCGGTTGCAAATTAAACCAGGCATTGAGTTACACTTTAATGATGTTGATGAAGGTCTATCAGGGCTCACCTTAGTTAATAATGTCGAGCAGTTTAACTTTGGCATATTTAGAAAAGAACAAATGCTTGGTTGGGTGGACAGTTACGGCTTATCTAATTTACAAATCATCGACCAATATGGTGACGATGTTATTAGCGAATATTTTGAATTACGAGATAACTTATTAATCAGTAAAATGGATTTGAATATTTTTATGGCGACTCATGTTAAAAATATCGCCAAATCAGATTGTTTATTGTACTTAATACCTCACAAAAACAAACTACCTGTCGACTAATTTCAAGTAAAGTATTTTGCTATCAATACATTATCAGGGCAATGGCCAACAGCATGGGGGTAGTGTTAGCACAGATAACATTTAGCCCTAAATAAACATTTAATTGCTTAGGCTGTTGGTAATTACGTGAGCAGCCTATTAAGGCAAGCACGCCAAAAAACATCGATATTAACCCTAGATAGGCAAAATTTGGCAGAAATTGAAAATGCACTAATAAGATTAAGCCACAAACAGTGGTAAATAAAAATAGCCCATAAATAGCTAAGGCTTTAGGCACGCCATAAGCTATAGCAAAGTGTTTTCTGCCAACACTTGCATCAGCTTGTATGTCGGGTATTTGATTCAACAATAATAAATTGTTGATCACTAGCATACAAATTAGTGAACAAAATAGAGCGATAATATTAAATTCTCCGGTTAACACCAGATAGGTAGCATTTATCATTAATGGTCCAAAAGCGATCCCTGCAGCAAACAAACAAAGCCAAGGTGACCGG
>CALJHL010000094.1 GCA_938075435.1 uncultured Thalassotalea sp. | reverse complement strand
CGATACTGCGGTCATATTTAGCGCGACAATAATGGTGACTAATAAAAAGGCCGTTGCATACACTAAAGGCCGTGCCGCTTCTACGTTGGGACTTTGGAAGCCGACATCGTAAATATGAAAGCCTAAGTGCATAAACTTTCGATCTAAATGAAGAAATGGAAAGTTGCCATCTAAAGGTAATGTTGGCGCCATTTTAACCACACCAACTAACATTAGCGGTGCCACTTCACCAGCGGCGCGAGCAATAGCTAAAATAATACCGGTCATAATTGCCGGGCTAGCGATCGGTAAAATAATTCGCCACAAGGTTTCAATTTTAGTGGCACCTAAGGCTAAAGAGCCATGGCGCATCGACGCAGGTATGCGGGCTAAGCCCTCTTCCGTTGAAACAATAACCACTGGTAACGTTAAAATAGCCAAGGTTAACGCCGACCATAAAATACCTGGTGAGCCAAACGTAGGGCTAGGTAAAGATTCAGGATAAAACAGTTGATCTAAAGAACCACCAACGATATAAACAAAAAAACCTAAGCCGAACACCCCATAAACAATTGAAGGCACGCCAGCTAAGTTAATAACCGCGATTCGTA
This sequence comes from uncultured Thalassotalea sp., assembly GCA_938075435.1. Classification (GTDB taxonomy): domain Bacteria; phylum Pseudomonadota; class Gammaproteobacteria; order Enterobacterales; family Alteromonadaceae; genus Thalassotalea_A. The sequence goes on along the minus strand of CALJHL010000094.1, from coordinate 8,715 downwards.
ATAATTTGGTAAAGGCATTATTACCGGCGTACTCATGTAAATAAATTGCCGCGACAACCCCCAAAGGAGCAACGATTACCGTCATTAACAAGACCATTAAAATGGTACCAAAAATGGCTGGAAAAACGCCACCTTCGGTATTAGCTTCTCGTGGGTCGGCGATAATAAAGTTAGCTATTTGTTTAATAAACAAGACAACTTTGTCACCAAGACTCAGTTTATTGTTAAAGTTCATCGCAATAACTTGTTCTAGGTTGATAGCAACCGTTTGACCGTCCATCGCTCGTAAGACTATTTTATCTCGTTGTACTTCTTCGCGTAAGATATTCAAACGTTGCTCTAATAGCAGATATTGATCCTTTAGCGCTTGGCTTTGTTGGTTATACTCGGCGGCAAGGGCAATCGTTAACTTACCATTAATTTCGGCTTTACGAGTTTGTAATCGAATACGCTCTAATTCATAATTGATAGCGCTTATATCGGTTTTTTGCAGTTCTCCAATTTGTTCTTGGAGATTATCAACTCGCTCCATAAAACCAGCAAGTTGTGTTAATTCAACTTTACTACCGTCCATATAAACTTGTTCAATAAAGCCATAAAAGTTGCCATTGGTACGACGCTCTATTACCACAACCTCTGCAGGTAAATGTCTTGCGGTGATTAACGGTGCGACAATCCAGCGAAAATCTAAACGAACTAATTCCCGGTTACCGGTTTTAATAAGTAAGCGTTCAACAAATTCTTCACCCTTAACATCGATGCCGGTGTGGATTAATTGCTCGGCAGGAATGCGCTCTTTGTCGTATATTTCACCAATAACAGTTTCAGCGTTACCATTTTGATCAAGCAATTCAAATTGATGAATTTGCGCCGGCCAGAAATATGACAAGCCATTGCTGGCAATGAGCCATAATAAGCCAAGCACCGAAATTAAACTTATACTCACTCCGGCAGCGCTTAGCCATACCCAAGGAGATCCTGATTTATACCATTTATTCATTTGTCTAAGATATCCCTACATCGAGCTATATTTTTCACGCAATCGTTGACGAACAAACTCAGCGATGGTGTTAAAAATAAAGGTAAATACAAACAACACAAAGGCTGCTAAAAATAATATTCGATAATGTGAGCTGCCGACTTCTGATTCAGGCATTTCTACCGCAATATTTGCAGATAACGTACGCATCCCCTGAAATATACTCCAATCAATAATTGGCGTATTACCTGTGGCCATTAAGACGATCATGGTTTCACCGACGGCTCTACCTAAGCCCATCATTACCGCCGAAAAAATACCCGGGCTGGCGGTTAACAACACCACCTTAACTAAGGTTTGCCATTGCGTCGCGCCAAGTGCTAACGAGCCGGAAGTTAAATGCTTAGGGACACTAAAAATGGCATCTTCGGTCATTGAAAAAATTGTCGGTATAACCGCAAATCCCATGGCGATACCGACAACTAAGGCATTGCGTTGGTCAAAATCAATTCCTAGATCGTTAGTAATAAATTGGCGCATATCACCAGCAAAAAAATAATCCTCAATAACAGGAGAAAACTCAAAGGCGCAATAACCGGCTAAAATTAAAAACGGTATTAAAATAAGCGGAGCAAAAGCTTCCGGTAAGATGAGTTTGAATTTTTTCGGGGTTTTATACCAAGCAAATGCAGTGCATAAAGTGGTTAGAGGTAATAGAACCAGCATTAAAAATACCGCCGGTAAATATTCTTCCATGATTGGTGCTAACCACAACCCAGCTAAGAAGCCGAGAATTACGGTGGGTAATGCTTCCATTAATTCTATGGTTGGTTTAACCGTTTTACGCATTACTGGTGGCATAAAATAGGCGGTATATATTGCCGCAGAAATTGCAATTGGCACGGCAAATAGCATTGCATAAAATGCGGCTTTGATGGTGCCGAAAGAAATTGGCATCAGTGAAAATTTTGCTTCAAAGTCATCAGAGCCAGAAGTTGACTGCCAAACGTAGGCGGGTTCAGGATAACCTTCGTACCAAACTTCTTGCCAAATTGCCGACCAGGTAACTTCGGGATGTTCATTGTCTACAGCAAATAATTCAATGCCACTTTCTGACGCCATCACCACACCATTTGCTCGCGGCGCGATTGCAAACAATTGTGCCGAGTTTGTTAATAACTTGCCTTGCCAAAGCATCGCTTCGGAAGTGGCATAGTAAATACTGGTTTGCCCGGAAGGCGTTACCGTATAAAAACTTTTGCGAAAGGTTTCGGCATAAATCGCCGCTACCGGTTCGGTGTCACTGACTTTAAAAGAACGTATTCTTTGAAATTTTCGGCCAAAGTCGCTAGCAACTTCAAAATACTGATGGACTTCACCGGTACTTGTGCCAAACAATATGCTGCTGCCACCCGATAGTAAGCTCATCGAACTAATATTGGCGAGACTATTTTCAAGCGGATTAAATGTTGCTTTTACTGGTACATGCCATTGCTCTTCTAGGTCATAAACTGTTACTTGGTTAGCAACGACCATAATTGCCATTGCCAGATCTGGACTTATTTGCAGCTCATCAATACCCTTTACATTTTCTGCAATAGTTTGATATTCAATACTAAATTCAGGATCGTAATTAAAATCATCTTCAGCGATTAAACTAGTCTTTAATAACTGCTGATTAACCGTTAAGGCAACAAATATGGCTCGCTCTTCATTCATCGCAAAAGCAAAGTTAGATATTTCACTCTCTTCCTCGCTAATATAAATAGCCTCGCTACCCAGAGGAAAATTAACTTGTGGGGTGATTATCCGTTGCTCACCAATAAAGCTAACGTTAAAATTAGGCTGGACAACTCGTGCCTGACCTTGGTCGGTTAGTAACACATACAAGTTGCTATTGGTGCTAAAAACCTCAACTAAGGACTCATTAGGTGCAAGCAAAGATTGGCTTAGTAATAACTTCCCTACCGGTATGTTTTCATCTGCGACGGCTTGATAAAAATTGATCACCCCTTGCTCGTTAATATTAAAAGCAATCTCTTGCAGTTCATCGACACCGACAGCCAAAAACTGGCTTGTTGGCAGGATAATTTGCGTGCTAGGCTCAATTGTAGCGGCTTCAAAAACTGGTTTAACCACATAAACCAGATATAAAAATATTAATACTAAGGTAGATAGCACACTGACACCACCGACGGTAATCAACCAGCGCGCTAAGTTATTTTTAATTTGTCTGGGATCAAAATGTTTTGCGGAAATTGTCACTTTACAACCTTCAAATACGTGTGCTTTATCGACGTTAATCATTATAAGACAGTAATGTGACAGTTTTGTGACAATGCAGAGTTTAACTAATTAAGTAGTTTGTACCACTAAATCATAATGTTTAATATTGAGGCATTCAGATATTGGTATTTAACCAAGTGGTTATTGTGGCTAACACCTCGGGACTCATTGTTTCCTCGATGGTTGCATATTCATCGGTTGCTCCAGTATCTGCAGTTTGAAAAAGATGGTTTAGGCCAACAAAAATTTTACTCTCTACCTTGCCATGATTCGCCGCTATGGCATTCACAATACCCTCGACATTGGCTTTGGCTGGAACTTGTGCGTCTTTATCACCATTAAGAACTAATACCGGCGCATTAAATTTTTGCCAATATTTAACCGGGCTTTGTTGTAAGAACTCAAAAAATGAATCATTAGAGGCATTGGCAACGTTAAGGGTACCACTGCGATTATTCCAACGATTTACAATTTCGGCTTCTTGACCTTTAAGGTTGTCATAAAGGCTTTGCAGTTTTTGTTGGCGTTGCTCCTCACTGGCGTTATTAATAACTATTTGATAAAAACGCTGACTGAAGTTAAGTAACACATCGGTGTCTGCTTTACTCGCTCCTTTTGCTGCCGGCTCAGTTTGGTCTTGAGCTAACAGTACATCTAATATCGACAAACCCGGTCCCGCTAATGAGATAACACCGTTAACATCTTCTCTATTGCCAGTCATTGCAGCGACAAAGCTGCCTTCACTATGACCAATTAGGGCAATGCGATTATTATCAACTTGGTTATGTGCCTTTAAAAACTGTACTGCGGCCTGGCTATCTCCAGCAAAATCGGCAAGGGTTGCCTCATTAAAGTTACCTGACGATTTATATACGCCGCGTTTATCTGCTCTTAGTACAACATAACCTTGCTTAGTTAACGTATCCGCTAAGACTTTAAAGCTACGATGGCCTTGATGATAAGAATCGCGGTGATTAGGTCCAGAGCCAGCTATCAACATAACTGCAGGATGCTTGCCATCTCCTTTGGGTAGGGTAAGTGTTCCCGATAACCAGGTACCATCCTCAGCATTCATATAGCGAACGTCTTGCTGTTGATAGGCTGTTATTGCCATAGGGGTTTGCGGCCTTGCTTGTTCCGGTATACTGTCGACTTTTTTTAGTAATAAAGAAAATTGCTGTTTGCCTTGTTCAAAATTAGCCGCAATGGACATTGTCGACAGATCAACCTTACCAATAATACTAATTGGCGCTTCGGCAAGGTCAATGGTGAATATATCGTTAATTAAGCTGACGTTCGATACTGGAATATAACGAGTGCCTTGATCAAGGCTGGCGACATTGCCCCCCCAGCTGCCGTCTGCTTTTTCAAATACTTCAACCCCAACTCGTAACAGTGGCCCCTCAGGGATTTGCATACTACCAAGCCAAGCGCCTTCGATGTCACTTAATTGCGTTGCAGCGATTGCACAGTGACTCACCACGATGGCCCAAAATAAAATAAAAGTCTTACAAACAAATTTAAACATACAATTTACCTTTTAATAATTTAAATTAACCTATGTGGTTTACCCAAAAAACGAAACTATGGATTTCATCCCACAACGACTAATCACCTTGTTATGCTAGGTATACTAGACCACAAACCATATACATAGCAATACAATGTACTATGCATTAACCAACTTATCATCACGCACCCTGCACAACAAAAAACTAACTACCTGATATTATTGGTAATTAATTTAATTTTAGGCGTTTCACTAGTCTTTTAATATTTATGTAAGGAAACATTGCAAAGATATATATATCGCATTACTATGTATAAAATCGTTTAAAAAGACTATTACAGGTATGGGATCTGATAAAATCATCGAGCGCTGGGTACCACAATTTCGTAAAGGCCTACTCGAATTCATAATTTTACTGAAGCTCCAACAAGGGGCTATTTATGGTTATGAATTAGCAATTGAAATAAAAAAGTTGACCTCAATTGAGGTTGCTGAAGGCACCTTGTATCCATTATTAAATCGTTTGAAGCGTGATGGTTTAGTCACTACTGAATGGCAAACGGCAGAAGTCGGGACGCCAAGAAAATACTATAAAATCACCACCTTAGGCCTTGAAACATTAACTAAAATGAAAACCGTATGGACCAATACCCATAGTTCTATACTTAATATGGTGATGCAATCATGAACGAAACATTTCCAATAAAAACTGGCGTCGCACAAAAGGTTTGGCAAAATTTTGATCGCGAATTAATTTATAAACTCAGGCCATTACCTAAAGCAGAGCAACAAGACATTCGCCTTGAAATCCTCAGTCACTTATATGACTCGGCTCTAAACGATAACGCTGATAGCGAAGAAATACGGTTAATCAATGCCATAGCCCGCCTTGGTGATCCTGATGACTATCTTCAGCCTTTAGTCGCCGAAATACTGCTGATGCAAAAAGCCATAAAGGGCCACCCTTTAGCGATAACTAAAAGTTTATTCATTAATGCTCAAAAAGGTCTTATCAATGCACTGCTGACATTGCTGTTAGGCATTGGTTACTTTTGGATTGTGATGATTTTTTTGATGGCGGTAATGCACTTCGGTGATGCAGATATCGGACTGTGGTTTTATGATAGTGGCGATTTTGCGTTGTCGTTTGAAGCTCAACCAGGAGCGGTACAATGGCAGCCTAAATGGTTTTCAGTGATTGGCTTAGCAGTGAGTATTAGCGGCTATTATTTATTAAATACACTGCTATCTAAGTTGTTGTTAAAATCTAAAACATAACTGCTGGCAATTCAATTACATTACTTTTGTCTAATTACCGCAATAACTCGTTAGTTCGAATAAGACTAACGAGTTAAAAATGGGGCAAGTCGGCTATCAGTAGTCTGTCGATATTGTTAAAACGTTAATCTAAATAATGCGCCACCAAGTTGGCTTTTTTCTAATTTTACATTACCACCATGCGCCACCATCACTTGTCGAGTGAGCGCTAAGCCAACGCCAGAACCGTGTTTTTTGGTGGTAAAAAATGGTACAAATACCTTCTTGGCAATATCTTCCGCCACCCCAGGACCATTATCACTAATATCAATAATCACATGGCCGCGCTTGTTTAAAGATGCATTCATGGTAATTATTGGCTTGGCGACGTTGGTTAACGCTTGTTCGGCGTTTTGTAACAGGTTTATCAACAATTGCTCGATCATATTTTTGTCAACATTAAAATCTAAACCCGATGGGGAAATATTAGTGCTGAAGTCAATACCTTGGTTTGGCCACTGCTGAGTAACTAAGCTGCTAATTTGCTTAAATAGGACATCTAATTTAACCATTTTTTTATTCGGTGGCGGCAATTGCGTTAACCGGCGGTAACTGCCAACAAATTTGGTTAAGCCATCGCTTCGACGGGCAACGGTTTGCACCGCTGCAGAAACATCGGCTAACGATTCCACCAAATCAGGGTGGTCCACAATTTTACTGGTAGCATCATCAAGTAAATCAACGGCGGTTTTTGATAAAGAGGCAACCGGCGTGATGCTATTCATAATTTCATGAGTCAAAACTCGCACTAAGTCTTGCCAAGCTTGTAATTGCACCACATCTAACTCACTTTGAATATCTTGCATACTGAGCAGCTTTTCTTGTTTACCGGCGGTAATAATTTGCGTAGATAAAATCGTTAACTGTTGCTCCATTCCGTCTACTTCAAAGTTAACTAAGCGCCTTTCACCGGCACGAGTGGCTTGGATATGATCAGAAAATTCTTCGCCAAATTGCCCTAAGTCGGCAAGCTTGGTGACATGGTTTGAGCCAAATAAGCGCCGGGCACTATTATTCCACAAGGTTAATGAGCCATCATAGTGAACACTCATTAATGGCACCGGCACGTGCTCAATCATAGCTTTTAGGTGCCTTAGCTCTTCTTCTTGGTTAGTACGTACCGCTTGAAAGCGTTTTAAAATATCGGTAAAGGCGTTGCCTAATTCGCCAAAACCCGAGCCTAAGCCCTTTAATTCAAACCGTTGCGAAAAATCAGCATAACGGGCGGCATCTAAAAACCGGGCCAATTCGGCATTGGTTTTGGTAATAAACCCAAACACTAAAAGACATTGGACGATTAAAAACAACGAGACTAATAACGTTGCGGCATGATAACCGGGGGTGGTGATCAAAAATGTTAGCAAAATAAGCGTCAGCATAACCAACACGGTGCGCATGGCGATCATTAATGAGAATTTTTTAAAACCCATGTTTTTCCATCCTTCTATATAAAGCAGCTCGGGTTAGACCTAAGTCTTTAGCGGCATGGCTGATATTATATCTATGCTTTTGTAGTGCTTGCTTGATGGTCGCCTGTTCTAAGCGGTCGAGGTTTAAATCATCACTGACCTGGATTTCATTAGTGATGGCATTTAAGGGAGTGGGCGCAACAATATCGCCAGCCTGATTTGGCGGCGCATCTAATTGAAAATCAAAGGCTTCTAACTGCGCTCCTTGCGATAAAATAATGGCTCTTTCAATGGCGTGTCTTAGGGCGCGAACATTACCCGGCCATGCGTAATTTTGTAATGCAGTTAACGCACTAGGGCTTAATACTTTATCCGGTTTTTGGTATTTACGTGCATATAGATCAATGTAATGATTGGCAATAACTTCAATATCTTGCGAGCGTTGACGCAGCGGCGGTAGAGTAATTTCTACGGTATTTAAACGAAACAGTAAATCTTGCCGAAATTTGGTCTCAACCGATAACTGGGCTTTATTTACATTGGTGGCGGTGATCACTCTGACATCGATTGGCACCGCTAAATTAGCGCCAATTGGAATAACCAAACGTTGCTCGAGCACGGTTAATAATTTCGCTTGTAAGTGTAATGGCAGGTTACCAATTTCATCTAAAAACAAGGTGCCGCCATTAGCCGCTTGCAAGCGCCCTATCCGCTCTTCTTTAGCACCGGTAAAAGCGCCTTTTTTATGGCCGAACAGCTCGCTCTCAAATAAGGTTTCTGACAATGCGCCTAAATCAACCGCCATAAACACTTTGTTAGCGCGTAAGCTTTGCGCATGGATTTCTCTGGCGATGAGTTCCTTGCCGGTACCATTTTCACCTAATATCAACACGTTAGCATCGGTTGGCGCGGTGCGTTCAACGAGCGATAACACAGTTTTCATCGCCGCTGAATTCGCCAATAGCGTTTGCCCTGATTTGGCGCCACTTACTTCGGCTAAGACCTTATTGGTATTGCGCAGATCTTTTGCTTCGGTTCTGGTTTTACCCAGTTGCACCGCCGCCGACAGTGTTGCCACAACCTTTTCGTTTTGCCAAGGTTTAGCAATAAAGTCGGTAGCGCCTAGCTTCATTGCATCAACTGCAACGTCAACGCCGCCATGGGCAGTGATCATGATCACTACTGCTTGGGCATCAATCTCGAGAATTTTTTCA
>CALJHL010000093.1 GCA_938075435.1 uncultured Thalassotalea sp. | reverse complement strand
CACACTTAACAAATTAAAGCCACGATAGCGGATAACTTGTAATAATCTTTCCATCACTACGGGTTGCTGTTTAGCGGTAATTTTTAATGTATGTTGTTGCATGCAACAGTTTCCTTATGTATTTAGACGAATTTTCAAGCTAAAAACCTGCTCACAGTATAGTAGAATAACGATTCAATCTTATACCGATTCTAGCATAGCTTCGTTTGCCATGTTTGGTGGTACTAAAGGCCAAACATTATCCATTTCGTCAATGCGTACCTGTAATAAATATGGGCCGTCATGAGCGAGCATCTCTTTTAGAGCTGAGTCAACTTCAGACTTATTGGTGATGACTTGCGCTTTAATATCAAACGCTCTTGCTAACATAACAAAATCAGGGTTATCGCTCAGATCGGTTTCACTGTAGCGCTCTTGAAAAAACAATTGTTGCCACTGTCTTACCATGCCTAAGCGCGAGTTATCGATAAGAACAATTTTTACCGGAATATTATAGCGCTTTAAAGTCGCTAATTCTTGTACATTCATCATAAATGAACCATCACCGGTAATTGCAATCACGGTATCGTCTGGTCGTGACATTTGCGCACCGATGGCACTAGGCAAACCAAAGCCCATTGCTCCTTGACCACCACTACTTAGGAAATTTTCCGGCTGATCAATGGCTATATGTTGGGCTGCCCACATTTGGTGTTGGCCAACATCAGTCGTTATCACCGCATTGCAAGGTTTTAAATCGCTAAGGGTTTTTAATAATGCCGGGGCAAATATTTTATTGCCAGGGTGGTCATAACGCCAAGCGAAATCGCTCGCCATTTGCCGACAATGTTGTTGCCATGGGGCGATTTCAACCGCCATTGCTAACGCCTTTAGGTTGGCTTTTAAGTTACCTAATATTGCAACATCCGCAACTCTTACTTTATTAATTTCGGCTTGGTCTATATCAAAATGAATAACTTTTGCATTACAAGCAAATTCAGTTAACTTACCGGTTACCCGATCATCAAAACGGGCACCAACGGCAATTAATAAATCACATTGCTGCACCGCTAAATTTGCCGCTTTAGTGCCATGCATACCAAGCATGCCTAAATAATATTGGTTGTCTGGGTTTACCGAACCTAAGCCTTTTAAGGTTGCAACACTAGGGATTTTAGTAAGTTCAATAAACTCTCTAAGCTCACTAACCGCATCGGCCATACCAACGCCGCCACCAACATATAGAATGGGATTTTTGGCATTCGATAATAACGCTTTCGCTTGCTCGATTTGTTGAGAAAATTGCAGAGTCGCACTAGCAACTGGGGCAGCTTGTGCTGCCAAGGTAAAATCGACTTGCTGTAATTGTACATCTTTAGGAATGTCAATTAACACCGGCCCCATACGACCCGAAAAGGCAATTGTAAATGCCTCAGTTATTGCCGCAGGAATGTCTTTGGCGTGGCGTACTTGGACACAATGCTTTGTCACGGCTAAAGATAGGCCGATAATATCGACTTCTTGAAAAGCATCACTACCCATTGCCAGAGTTGAAACTTGCCCGGTAATCGCAACAACAGGCACAGAGTCACTCATTGCATCGGCTAAACCAGTGATTAAATTCGTCGCCCCAGGTCCTGAAGTCGCTAAACAAACTCCAGCTTTTGAGCTTGCCCTTGCATAACCAACCGCTGAAAAGGCAGCACCTTGCTCGTGACGGCAAAGGTAATGTTTAATTGGGCTGTCGTATATAGCGTCGTATAACGGCATAATTGCGCCGCCAGGATAACCAAAAACTTTATCTACGCCATGTTGCTCTAATACTTTTAATGCCAATTCTGCGCCAGTCATTACATACTCTTTAATTAGTGAATTCGGTATTACAATATTTATTCATTTTTAAAAACAGCTATATTTACTAAGTTATCCGAACATCCTCTAAAGGCTATCCCTGCCTGCCGGATATAAGTATGTCCATATACAAAAAAACCCCCAGCTCTTGTGAAGCGGGGGGTTGAAATCTGGTTAATAAAACTAACTCAACACCAAGCCCGCTGTGACTTTATAATCACGACGACAATACGGACAATCAGAATTTGGCGAAGAAATGTCATTAATTTTACTTATTCAATTTAGTTATAAAAAGCACTAACATGTGTCAATAAGTACTTTTTACCATAGCTGGTATGCGGTCACAAGCTTTTTATCGGTTTTATTAACAATTAATTAATATTCACTAATCATGAATAAATTTGCATTTTTGCGAATTTTCGATATACGACTAAAATTAAGGTTCTAATGGAGCAATTAAAAATGGATTTTTTTTATGGCGTTAGCATGCATCTACTCTCGAGCCCGAATTGGTCTTGAATCTCCTCTGGTTACCATTGAAGTTCATTTGTCGACTGGTTTACCTGGTTTTCATATTGTCGGTTTAGCTGAAACAACAGTAAAAGAATCCAAAGATAGAGTGCGCAGCGCTTTACTCAATTGTGGTTATGCTTTCCCAAGTGAAAAAATTATTGTTAATCTTGCGCCAGCAGATTTACCAAAAGAAGGGGGTCGCTTTGATTTGCCCATTGCCATTGGTATCTTAGCCGCGTCAGAACAAATTCCTTTGCAAGAACTAGAACATTATGAATTTGCCGGAGAACTCGCCCTTTCGGGTGAATTAAGGGCTATTGTTGGCGAGATCTCGCTGGCCATTGCCAGTCGCGAGCAGCAACGAACACTAATTTTACCAGAGCAAAATGCCAAACAAGCGTGCTGGGTGCAGGGTGCCACAGTTATTGCCATGAGTCATTTAAAGCAATTGTTTGGTCACTTTACCCAGCAGCAACCACTACCGATACTGGCAAACAATCAGCCAATGTTAGATGCCGACAGTGACAATGATAACGACCAAGATATTGCCGATGTTATGGGTCAGCCGTTAGCAAAGCGAGGGTTAGAAATAGCCGCTAGTGGCAACCATAATCTACTTTTTGTCGGTCCACCTGGCACCGGTAAAACCATGTTAGCCAGCCGCCTGCCTGGAATATTACCGCCGATGACTTGTGAACAGTCGCTGGAAACTGCGGCAATCCATTCAATTTGTGCCAAACAGCTTGATCGACAACATTGGCTTACCCGGCCTTTTCGCGCCCCGCACCATACGGCTTCAGCGGCTGCCCTAGTCGGTGGTGGTAGCCAACCAAATCCTGGCGAAATATCTCTGGCACATAATGGCGTATTGTTTCTCGATGAGCTGCCCGAATACGAACGTAAAGTGTTGGACGTGTTACGCGAACCCATGGAATCAGGGCAGGTAACCATTTCTCGGGTGATGCACAAGACCACCTATCCGGCAAAATTTCAATTGGTGGCAGCTATGAACCCATCACCTACTGGCTTTTTCAATGACCGCCGGTCGACTCCAGAACAAATCCTGCGGTATTTAAATAAGCTCTCGGGTCCTTTTCTTGATCGTATTGATATTCAATTAGAAGTGGCTCGTTTACCCAAGGGTTTATGGAATGCTAGCACAGAGAATAATGAAAATAGCGCGACGATTAGAGCTCGAGTTAAAGATTGCCGGACTTTACAATTAGCACGACAAGGTAAAGCCAATGCCTATTTATCGAGCCCAGAACTGAAAACCTATTGCCAGTTAAGTGAGCAAGACTGTGAGTTTTTAGAATTGGCAGTAGAGAAGTTGGGCTTATCAACCCGTGCTCACCATAAAATATTGAAAATTGCCCGCACCATTGCCGATTTACAACGCCAAACCAATATTGAACGCCAGCATCTGATTGAAGCCTTGTCTTATCGCGCCATGGACCGACTTATTCAACATTTAACCGCCAACCTTTCAGGTTAGCCTAGTGTGCACATAGCCAGAGCATAGCTATGCGATTAAGGCTCCTTGATGGTGGCCAAAAATGCCTTTATTACCGGCTCATGCATGCGCTGTTTTAAACAACAAACGCCTAATTCAAATGGTTTAATTGATTGCGTGGAAGTTAAACGCTTAATCCGTTCTTTTACCGGGCTATTCTCTATAACCACTTCCGGAGCAATACCCACACCACAACCTAACGCCACCATAGAAACCAATGCTTCGTGCCCAGAAACAGTGGCATAAATATTCGGTTTACCCTGACCTTTTTGCCGATACCAGTGTTCAAACCGTTTTCGGGCACTGCCATGATCAGGCAAAATAATGGGGATCGATTGCCAATCAATTTGCCGGGCTTGTAATTGTTGGCTCACCTGACAATCAATGGTTGGGGCAATAATCGATAATGGGATTTGCGCAATCGAATAAAAGTGGCAACTGTTAGCCAATTTTTCAGGATAAGCGGCAATGGCAAAATCTACTTGCTTACTTTGCACTTGCTCGACCGCATTCGCGGCATTACCCGTTTCTAACATTATTTCAATATGTGGGTACATACGGCGAAACCCATCGAGCAATTGTGGCAAATGTGAATATGCAGCGGTGACCGAACAATAGATACTTAAACGACCATTTAATTGCGGTTGCTCAGCATGTAAGTCGGCTTGAAAGTCTTGCCAATCAAGTAATTGCTGCTTGGCGTATTGCACCAGACGCTGCCCTGCAGAGGTTAACACCACACTACGATTGTCACGTTGCAATAATTGACAACCTAACTCATCTTCAAGGCGTTGTACCATGCGTGATAAGGTTGACGGGCTGACATGATGCGCATGCGCCGTTTGGCCAAAATGTAAACTGTTGGCCAAATGACTAAAGATTTGCAGTGACTTTATATCCATAACCCGACCTTATTCCCCAAAAACATTCTACTTGGTAACTAATATTACAATTAGCGTTGCAATTTATGCAACATGATAATGCAAATATATCATTTTAAGCAACATCAATAATCAGTTAACCTAGCAGCATCAGTCAGAAAGACTATTTATAATCAAATTAGCAAAGTTACGGAGTTCAGCATGTCGAATTATTTTAATACTTTAAGTTTACGAGAAAAATTAGCCCAATTAGGTAAATGTCGTTTTATGCAACGTGACGAATTTAGCGATGGTTGTAACTTTATTAAAGATTGGAATATCGTCATCGTTGGTTGTGGTGCACAAGGCCTCAACCAAGGTTTGAACATGCGTGACTCAGGGCTTAATATTTCATACGCTTTGCGTGATGCCGCGATAAGCGAAAAACGTCAATCTTGGCAGTGGGCTAGCGAAAATGGTTTTACCGTTGGTAACTACGCTGAATTAATTCCGCAAGCTGACTTAGTCTTAAACCTTACGCCTGATAAACAACATACCTCAGCGGTTACCGCCGTTATGCCGCTAATGAAACAAGGTTCAACGTTAGCTTACTCACATGGTTTCAACATTGTTGAAGAAGGTATGCAAATTCGTAAAGACATTACTGTGGTAATGGTTGCGCCTAAATGTCCAGGAACTGAAGTACGTGAAGAATACAAACGTGGTTTTGGTGTGCCAACACTTATTGCCGTTCACCCTGAAAACGATCCACAAGGCAACGGTTTAGCGATAGCTAAAGCTTATGCCTCGGCAACTGGTGGTGACCGCGCCGGTGTTTTAGAATCGTCATTTATTGCCGAAGTTAAGTCAGACTTAATGGGCGAGCAAACCATCCTATGTGGTATGTTGCAAACCGCTGCAGTATTAGGCCATAAGCAATTACTTGCCCAAGGTATGGACGCAGCTTACGCTCGTAAGTTATTACAATACGGCTTAGAAACGACTACCGAAGGCTTAAAGCACGGCGGTATCACTAACATGATGGACCGTTTATCAAACCCGGCAAAAATTAAAGCGTTTGATATGTCGGAACAATTAAAAGTGATTTTACGTCCATTGTTTGAAAAGCACATGGATGACATCATCGAAGGTCATTTCTCTGCAACTATGATGGCAGACTGGCACAACGATGATGCTAACTTATTAAAGTGGCGTGCTGAAACTGCTGATTCAACATTTGAGCAAGCAGCTGATTGTGATACTGAAATTACCGAGCAAGAATATTACGATAAAGGTATCTTTGTTGTGGCCATGATCAAAGCTGGCGTTGAGTTAGCATTTGAAGCCATGGTTGCTGCCGGTATTATTGAAGAGTCTGCATACTATGAATCACTTCATGAAACGCCACTTATTGCTAACTGTATTGCCCGTAACAAGTTATACGAAATGAACGTAGTAATTTCAGATACTGCCGAGTACGGTAATTACTTATTCACTCACGCCGCAGTACCACTACTTGCTGACTACGTTAGCAACTTAACGTTAGAGCAATTAGGCGAAGGCATTAAATCTTCATCAAACAGCGTTGATAACGTGCGTTTAATTGAAGTAAATGAAGCGATTCGTAGCCATGGCGTTGAAGTGGTAGGTAAAGAATTACGCGGCTATATGACTGACATGAAACGTATTGTTGAGGCCGGTTAATCACCGCCGCCTAATAACGGCCAGTGAAACATTATTGGCTAGAAAATAAAGCTCTAAACTTAACTGGTTTAGGGCTTTTTTTATCGTTAAAATAAAATTTAAACGCCGAATTTAATCGGTATAATAGCAAAAACATATTATCAGGCTAATTTTGATGAGCAATTCCACCCTAAAAATAGGCATCTTTTTATTATTATCTACCGTTATTGGCAATAGTAATGCCAGCGAAAAAGCCACGGCTAAAATTAAGGTTAATTGCAAATGCATTGCCTTAACATTTGACGATGGCCCACAAGCCAAATTCACTCCAGCAATTTTGGCCATATTGACAAAGCAAAATATTAAAGCGACTTTTTTTCAAGTGGGTAAAAACATCAAAAACAACCCACAACTAAGCCAGCTTTTAGCGAAGCAAGGTCACGAACTTGGCAACCATACAATGTCACACCCACGCTTACCCCACCTCACTGCTATTAGTGCTATAAATAGCGAAATTAAAGGCGTGCAGATCATGCTCAAGGAGGTAACTGGAAGCACCCCTACCGCCTTTAGAGCTCCGTTTTTAAAGTACGATAAGCGAGTTTGGCAAAGTATAAAAGACAATAACCTACGAGCATACAATGCGAGTGTATATGCAGACTATAAGGGTGATGGCGATTTACATGATCAGCAAGTCGTTGCTGATCATCTAGAATCGATAACGGCAAAGGTGACTCCAGGGGCAATTGTTTTAATGCATGAACGACAAAAAACTCTGCATTACCTGAACTTGTTTATTAAAACTTTAAAAGCCCAAGGCTATCATTTTGTCACCATGTCACAATTATCCAAGCTTAAACATGAGTAATAATAAGCGCTAGGCTCTAGTTTCACCGTTACCAAATACCACGAATTTCTCGGTTGTTAAGGCCTCCAGCCCCATTGGGCCATAAGCATGTAGCTTACTTGTCGAAATACCAATTTCAGAGCCAAGACCTAACTCGCCACCATCTGAAAACCGAGAGGAGGCATTAACCATCACTACCGAAGAATTAATCCGACGAATAAACTCTCGGCTACGGCTGTAGTCTTGAGTCACGATGACTTCGGTATGATCAGAGCTAAACTGTTGAATATGGGCAATCGCTTGTTCAAAGCCTGTAATTTCTTTTACTGCAATTTCTTGTGCTAAATATTCGGCATCGTAATCAGCATCATTCGCCAGTTCGGCGCCATCAAAAAACTTAACACTATTTGCACAGGCATGAATTTTTACATTAAATGGTGCTAGGGCAATTGCCGCTTTTGGTAAAAACTCAGCACTTACTGCTTGATGTACCAATACTGTTTCCAACGAGTTACAGGCGCTAGGGCGTTGAGTTTTACCATTAACAAGAATGTCGATAGCCTTGTTAATATCTGCATATTTATCAACGTAGAGGTGACACACACCTTTAAAATGTTGAATCACTGGGATGCGCGAATTGTCACTTACGTAACGAATTAAACCTTCGCCACCGCGAGGAATAACCAAATCAATGTCTTGATTTAACGTTAATAACTTTTCAATAACGCTGCGATCTGGATCTGGCACCACCGATATAACTTCAGGCAATATTGCAAAAGAAATTAGCGTGTCATGTAACACCTTAGCAATAGCTAAATTGCTGTGTAGCGCTTCTGAGCCGCCCCGCAAAATAACCCCATTACCTGACTTTAAACACAAGGCAGCGGCCTCGGCGGTAACATTAGGGCGCGCTTCATAGATCATCGCAATAACCCCTAACGGGATGCGCATTTTTGCTACTTCAATACCAGTCGGACGTTTTTGAGTAGCAGACAAACTGCCTACCGGGTCGGCAAGGCTGACGATTTCGAGTATGGCATTAGCAATACCTTCAATCCGCTGCGGGGTAAGCAATAAGCGGTCAAGCATTGCTGCCGATAAACCTTTATGCTCACCATTATCAATATCTTTGCTATTTTCAGCTAAAATTTGATCTTGACTGGCAATGATATTTTCCGCCATCGCGGTTAATAACTTGTTCTTGGTATTGGTATCTAATTGCGCCGCTTGGCGCGAGGCTACTCGAGCCTTTTTGGCTAAATTGGCAATATCAAATACGGCTGCGGCAGTGGTCATTGTTTATCTCTTTTATTTAATTTTTGTCGTTAGTTTATTCGTTTAATAACACTAGGTCATCGCGGTGAATAATTTCTTTACTTTGGCAATACCCTAAAATTTGTTCAATTTCATTACTGTTTTTACCTTGAATTTTTTCTAAATCCTGACTGCTATATTGGCAAATTCCTTTCGCTAAAACTCGGGTACCACAATGGGCGGTAATGTTCACCGATTCGCCTTTTACAAAGTCACCATAAATTTCAATAATGCCAGTGGCTAATAGTGATGCACCTTTGTTTACCACTGCATTTATTGCGCCCTCATCAATCACCACAGAACCATGGCTTTTTAAGGTATGTTTTAACCAATATTTTTTCGCTTTCAAGGGTGACTGTTGAGCAATAAATTTGGTGCCGGGGTTTTCACCTCTTAACAAGGCTTCAAATACCTCACTGCGACTACCGTTAACAATAAAAGTGGTAATGCCATGTTCGCACGCTTTTTCTGCCGCTTGTATTTTAGTTTTCATGCCACCGGTGGCAATTTTATTATTCGTGCCTCCGGCCATGGCATATAAGGCATCGTCAATTTTGTCAATTTCGGTAAATAGTTTGGCATCGGCGGCTTTGTTTGGGTCTTGATCATAAACACCATTTACATCACTTAAAATTAGCAAACAATCGGCATCACTAACCATAGCAACTAGGGCTGCTAAATTGTCATTGTCGCCAACTTTTAACTCTTCAGTCGCTACCGTGTCATTTTCATTTACCACAGGTAGTACTTGGTTTTCGATTAAAATTCTTAAAGTGTTTTTAATATTAATATAACGCCGGCGATCTTTTAAATCGCCATGAGTGATCAGTAGTTGCGAACAAGGGAAATCAAAAAAACGTTGCCAATTGGCCATCATTTGCATTTGCCCAACCGCCGCCATTGCCTGCTTACTGGCAATCGAAGGATTCGGCGAACCATGGGCAATTAATTTTCGACCAGCAGCAACACTACCAGAAGACACTAAAATGACTTCTTTATTCTGACTTTGACAGTGGCTGATAAAACGTGCAATAGATAACAGGTATTTACCACTGCAACCTTTACCATCTGGAGCCACTAAGGCACTACCTACTTTTATTACTACTCGTTTAAAATCCATTACTTTACCTAGATTTTTGATGCCAATGACTAATTCTCAGGCCCTAGAACAACCTAATTTTAGCAAATATGCAACTATCATTTTGTCATAAATTAGAGCAATTAGTAAAATTGGTAACTATTCCTAAAAAGTACCAATAAATATAAGTATAGAGAAGTATTTCAATTGGTTATATTGTAATAGCAATTCAATCAAATTGGTGTAAGTGCTATGCTATTTAAAACAACAAAAAGTGACAGGTAAATTTATGTCTCAATTAATGCAAACTTGGCTTACTGAATACGGTTTAAGTGGCAATTATATTCAACCCGTTTCGGCGATTATTGGTTTAACAATATTACTCAGCATTTGTTGGTTAAGTTTTTATATCTCTAAAAATCTGCTGTTAACTACAGTCCATAAGCTGGTATCACGCAGCAATAATAAGTTTGATGATTTATTGCTTTCCCATAACGTTTTCGCCCGACTCGCATGGTTAGTTCCGGCAATATTATTATTGGCGTTAATGCCAATATTTATTAGTGAAAATCCGCTGTTAGTACAAACCCTGACGGTGATAGCCAAAGTCATTCTTGCCCTACAAATTGCCCGCTGCTTAAGTGCTATTTTAAACGTCGCCAATTCGGCGTTTCAAGAATCGAGTAAAGAGCGCTACTTGCCCCTGAATGCCACCATCCAGTTATTAAAACTGGCCATCTATTTAGTCGCAACTATTTTAGCTATATCCATTATTATTGATCGTTCAGCCATTTATTTACTCAGTGGTATTGGTGCTTTAACTGCGGTGTTGTTATTAGTTTTTCAAGATACCATCAAAGGCTTAGTGGCAAGTATTCAAATATCCGCCAATAAAATGCTGGCGCCAGGTGACTGGATTTCAATGCCTCAGTACGGCGCCGATGGCGATGTAATTGAAATTGCTTTGAATACCGTAAAAATTAAAAATTGGGATAACACCCTAACCACTGTGCCAACCTATGCGCTGATCAGCGAATCATTTAAAAACTGGCGGGGCATGTCCAACTCAGGTGGCCGTCGAATTAAACGCAGTGTCGTCATCGATTTAGCCAGTATCCATTTTTGTGACCAGAAATTATTAGCTAAATTACAACATTTGCATTTATTAAAAGATTATTTAGCGCAAAAACAACAAGAACTGCTCGCTGATAACGAGCAAAAGGGTCTAACCGCTAGCGATGACATTAACATTCGCCAACTTACCAATATTGGTACCTTTCGCGCCTACATCAGTGCTTATTTAGAAAATCACCCCAAAGTTCATGACAAAATGACCTGCATGGTAAGGCAATTAGCGGCCACAGATAAAGGCGTACCTTTAGAGTTGTATTTTTTTAGTAATGATATCAATTGGATTAATTACGAAGCGATTCAAGCCGATGTTTTTGATCACTTATTATCGATTGCGCCGTTATTCGAACTTCGTATCTTTCAAACTCCCAGCGGTTATGACTGGCAAAATATTGGCACTAAATAACCTCAGATGAAACAAGTATTTCCTCAGCATGATCAGCGTTGTCTGATCATGCCTTCCTGGGCAGTCGATGCGACTAATTCGCCAGCTTGATTAAAAATTTTACCTCGAACCAAGCCTCGACCACCACTGGCCGATGGACTATCAATATCATATAACAACCAATCATTAAAATTAAATGGCCGATGAAACCACATGGCATGATCGATTGTCGCTATTTGAAAATTTTTCGACCAAACACTTTTGCCGTGCGGATGAACTGCGGTAGGTAAAAAATTATAATCGGAGGCATAGCCTAACAAATATTTATTGATACCCGGATCCACCGGCATATTACCTTTCGCGCGCATCCACACATGATTTTGTGGGGATGATTTTTGTGGGTGTAACCAATCATATTCTTTAACCGGTCGAAATTCGATAGGTCGCTCGGCAAAAATAGTATCATGCAATTCTTTCGGTATTTTATCTTTATGCTGTAATTGTAGTTCCCACGTCGTCGCTAAGCCATCTGGGCCGGCTACCTCAGGCATTACATCTTGATGCTCAAAACCCGGACAGGCAATTTGAAATGAGGCCATTAAATTAAAAATGGTCTTACCGTTTTGCATCGCCTGCACGGCGCGGGTACTAACACTGCGACCATCACGAGTAATGGCCACTAAATAAGTAATTGCTTTAGTGGCATCGCCAGGGCGCAAGAAATAGCAATGAAACGAATGTAATTCCCGTTCGGCGGGCAGGGTTTGCTGGGCAGCAGAGAGTGCCTGGCCGATCACTTGCCCACCAAATACCGCCGGAAAGCCTAAATCTTGGCTCTGACCGACAAATAAATTGTCATTTAGTCGTTCAAGTTGTAACAGCCCAAGTAATTCAGTTAAGACTTTACTCATTATTTTTCTTATTAGCCGGATAATATGGTCATTATAATAAGGTAATCTTGTTGCTATAAATAGCTAAAAACGGCTATTTGTCGCGTTTTTGAGTGATTTGGTCAATAAATTTACAGAAAAAATTTACAGTATCAAATTTTTGGTTATACTCATCAGTTAGAGCTACTTAGCTCGTCCAAGGCAAACCTGGCGAAAGTCAGGGACGCAAAGTTACCGGTCTAAAGATATTTTGCAGTTTGAAATATCAACGATGGCGGAACTGCCGACTAAGATATAGCGGGGGCTTATCTTGATTAGCTTTTCTCCTCAAAAGTTTGCTTTGCGTGCCTTGTCTTCTTTTTTCATCCTTATAAAATCTACCATTTAACCCTCTATCTAACCCTGGCTTGGACAGATCAATGAACTATGTCTAAAATTTAGAACAATCGAGATAACAACGCAGTTCATTAAAATAAATAGACGATTGGAGTTTGATGACCTATGGCGCTATATCCAAAGACAGTGTTTAACCGGCTGATAGCGATTATCTATTGCTGTTAGCGGCCAATATATTAGGCATTGTCTCAAGGTTTTATTTCAACATGATTATATATATGGCTTGGTATAACTATTTAACTTCGATACCGAACAAAACATTCCAACCCTGTTTTCATCGATGTTACTAACAACCACAAGTCTGTTATTACTGTTAATCGCATTTACCCATAAAAAAACAGGCAAGCCCTTGGGTTTTATGGGCTGCCCTTGCGGCTATTTTTGTATGCAGTGCAATCGGCTTGGAATTATTAGGCGGTCGGCATGCAGAGTTATTTGGCAGCCATAATTTAATTTATGCGGTTTATTACACTATTGAGGAAACAGCTGAAATGTTCGGTATCGCACTGTTTATTTATAGTCTGTTGACCTATATTTCTCAGCAGTTTGAGGATTTTAGCCTTGTCATTAGCAACAACAAAGCGATTTAAACTTGCCGCATAAAGCGTCCTTGCTTAGCGGCAGTAAAATTATTGTAGGCTAATTATCACTAGTCAATTTTTGCTGCTCGGTCTCAATATATTGGTGGATAAACGTTTCCAGTAAAGACAATGGTATTGAACCATTTTTTAATATTTGATCATGAAAATCTCGTAAATCAAAATGCTCACCAAGGGCTTGCTCAGCTTCAATTCTTAAGCGTTTAATGGTGATTTCACCCAATTTATAAGATAGCGCCTGCGCTGGCCACGAAATATAACGGTCAATTTCAGTTTGGACATTATGTAAGGATAAAGCCGAATTATTGGCTAAGTAATCCATTGCTCGTTGACGGCTCCAGCCTTTAGTGTGCATGCCTGTATCAACGACTAATCGCACCGCACGCCACATTTCATAGGTAAGGCGACCAAAGTCAGAATACGGGTCTTGGTAAAAGCCCGCTTCAACTCCTAAGAACTCAGAGTAGAGTCCCCACCCTTCACCAAAAGCTGAAATATAGGTTTGCTTACGAAACTCAGGGACATTTTCCATTTCTCTGGCAATGCTGCCTTGTAAATGATGACCGGGCACAGCCTCATGTAACGTTAATGCTTCTAAAACATACAGGGGTCGGCGATCTAACGCATAAGTATTAACCCAATAGTTACCAGGTTGATCATCTCGATTTGGGCCTGAGTATCGACCAGTAGTATATTTAGGCGCTATACTGGCAGGTACTTCTATAACTCCATAAGGTGTTCTTGGTAAGGTTTTAAATAACGATGGTAACTTAGCATCCATTTTTTTAGCGATAAAGGACGCTTCTTTTAATAATTGCTCGGCAGAGGTCGCGTAAAATTGCGGATCGGTACGTAAAAAATGGACAAATTCGCTAAAGCTACCTTTAAAACCAACCTGCTCGATAATATCTTTCATTTGGCCACGAATTCTTGCCACTTCAGTTAAGCCAATCTGATGTATTTGCTCACTCGTCATTGTTAAGGTGGTGTAATGCTCAATACGGTTTTGATAAAAATCGCTGCCATTAGGTAAATCTTTAGCTGCAATGGTTTCTCTGGCGTTGGGAATATAGGTGTTTACCATAAAATCATAAAAGCGTTGATACATAGGGTTAATTTTTTCCAAAATAACCGCTTGCGCTTTAGTGCGTAAACTTAGCTGTTGCTCGGCACTAATATGGTTTGGCATTTGTTTAAATGGCTGGTAAAAGTCACTGGTGCTAGCATCATCAACAATAAATGCACTGATACTATCTTCAAAACCAGTTAACACCACTTTCGGTTGCGTTATTCCGGTTTCTAAGCCTTTGTTTAGCCAATAAGTTTGCTGTTCAAAATACACATCAAGGGCGGCTAAACGTTGTAAATACAGTTCATAATCGGCGACATTTTCAAACGGTGAGCGCGAGGCAATAAAAGTAATATAGGCATGAAAACCAGCCTCCGCCGTTAATGGAATATAATGATCAAAATTGTCATATGAATCGAGACTATTTTTAAGTTTATAGCTCAAAATCGTCCAATTTATAAGGTTGGCTTGCGATAATTTTTGTTTTTCAATATTTTGCAAACCTTGATACAAGGCACGCATTTGCAGATTATTAGCCGCTAATGCTTGTGGCGATGCATCATAATAAAGTTGATTATTGGCGGCAATAAAAGGGTTAAGACTGTCTTGGTAAACTTTCTCATCATTAATAATTTGTAATAATTGCTGATCGGCAGTTATTACTTGTTCAACCGCTTGCTGGGCGCAGGAAGTAATCAACACCAGTAGTACCAAACTTTTGCATATATTTTTGTACATCAAATTTTCCAAATAAATTTACCATTGCTGGCATTAAAATTTTATTGCCCACTAATTTTCAGTTTGCTGATTAATTGTTCAATCGTTAACTCACTAAATACTTCAATGCCGTGCTCAACTAGCAGCTTTGCAGTTGTCCCCATGCCGATTATTTTAGTCCCGTTAAAGTTACCATCATAAATCTGCATGGCTGCACAGGAAGGGCTAAATTCTTTTAGTAAAGCATAGCGGATATTATATTGTTCGCATAATGCTAATGCCATGGCTGCACCTTCCATAAAATTAGCCGTAACATCTTCACCTTGTTCGGTAATAACTTGGCCATCTTTTTGTTCCGCTTTGGCGCGAGGCACCGCTAATCCTCCGGCAATTTCTGGGCAAATTAAAACCAGTCGACCTTGTTGTTGCCAAGTCGATAACTGCAAGTGCTGTAAAGCTTTACTCTGGCCATCATAACGAACCTTATTACCGAGCAAACAGCTACTGATCAATATTTTTTCCATAATGGCGCCGATCAATCTTCCAAATCATGCTTAAACAAGGACTCTAGCTCTGCTCGGCCCTGATTGCTTATTTTAATCACCCTTTGCAGGTCAAATTTTTCATCAACACCATGAGATTTATCCAATAACTCTTCATCATGGTGCTGGAAGACTTTGACCATATGCTCGGCGCGAGCCTCATCAAAACCATATTCTTGCAACACCAATTTCGCGGCAGATAAGCTACCATCAAACATTTCACGGACACTGCTGTATATGCCAATGTCTCGATATTTAAGCACACTTAACCGGCTTTTGGCGCGAGCAATTATTTTAATGTGAGGGTAATGTGCCATAACTGTTTTCGCAATATCAAAACCATGTTTATCGGAGTCGGCGGCAATAAACATAATTTTTGCGTGTGACACTCCTGCCGCTTTCAATAATTTCAAATTGGTGGCGTCGCCAAAAAATATTTTATTGCCAAATTTCTTAACAAACTCAATATGTTCAGCATTATTGTCTAACGCAGTAAAGGGAATATGATTAGCCGTTAAGATCCGGCCGGTAATTTGCCCAAAGCGACCAAAGCCAGCGATAACCACTTGCGGCTCTTTGACATCAGATTCAGTGTCGTATTGTGGTGCGACTAATTTACGCTTTTGTAACATATCATGTAAAATCAGTAATGGTGAAGTTAATGCCATCGACATGCCAACAATCAAGATAAGTTGATTGCTAAGTTCAACGCTAAATAAACCATCCTTAACCGCTAGCGAAAAAATAACGAAGGCAAATTCACCACCTTGCGCCAACATCAGCGAAACTTTTATTGGTGAGGAATTTTCAGAATTTTTAAATGCAAGTAACACACTGATAATACAAGCCTTTACCGTTACAAGTAAAATACTTGCGCCGATAATCAACAGCGGTTCCTCAATCAACAACATTAAATCTAGCTTCATCCCAACCGCGATAAAAAACAGACCTAACAGTAAACCTTTAAATGGCGCGATTTCAACATCCAATTGATGTCTAAAACTGGAATTGGCCAATAAAATACCGGCTAAAAACGCCCCTAAGCCCATCGATAAACCGGCGAATTGCATTAATTCGGCGGTGGCGATAACAATTAATAACGCCGCAGCCGTCATTACTTCGGAGCTGCCATAGTGGGAAGTAATGCGTAATAGCGGGTTTATTAAGAATCGTCCTGACACTAATACTGCCAGCACCGCTAGCAAAGTAACCCACCAAGCTGGGGCATTAACATTTTCAGTGCCGGCTAAGGCACTGAGTAATAATAAAATGGGAATAACGGCTAAATCTTGCATAAGCAAGATAGAAAAGCCTTTTTGACCAAGAGGGGTGTTCAATACCCGCTTTTCGGTCATTAAAGCAATGGCGAAGGCGGTTGAAGATAGTGCTAAACCTAAACCGATTATGAGCGCGACTTTCCAGTCAAAGTCTAATAACAGCATTAAGCCGAAAATTGCCAAACTGGTAAGTAGCAATTGGCCACCACCGATCAGAAAAATATTATTGCGCATCCGCAATAATTTCTCAGGCTCTAACTCTAAGCCAATAATAAATAATAAAAATACCACGCCGAGTTCGGCAAAATGCAAAATTTGATCAGGGTCGTTAATTAACGCCAGAACTGATGGCCCGATAATGACGCCAGCCACCAAGTAACCAAGAATAGCCCCCAACTTAAAGCGAATAAAAATTGGTACCGCAATAACCGCAGCAGCCAGGAAAATAATACTGGAAGATATGGCTCCCATGCCAAAGTCCTTAAAAAGTTTCTTTAAGGTAATTCTACTCTAAAAGTAATATGGTTTTTTGTATTTATTGCAATAGTTTACAAATTAACAAACTTTGATTATATCGGTAAGACTAAATAAGCCATTGACTGGCTTAGGGTTAATTTAATGTCGGGCTCGAGCTTGACGCACCCACATATAAACGCCGGATAAACTGAGAATAATTAAAAATATTGCCACTAAGTCCATAAACAGCACCCCCATTCCTGAAAAAAAACGGCCGCTGTGAATATCAAGCAGCACCCGTTCCCAGTTCAAAATTTGCGACCGGTAATAATGTTGGTATTGAGCCTGCTCAGGCTTAGAAACGGTTACCGGTTTTAGCCAAGCTGATGGCGATATTTGCTCGACTGGCGCTATCGCTATTGGTTGAAATGACTCAAGTTGATCGCGAC
Organism: uncultured Thalassotalea sp.; assembly: GCA_938075435.1. Classification (GTDB taxonomy): domain Bacteria; phylum Pseudomonadota; class Gammaproteobacteria; order Enterobacterales; family Alteromonadaceae; genus Thalassotalea_A. The sequence continues at coordinate 20,987 of CALJHL010000093.1, read as the reverse complement.
TTACGTATAAGCCATTATGACTTTGTAGATAAACGTCGTCATTGACTATAGCAAGTTGTTGAATCGCACTAGGTACGCCAGCAAGTTGTTCTAATACATCGACTAACTCACCATTCTCTTGGTAAATATGCAAGGATCCGGCACTGGCGATAACGATAAATTGTTGCCAGAGACCGGCACTTTTAATCGCCGTTTCGCTGGTAAATAATAACTGTTGTGACAACCACACCTGATCGCCAACCGCAAATAAAGGCTCGGCATTTTGGCCTAACAAGAATTTTTGGATGTTATCCGGAGCTTCAATATTGTAATGATCAAGCAGCCAACTGGCTTCAACTTTAGTGTGATCGAATTTTAAACTATGACCATGATTAATTAACATCCCGGTGACGGCTAAAAAGATAGTAAAAAACGCCAAGGCGATCCCTAATTGTCGATGGGTTTCACGTAAATGTTTAATTAATCGTACGTGAATTTTGCGTTTGCCTTTTTTAACCATAACCTTCAATTCTGACTCATGTTAAGGGGTTTATTGTTCTGATGTTACCGCCACTTGCTGATCTAACCAAAGTGCCATTCGCGCCAGTTTAGTTAAAGCCCGTACCGATAAAGTGGCTCCGGTTATGCCATCAATATGGGTATCTAATTGCAGATCTTTGCTAAGTTGCGCATCAATAAACTGATCAGTAAAAAAGTCGGCTTTCACTTCATCACCACGACTTTCCCGATACACTAATACTTTGACTTGCTGCAACCGTTGCGCTTTGACATGCAAACCGACCGTAATAGGCGATTCTTTGCCAATTTCGTCTAACACCCAAACGCTGGCATCGCCTTGTAGCCAATAACGAATACGTAAGCGATGGTATTTGTGTTGTAAAATATCCGCTATTGTAGTTTTTTGAGCTTTATTTAGCCATAAGGTTTTTGCTTGAGGTAACTCGCCAGCAAAAGCATGACGAACAAAATTTGTAGTTGATTGATATACTTGTTCAGCCAACAGCTTGTTGGTAAATAGCAAGCAACAAATTAGCACTAATAATCTCAAATTAATTCTCACTCATCATGCTGTTATCGGATGATAATAATAATTGCAAAAAAGTGAACGGCTCATCGGTTAATGAACAGTTCACTTTTTACTTAACCACAGACTATATCAGCTAATTAGAACTGATAACCTAGGCCGATATTAAAGCCATCAATGTCTTTAGCACCAGTTTGTGACTCGTAATCAAACTTCAATACTACGTCTTCGTGTAAGTAATAGTTTATACCAAGGTTAACTTGCTCAACTTCACTATCATCGCTGTTACCGGCGTTATTATCCCAAGCATTGTAACGGGCAAATACACCAATTTCATCGTTAAAACGATACGCTGGTTCAATATAGTAACCGGTTTGCTCATCGCGACCCATTTCCGCAGCTTCATCACCATCGATATCCCAAGTGGCGTAAAGTGCTTTCACCGTAAACTTCTCAATTTGATAAACCGCATGGGCAGTTAATAATGTAGCCGATGCTTCATCAACTACAGTACCATCATCTAACATGCCGCCTTGGGTAATATCTTGTTGAAATTGTACCGAGGCCGCTAATTCTAATCCCGGAATCGCGGTATATTTTACTCGGCCAGTGAAAGCGAAATCTTCAGCCGCGGCTTTTGATACTTTTTGACGGCCATCACGAGGCTTATAACTACCTTTGCTACTAATATCTAAACCAGAGTGCATTGCCGTATCAATTGATACCCCAGCCGTTGGTTTAAAGTTAAAGTTTACCCCAGCTTCCCACCATGTTGCAGGCAAGATATTTTTTTCTACTGGGTTACGCTCTACACCATAAAAAGTTGGTGGCTCATGAGTTTCATTAATTAAGCCTACTGGCACTAGAAACACACCAATTTGTGTAGTAACAATATCAGAAATGTCATGTTCGATATAGGCTTGCTCTAATTCAACTTCGCCTTCTTTACCGTCACCAGATAAAGCATGCTCTAATTCAAATTCCGAGAAGAAACGGGTAGTAGAATTAAACTCTTTACCAAAGAACAATACGAAGCGATGAAAATCTACTTCTTTTTTATCGGTGTTGTTGTCATTATCAGTTAGGTTGTTGTAATGCAATTCACCATAACCACCAATGCTAACGCCATTATTGGCTGTTTCGGCATTTTCAACGGCATCAGCAGTTACTTCAACACGTTGTTCAGTTTCGTCTAAGCGACGCTCTAAGTCTTTTAACACGTCATTTTGTTTTTTAATAATTTCGCGTAATTCAGCTGTTTCATTGTTAGTTGTCGCTTCAGCAGCAAACGTTGTTTGGCTAGCAAACAAGCCCAATAGTGCAGTAGCGATTAATGTGCGCTTCATAAGATCCCCAGAATATGTAAATGGTTAAGTTTTGTTATTGCCGACAAGTTTAATGCACGCCAACCCTAAATGCAAACAATTCTCATTTGTATTTTGGTTTGATTAATAAAAATTTGATTTAACGCAATAAAATGTTCAATTCGCGGTCTAATAGGTATAACAAAATTAATATGAGAAAACGTCGTGAAAAAAACAATCATTATCATCAGTCTAATGCTGTGCAGTTTTAGTATTTCAGCCAATGCCAGCCAGTCTAAAATAGAAGGTAAACACATCGCCGAAAGTGCCGGTTTAGTAGCGCCATTATTAGTGGGTCAACAACTGCCTGCGGTTGACGTCACCACAATACAAGGCGACATATTACCTTTAACCAAGTTTTTAAATAACCAACCAACGATTTTGTTTTTTTATCGAGGTGGTTGGTGCCCGTTTTGTAATGTTCAAATGGGCCAATTACAGGCAATAGAGCACAAGTTAAAAGCTCTTGGCTTTCAGTTGGTGGGTATTTCAACCGATTCGGTTAGCGATTTACAAAAAAGCATTACTAAAGCCAAGCTTAGTTATAAATTATTATCTGATTATAACTCACAAGTAAGCCAAGCCTTTGGCCTAGCGTTTTATTCTTCTGCCGAGGTAACCAGTCGCTATTTGGCAAAAATGAAGTTACAAAATCCCTTACAAAAAAATGCGGCTGGCGAACCACGTTTAGTTCTGCCAGCACCCGCTATTTATGTGATTGATAGCCAAGGACTAGTGCACTTTCAATACGTTAATCCCAATTACAAAGTACGCTTAGCACCGGAATTATTATTGCATGCAGCGCAATTGGTTAAGCAATAGCCAGAAGCTTACTGGTTGAGCTGTTATTTAAAGTAAATTAGCCGGTGAGTATTGATCCGTTAACACTCGATACTCACTCGGGCTATTTTTTTCTAGCTGTACAAAACCGATTATTTTTTCAAGCTCAATATCAAACTGCGATAACGGTTGCTTTAACGATTCAATTTGCACTTGCAAACTGTCGATACTCGGCAGGTTTTTAGCGGCAACAATCACTCTATTACCACTGCTTTGCAGGTCTTTAATACTATAAAAATCACCAAAAACAGCATGATAGGTGGCAGACTCATGATGGTAAAGCCTGCTGGTCGAAAAGGTGTTTGACACTAAAATGCCCCTCTCACTTAACAGTCCTTGGGTTTCTTCTAAAAATTCTTTGGTCAATAAATGCTCTGGGATATATTCACCATTAAAGGCATCCAGAATAATTAAATCGTATTGGCTTTTTTTGAGTAGGGCGCGCTTAATAAAAATACGACCATCTTGAATATAGGTAACCACCTTATCATTTTCTTTAAAGTCAAAATAATCACTCGCAACTTTAACCACCGCCGGGTCAATCTCAACATTATCAATATGAATGTCAGGATACAGTTGTAATAAATTATTTGATAAGGTGCCCCCCCCCAGACCAATGATCAGCACTTTTTCCGGTTGGGCATTAAACATTAACGCCGACATCACAAATTTGGTATAGGTAAAGACTAATTTATGCGGTGCTGATTTATAAATGCAAGATTGACTGCTATTTTTGCGTTTAACCGAGAACTTTAAACAGCGGCTATCACCGATATCTTCGACAAAAATATTGCGATACAAAGAACGCTCTTCCTTAATAACTTGCGCCATCGACACCTGACTGAAGCACCAGCAAACCAATACTATGATACATTTAGCGCTGATTTTGAACTTGCTCATAGCGAGACTCCAATTTATCGAGCAACAGCGCTAAGCCACCCAAAATCGTTAATAATAGACAAAAGCTAAAAATAATGGTGTTAACTTCAAACCACAACACCAAATAAAAAGAGGTCATTAAGGTGCCAATCGCACTGCCCAAGGTAGAAACAAAATATAATAACCCGGCAACATGGCCACTTTGTGCTTGATTGGTAACCAATAACCGCACCGAATAAGGGGAGATCATCCCGAGAATGACGGTAGGAATAAAAAATAGTGCCATAGAAGCTAAAAGTGAGCCATAACGACTGTCTTCGATATGGGTGAATACAAACTCAAGAATAGGTGTAGCGTAGTAGGCCAGTGGCAGTAGCGTCAAGCCAGCAAAAACAAAGATGGTGCCATAACGGCTAACGGAAGGTTGCTTTAGGGTCAGTCTACCACCCAATAAATAGCCCAGTGATAATGACAACATAAACACGGTAATTATGCTGCCCCAAACGTGCACACTCGAGCCGAAATACGGCGCTAAAATTCGGCCACCAAGTAGCTCTACCCCCATAATAGAAAAGCCACTGGTAAAAGCGAGCAAATAGATAAAATAGTTATGACCGAGTTTGTTCATTGCTACCACTAAGTTAAGTATATGAATACTTAACTTAGCAGTAGCTTGTATGGCTCGGCAACAAAAATTTGGTAAGGTTAGTTAAACTGTGGCGCCAGATGATTGTCGAGTAATAATTTTAGTTGGCATTAATAAGGTGACCGGCTTTTCACCAGCAATTTGTTTGAGTAAGGTTTCCACTAATAATTGCCCCGCTAAAAACGTGTCTTGCTTAGCGGTAGTTAACGCTGGACTAGTAAAATTTGCCAATGGAATATCATCAAAACCGGCAACAGCGACATCTTCAGGAATACTTAGCCCTTGCTCTTGTAGAGCCCGCATCGCACCTATGGCAATTAAATCACAAGCACCGAATAAGCTGTCAAATTTAACATTACGGCTTAGTAATTCTTTAGTCGCATTATAACCCGCCTCTTCGGTAGGTAATGCCTCAATTTGCAAATCACCGTTAATGGCAATATGGGCATTTTCCAAAGCCTGACAATGGCCGCGATAGCGGTCATTAAATTCTGGTGCACGTCGTGAAGCAGTACCAATAAAAGCACATTGGCGATGACCGTTATCGAGTAAATGTTTGGTGATTTGAAAGCCGCCATTTAAGTTATCACAACCTATGGTGGTAACCGCCATGTCTTTTACTTCTGCCCCCCAACGGACAAAGTGGGTGCCCTGGGCATTTAAGTGCACAAGTTTATCTTTGTAGTGCACATAATCACCGTAGCCTAATAAAATAATGCCATCGGCTTTGTTAGTATCTTCAAACTCAGCGTGCCAGTCGGTATCCATCTCCTGGAAAGAGACTAATAAATCGTAGCCTTGCAATGAACAAGCCTTGGTAATACTGCCGAGCATAGACAGAAAAAACGGATTAATTTGCGCATCATGAATGCTTGGATCTTCAAACAATAATAGCGCAATAGTATGACTTTGCTGGGAGCGTAAATTTCGGGCGTTTTTATCAACCTTATAGTTTAATTCTTTAGCAATGGCTTGAATTTTTAACCGGGTTTCTTCATTTACGAGAGGGCTATTTCTTAATGCCCGCGAAACCGTAGATTGAGAAACACCTGCTCGATAGGCAATATCAAAAGAAGTCGCTTTCACTAATAATGTCTGTGTTATTTAAGGTTAAAAAAATATTAACGCAAGATGTCGATAAAGTATAGCGAATAAATTTGTCGATGATTTATTAGCCGTCTTAAGCTCGAACTTTAAGCTTAAGACTGGCAATATAGCCCTGCGAAGATAAGCAAATTATACCTAATCTTTTACCCTTAAGACCGAAAATGCGGCGATCAGCATAAATACTCCCCCTAGCACTAGAGCATATAAACTTTGGCCGGCGAAAACCTCGCGCACAAATAACCCTAAGACACTGGCGGCCAATAATTGCGGTAAGACGATAAAGAAATTAAAAATCCCCATATAAACCCCCATTTTCTTGGTTGGCAACGAACTAGACAACAATGAGTAAGGAATTGATAATATTGCCGCCCAGGCAATGCCTACCCCGACCATAGAGACTAATAATAGCGTTGGATTTTCAATAAACGCCATTGAAATTAAACCTGCCGCACCACAACTTAAACATATAAAGTGGGCCCATTGCCGTGAATATTTAGCCGCCAATACCGGAATAAGAAAAGCCGCTAAAGCCGCAAAACCGTTATACGCTGCAAATAATACCCCAACCCAATCAGCTCCAGCATTGTAGGCACTGGAAGTAGGGTCACTTGAGCCAAAATGAAAACTGGTTACCGCTGAGGTAGAATAAATCCACATCGCAAATAAACCAAACCAGGAGAAAAATTGGGTAACCGCTAATTTTTTCATGGTTGTTGGCATGTGATACAAATCGTCAATAACTTCATAAAAGCCATTGTCAGTATTCAATGATGTTTGCATTTTGGCGACAACAAATTGAATCAGCGCAAAGGCAATCGAACCAATGGATAAAATGTACAACTGTTTATCCAAGGCAAAATAATAAATCGCCAAGGTGCTTACTACCCCTAAGGCTAAATACCTAACACCCTGCTTTTGATAATTAACCTGAGCTTGGTTGGCAATATTCAGCTCACTGTCAGCGGCATTATGTTCAGACTCGTCAAACTCTGCTAACTGTTGCGGGCTATATTCTTTCGATGAATACACGGTCCACATCACCGATACGAGTAAAACCAATCCACCAAAATAAAACGAATACTTTACCGAGTCGGCAATTTCGCCGGCGGGTGCGACATTACTAATAGCAAACCAATTAGCGAGCATATAAGGCATTGCTGAGGCGACCACCGCCCCAATACCAATAAAGAAACTTTGCATGGCAAAGCCGCTGGTACGTTGCTCTTGTGGTAAATTATCACCAACAAAAGCCCGAAACGGTTCCATGGTGATATTAATCGCGGCATCTAATACCCATAAGGCTCCGGCGGCGATCCAAAGTGTTGGCGAATTTGGCATAACAAACAATGCTAACGTCGTTAAAATAGCACCGGCAAAGAAAAACGGCCGACGACGACCAAATTTATTCCAGGTATTATCACTCCAATAGCCAATAATCGGCTGCACAATTAACCCGGTCAATGGCGCTGCAATCCATAGGATCGGAATATCGTCTATTTCAGCACCTAAGGTTTGAAAAATCCGACTGACATTACCATTTTGTAAAGCGAAGCCAAATTGGATCCCTAAAAAGCCAAAGCACATATTCCAAATTTGCCAAAAAGATAATTGCGGTTTTTGTTTAGTCATAGTTAGATTCTTTTAGTTATAGTGAGTGCTTTTTTAATTTAGTTTTGAGGCTGAAAGCGAATGGCAAAACCGCCACTGGTAGCCATAGGTATCGTTAATGTATCTGTGGTCACCTCTAGGTTTTCAATTTCGAGTTCATAGGGTTTATCAATCCAATTAGCTTCACTACCATCTCGATATATTTGCGCCTGATATTTTTTATCCGCATCTAAAAAATCTAACTTAAATGTTATAGTTCGCGCTTTTTCATCGGTCAAACCACCAACAAACCAGTCGTCAGAATGTTTATCTTGGCGAGCAAAAACTACATATTCACCAATTTCACCTGCCAACGCTCTGGAATCTTGCCAATCAGTTGGAACATCGACAATAAATTGCAATGCCGGTAAATTAGCTTGGTAATTTCTCGGTAAATCGGCAGCCATTTGAATTGGACTATACAATACAACGTATAACGCTAATTGTTTAGCTAGGGTTGTTTGCGGGCGATTGCTGTCGGCACCTAAGCCGTTAAAGCTAAGATCAAAAATTCCCGGAGTAAAGTCCATTGGCCCAGCCAACAGCCGAGTAAAAGGTAAAATAGTGGTGTGCTCTGGCGGGTTTGGTGGTGAACCCCAAGCGTTAAACTCTTGACCGCGAGCACCTTCACGAGAAATCCAATTAGGATAAGTACGGCGCAAGCCAGTCGCTTTTATTGGTTCATGGGTGTTAATACTAATGTTTCGTTTCGCGGCTTCAGTAATATTATATAAATATTCATTAACCATAAATTGACCATCATGCCATTCAAAACGGGCATTACCTTGTTGATCAATGCGCTTAATATTTCCACCGTCGGCGACGTAGCCAGTTTTTACTTGGCTGACGCCATGTTTTTGGTATAAATCAAAAGCCTCGGCCATTTGCTGCCGATAATTAGTGACATTACCTGAGGTTTCATGGTGACCAATTAACTTAACGCCTTTAGCCTGACCATATTGGCTGATAGCTTCAATATCGAAATCATCATAAGCTTTGCTGAAGTTAAATACGTCTCCATTAAAAAACCAATCGCCGTCCCAACCTATATTCCAGCCCTCGACTAATACGCCCTTAAAACCATATTTAGCAGCAAAATCCATATAGCGTTTAACTTCAGCAGTGGTAGCGCCATGCGTTTCACCACTACCCCAAGTAGTTTCCTTAATATGCATACCCCACCAAATACCAACATATTTACCTGGTTCAACCCAGCTCACATCCCCTAATTTATTGGCTTCATTTAGGTTTAATATTAAATTCGAGTTTAATAAACCCACCGCATCTTTACTAATTTGTACCGTTCGCCATGGCGTTTTAAAATCGGCGGTGGTTTTCACTAAAATACCATCAGACCAAGGCGCCAGATCGGCTTTTAATACGCCAGGACGACGTTGATTTAACGACATGCCCGCATAATCAACCAAGGCCGCTTCATGAATACTGACATGTACGCCTGATGCCGAAGTAAAGGTAAAAGGGGTATGGGCGATATGTACCTGTTCAAGTGGCGTAGTATTATAGACATATTCATAGCGATTAAAGGCCCGCGATGGGATCCAAAATGCCGTACTATTTTTATATTCTTTGATGGCAAATTCGGTTAATTCGTTGGTAATTTCAACTGGTCCGGTTAAGCCCGGTTGGGTTGGCACTTCGTAGCGAAAACCTAAACCATCATCAAATACTTTGACTCGCACTGTATAGTGATTAACTTGGGCTCTAGCCGCGCTAAAAGTCACCGCTAACTCATTATGATGATCGCTAACCTGCGAACGTTCGCCCCAAGGTTGCTGCCAACTAGCATTAACCTTATTGCGAATACTATCTTTAATGGTAAATCCCTTGTCTAAATAGGGTCCTTGCTTAAATACCATACCTAACCGCGAAGCCGCGATTACTTGCTCCCCCTTAAACAGAACTTGGTACTGTGGAGTGGCAGTATCATCGGAGACAATAACAGTAATTTCACCATTGGGAGAGCTCACTCTAAGCTCTTTAGCAAAGACCGCCGGGCTAAGTAAAATCATCGCTATGGCGATTAATCTAAACGGATATTTCATTTTAGTTTCCTTGTTGTAAATCATATTTTCATCAGCAATAGTCGTTAGTTGATATCGCTTTTTACAAAAACTGCAGCGCTAAACTTAGCAACCGTAAAACCAGATTTTGCGGCTTTGCTTTGTTTAATAATTTTATCTTGGCTAGTTGCTTGTACTTCATGTAGTTGATAATTCTCGGCGCCCAAATATGGGAATGTTTGGGTTGTTTTTGAACTGTTAAATACCACAATAATTTGCTTAAATTTGCTGTCTGCCATACCTGCCGCGGCGGCATTAATGCTCATCACAATCAAGCCCGGTTGTTGTTTAGGGCCAGTATTTAAAAACGTCACGCCATGATTAATTGCCTCACCTGTGGTTAAGCGAAATAACTTTGAACTCATCCGAATTTTTATTAATTCAATAAAACGGTCACTGCTAAATTGAATATGCTCGCCACTGACTCGATCACGGCCTTGATTAGCGGCAATAATTTTACCGATCACCGACCAATTTTGTTCATCCTTTTCTGCCGGCGGCAAGCCGTTAGCGTAGTTATTGCTTTGCTTAGAAAAATCGACTTTATTAAACCAATCGCCATAATCGTAGCTGTCTCGTAAAAACGATTTAGAGCGCAACAACTCTGAGCCCATATGTAAAAATGGAATACCTTGCGCTAATAGAGGATAAGCAAGGCTTAAGGTTTGTAAGCGTACTCGGTCATCGGTTGTTAAATTTGCATCGAAGCGATATTGATTATTATCCCACAAGGTTTTATTATCATGCTTAGACACATAATTAATGGTGTCGGCGGGATCTAAAGCATAACCGGTAGGCTGGTCACCATAAGGAATGTCTTTACCGGTTACTTGCTGGCCTTGGCTATTTTCTAAAGGAAATGTCGCCAAATTTGCCGCCAAGCCAACCCGTAATTGATCAGCCAACAGTAAATAATCTTGCCAGCTATCTTGGCCCGTTCTTAATTCATTCGGATCGGTAAATAAACCATTACCAATACCTTGTAAGCGACGAATTTGCTCACCAGCCTCGGTCATGCCACCACCGCGAACCGCATCACGAAGCCGATCACTAAAGGTGCCAATTTCGCTGCCGGCTAATTCTAATTGACTGGCTTGCACAAAACGTTGATTATTTTGTACTTCCCCAAAATTCCAACCTTCTCCATAAAAATAGTTATCAGCATCGACTTCCAATACTGCTGCCCTTGCCGCTAACATTACCGCTTTCGGTTGATGCGCCATTAAATCAAAGCGAAACCCATCAATATGATAATCACCGGCCCAAACAAGCAAGGAATCTATCATCAATTTAGCCATCATCACCCGTTCAGTTGCGGTATTGTCGCAACAGGTTGATTGCTCTATGGCTGCGGTAATTGGATTTAAACGTTGGTAATAGCCAGGTACAATTTTATCGAGTACCGAGTTTTTGTGCAGACCGGCCTGATGAGTATGGTTATAAACCACATCCATAATGACTCGAAAGCCTAAATTATGTAAGCGTTGCACCATTTGTCGAAATTCAATAATACGGGCGTTGCCTTCTGGGTCTTGGGCATAACTGCCTTCAGGAACCGTATAATGAAATGGATCATAACCCCAATTGTAATCATCATAAGGACGTAATTGACTGACTAATTGTTGCGCTTGGGCACTATCCGGCTGATAAGAATTGAGCAAATCAATTAAGCGGGTCTGTTTAGCAATTGCTTGTGAACATAACTGATGCTCACTGTATATATCGCACAGTTTAGCGACATCATCTTGCAAGCTCAGTTGTTGCTTAGCCTCCTCATTAACCGTTCCAAAATCAAACGCGGGTAATAAATGAATGTTATTTAAGCCTGCGGCTTTTAGCTGTTTTAAGTGCTCCATGGCAAAACTATCGTTAGCTAAAAATGCTTTGTATTTGCCTTTAACCTTACTGTCCAGCTTGCTGTCACTGGCGCTAAAATCGCGAATATGCAATTCATAAAAAATATTGTCTTCAAAACTGTCTACCGTCGGAAATGCTTGTTGTTGCCAACCTTGTGGTTGCGTACGACTGTCATTCAAGTCGGTTACTTGTGAGTACTCACCATTAACCGATAAACTTAATGAGTATGGATCTGTAGTAATAACGGTTTCAATTTTTGAGCTGCTCGGGTGAAACACTTGGATTTTATATTGATAATATTGGCCAAATAAATTTTCTGTTAGGCTAGTGCTCCATAACCCTGAACTTAGGTCTTCTGATAAAGCCACGGTGTGTAATGGATGTCTGGATTTATCGGCATTAAACAGTAAAACTTCGACTTTCAGGGCAGTGGGCGCCCACAATTTAAACTGGGTGTTATCGGCGTTTATGCTAGCGCCGAGATCTTTAATCTGCCCCGCTTTAGCGCCATATAAATCATCAATTACATTACCAATTTGGACATTAACGCTACGGCTAATTAGCCCATTTTGGTCGGCACTAATAATGGTTAAGCGCTGTTTTAATAATTGCTTAATTTGGTTGTTAGTTACTGCAGTTGCTAATTTAAATGCCGTGCCGTTATTAACTAGATGCGGAAACTTAGCTGCAATTTCGTCACTTATCACTGTATTTTCTAACAAAAACCTTTGGTGGTTGCCAGCCGCCGATAATTCATTGGCCTGTAAGTAATGGCGCTTGTTGGGGTCTACTTGACCAAAAATAAATAACTGCTTAGCGGTTAACCAATGACCGGAAGAGTTAATCGCTTGCGGCGCCACAGCATTGTTATAAAGCTGAGTTTTATCGTCTGCATATTGCCCTGAACAAGCACCGAGAGCCATCAGCACAATTATTTTAAAAAGATGTTTTTGAAACATTGATATCAACCTGTTATTACAAATTTAAAGCAAATAAATTTTTCCTTACAAGGATGATCTAAGCGCAGCCAATATGCAATTACATACGTATTCAACGATTATGCAGCTGCTGACAAACTTAAAGAATAAAGCATAACCGCATGAAATAAATGGAAAATATTGCAATCGTAAGCTATATGTTAATACCTTGTGTAAAAAATGACTGTTTTTATGAATACGTATGCAAGTGATTCTCTTTGTAACCATTTGTAATTAACATGATTGCAATCCAAAAAAAGTGGGTTACGTTTTACACAATCGATAACTGGCTCGGATGGCTAGACAAATAATACAAGGACGAACTGGGGAAATAAAAAATGATTAACTTTAAACCAAATAAACTGACAATTGCACTTATCTCAAGTGGTTTGATGTCAATGAGTGCCACCGCATTTGCGGCGGAACAACTAGCAACCGAAGACGCTGTTGAAGATATAGAAGTAATTGAAGTAACCGGCATTCGTCGCAGCTTAGCGCAATCGCAAGCGGTAAAAATGACCTCAAGCTCAATTGTTGAAGCTATCAGCGCTGAAGATATCGGTAAATTACCTGACGCTTCAATTGCCGAGTCAATTGCTCGCCTACCTGGTATCGCCGCGCAACGTCTAAACGGCCGTGCCAATGTAATATCGGTTCGTGGCCTGGCGCCAGACTTCACCACCACAACATTAAATGGACGAGAGCAAGTAACGAGTGGTGATAACCGCGGAGTTGAATTTGATCAATACCCATCGGAATTAATGAGTGGTGTAGTTGTTTATAAAACGCCTGATGCCAGCCTTACCTCGCAAGCTATCGGTGGTACCATCGATATGCAAACAATACGCCCTTTATCACACGGTAAACGCACAATCTCTGTCGGCTTACGCTACGAAGAAAATGACTTAGGTGCATTAAATGCTGGTTCTGATGATACTGGCCATCGCGCAAGTATCTCTTATATTGACCAATTTGCCGACGACACCATAGGTATTGCCATTGGCATCGCTGACATGTCTTCACCTAACCAAGAAGAACGTTGGGAAGCATGGGGCTATGACGGTGGTCCAGTTCCAGGTGCTGAAGTACTTGGTGGCGCCAAACCTTACGTTCGCTCTGCTGAATTAACTCGTACTGGGGTAATGGCGGTTTTAGAGTATCAACCGAATGAAAAATTCAATACTTCGATTGATGTCTACTATTCAGATTTTCAAGAAGAACAAGTATTACGCGGCATCGAATTACCATTATCTTGGGGCGGCGCAACATTAGTAGACCCAGTAATTGAAGATGGTTTAGTAACCTCTGGCACTTACGAAAATGTAAAAGCCATCGTCCGTAATGATTACTGGTCGCGCGATGCAGAAACTTTCGCCATTGGTTGGAATACAAAATACACTCTAACGCCAAACTTAGCTTTGTCTGCAGACGTTAGTTATTCGAAAGTAGACCGTGAAGACTTTTCATTAGAGTCTTATGCCACCAATGGTCGTGGTGATGACAACGGTGAACGAGATAGCATTTATTTCGAAATGAATGGTGGACGCGGTGCAACATTTACCCCGACTCTAGATTATTCTGATACCTCGCAATTTATGCTGGGTGCTGCCCGTACTTGGGGTAACGGTACAGATACCCCGGGTGACGGTCAAGATGGTTTCGTTAACCAGCCAATCGTTGAAGATGAATTAACCGCCATTAGCTTAGGTGCCGAATATTCATTTGACGATGGTATGATCAGCTCGGTTGAAGTTGGCTTAAAGTATTCTGAACGTGAAAAGTCTAAACTCGATCAAGGCTTTTATTTAACTCTGCAAGACTACCCAAATTTAACCGCAATTCCTGAAGAGTTTCTTAGATCGCCAACATCTTTAGATTTTATTGGTATGGGCGAAATGGTTTCTTATGATTCATTAGCGCTATACAAATCGGGCGCTTATAACTCTTTCGAACAAAGAGAACAAGGTAAGGCTAAAGGCACTTGGGCGATTCAAGAAGACGTGTTGATTGGTTTTGTCCAAGCAAATATTGATACCGAAATCGCTAATTTACCATTAACGGGTAACTTTGGTGTGCAAGTAGTAAATACTGACCAGTCATCTGATGGCTTAGGCAGTATCATTACGGATAATGGTTTTGAAGTTCTACCTACCCATGATAGCTATGATTACACCGAGGTATTGCCAAGTGTTAACCTAAGCTTAGAAGTAATGGAAAATCATATGCTGCGCTTTGGCGCTGCCCGTACCTTAGCCCGAGTTAGAATGGATCAAATGAACGCTTCTGTTGGTTATAACTACGACGCTTCTAAAGCTGACAATACCGACTTAACCCAAAGCCCTTGGAGTGGCTCTGGTGGTAATGTGCAACTTGACCCTTGGTTGGCCAACCAGTATGACCTTAGCTATGAGATTTATTTTGATGATGCCGGATATGTTTCACTTGCTGGTTTCTACAAAGACTTAGAGAACTACGTATATGACGACAGTGTTCTTTACGACTTCTCAGATGCCGCCGAAAACGTTACTCCGACACCGGCACTTAACGAAGGTTATGTAACTTCACCGGTTAATGGTGAAGGTGGTGAAATTAGCGGTATAGAAGGTTCTGTTTCTTTAACGGGTAGCCTTATATCGGATTCGTTAAGTGGCTTTGGATTAATCGTCAATGGTTCAATTACCGACTCTGAAGTTCAAGAACAGAAAGGTGGTGACAAGATTGCTTTATCTGGTCTTTCGAAGAAAACCTTAAATGCCACATTCTACTTTGAACAAAGTGGTTTCCAAGCCCGAATTAGCTCACGTTACCGTTCAGACTTTATTGGTGAAACTAATAACTTTGAATTTAAACGTGTAAATAAATTGGTTGCCGCCGAATTAGTGGTTGATGCACAAATTGGTTATGATTTCTCAGAATCTGGCATTGAATCTTTAGACGGATTAAGTATGGTATTTCAAGTGAGTAACTTAACTGATGAACCATTTATTACTTATGAAAATGGTGCTTCAAAGCCAAAAGATTACCAATCTTACGGTCGTAACTTTATGTTAGGTGCAAACTACACCTTCTAATTGGTACCAACTAAACCAAGCCCTTGTCGACGATGTCACAGGGGCTTTTTCTTAGCAGCGATTAAACGTTTATACTCAGTTAATTAGGTTATGATGAGTATACTTAGTACTAACCTAACCGATAAATTTGGTTATAAAGTTAATGATATTAATAATTTAGGACGAAATAATGGCAAGCAATAATATTAATCATGTTGTAATTGTCGGTGGCGGCTCAGCAGGCTGGATGACCGCAGCAATGCTTGCAAAATTATTTACCGATAAATTCTCAATCACCTTAATTGAATCAGATGATATTGGTACTATCGGCGTTGGTGAAGCGACAATTCCACCAATTAAAACATTTAATGATGTACTCGGTATTGATGAAAGCCAGTTTATGGTGACGACCCAGGCAACATTTAAGTTAGGGATCCAATTTGAAAACTGGGGCAAGCTTGGCGACAGTTATATGCATGCCTTTGGTAATATCGGCCGCGATATTGGGTTAACCCCATTCCACCAATTTTTCTTAAAAGAGCAGCAAAAAGATGCCAACCTTTGCCTTTGGGATTACTCTTTTAACTATCAAACAGCGAAACAAAATAAATTTATCAAAATGGCGAAAATCGAAGCGACGCCTTTACAAGGAATTGCTTATGCATATCACTTTGATGCCAGCAGTTATGCCACGTATTTAAAAACTTATAGCCAGCAACTGGGCGTTAAGCGTATTGAAGGCAAAGTAACGACTACTAAAGTAAATGCTAAAAATGGCTTTGTCGAATCGGTTACCTTACAAAGCGGGCAAACAATTTGTGGCGATTTATTTATCGATTGTTCCGGGTTCCAAGGCTTACTCATTGAACAGGCACTTAAAACCGGTTTTGATGATTGGAGCCACTATTTACCCTGTGATCGCGCTATCGCCGTGCAAACTGAAAATTCCGATATTGTTCGACCTTATACTCGCTCTATTGCCCATGATGCCGGTTGGCAATGGCAAATTCCGTTACAACATCGTACCGGCAATGGTCATGTTTATTGCAGTAAATTTATTGACGATGAACAAGCGTTAGCAACATTACTGGCGAATGTAGAGGGAAAGCTATTAACTAAGCCTAAATTTATAAAATTCACCACAGGTAAACGTAAAAAACTGTGGAACAAAAATTGTGTAGCGATTGGTTTATCGAGTGGTTTTTTAGAACCACTCGAGTCAACCAGTTTACATTTAATTCAATCAAGCATAGTGCGCTTAATTAAATTATTCCCAGATCTTAATTTCAATCAAGCCGATATTGACGAATACAATATGCAAGCTGATCGAGAATTCATCCAAGTACGCGACTTTATTATTTTACATTACAAAGCAACACAGCGTAATGACTCACAATTTTGGCAACACTGCCAAAACATGCCAATCCCAGATTCGCTGCAACACAAAATTGAGTTGTTCAAAAGCCAGGGGCGGATATTTAGAACTCAAGATGATTTATTTTCAGAAGCCGCTTGGTTGCAAGTGTTATTAGGGCAAAACATAAAACCTGAATCTTATCATCCAATTGCAGATCAATTAACTGACCAACAAGTACAAAAGTACTTAAGTGATCTCAAGACAATCTTTACTAATCATGCTAGTAAAATACCCTCTCATCAGGCATTTATTGGTGAATATTGTCCTGCCAAAAAGTCATCAATAGGATAACAATGAAAACCATACAAATTGGAAATTTAGAACAGCCTTCATCGCGATTAATTTATGGCTGCATGCGCATCAATGGTGATAACTCTGCCGCAGCGATTGGCAAAGGGAAAACGGCTATTCGGGCGGCTATTGAGGCCGGTTATAATCATTTTGATCACGCCGACATTTATGGTGGCGGCAGTTGTGAAACGATTTTTGGCGAGGTTATTAAAGAAAGCCCACAGTTAAGAGAAAAGCTAATTATTACCTCTAAAGCAGGTATACGTTTTGCCAACAGTCCAAATGCTGGCGATGTGGGTCGTTATGATTTTTCCAAAGGTTATTTAATGTCTCAGGTTGAGGGTTCATTAAAACGCCTAAACGTTGAAACTTTAGATTTATTTTTACTACATCGCCCCGATTATTTGTTTGATCCACAAGAAGTTGCAGAAACCTTTGAGCAATTAAAGCGCCAAGGCAAGGTAAAACACTTTGGCGTGAGTAATTTTAGCCCATCGCAAGTTAACTTGTTACAAAGTGCAACTTCTGAGAAGTTGGCGGTCAATCAAGTTGAAATCAATATTCATAATATTAATGCCTTTAATAACGGTACCCTAGATCAATGTTTACAACAGGGCATTACACCTATGGCTTGGTGCCCCATTGCCACCGTTGTTTACCAAGCATGGGGCAATACCTTTAGCGCTGCAGATGAAGCTCGAATTTTACAAGAATTTTCCCGTCAAGCTGAACATTATGGCTGTCAACCTTGGGTAATTGCCTTTGCTTGGCTGTTACTACACCCTGCTACGATTTGTCCAATAGTTGGCTCTACCACTCCAGAAAGGATCCAACAGGCCAAGGCCGCCCTGAGCCTAAATTATAGCCGCGAAGATTGGTATCGATTATTAGAAGCTCGAAATGGTATGCCGGTTCCCTAAGCAATTACCCTTTTAAGACTACTGGCAATTAATTCTGGTTTGAATACGTATGTAGGCAATTGTTATATGCACTTTGAAAGGTTACTTTGAAACAATTAAAGCGGTTTAATTGCAGTTAAAGTTGAATCCTAACCAATAAATAGAGAATCACAGCATGTTAGCCATTCAACAAAACTTAACTAAACGCTTCTATATGCTATTGAGTTTGCCGGCAACGGCAATGGGCTTTGCCTTGTCGGTGCAAATTTCGGCGCTTAGCTGGATATTAACCACTCAATACGGCTTAGACATTCATCAAGTGGGTTTGGTCTGGGCCGCCGGCCCCATTGCTGGAATTTTAGGGCAAGTTATCATTGGTATCATTTCCGACAAAGTTTGGTTTTGGAATGGTCGACGCCGACCATTTATTCTCATTGGCGGTGTGCTTGCCGGCTTAATGTTACTGGCGCTGCCCAATATTGATATTGTTTCCGCCAGCCTTGGCATTGAAGGCATACTCGCCGTCGCCATTGCCATAGCCTTAACCTTAGATTTATCCATTAACATCAGCTTTAACCCCACCAGAGCAATTATTGCCGATGTCACACCAGAAGGTGAAGAACGCACTAAAGGCTATACCTGGATGCAAACCATCTCGGGCAGCTTTGGCGTATTAGCCTATGCCATAGGCGCTATTTGGGGCAACTATGTCTTGATCTACTTTGGCGCGGCATTGGTATTAGTGTTATCGATATTTCCGCCACTTTTTATCAGCGAACCAAAACAGTTAGCGCAAACCGAAAGCGCAGTCGAACAATCGTTATCGTTTAGTGACATTCTATTCAACATTAAACCGCTCTGGGGTTTTATCATTTACGATATCCATGCCATAGCCAGACAACTTAGCGGCATTGAAGTCAATCATTACTACATAGAAGCAATTTGCGCACTGCTGACGCTATTCTTTGTCTGGCAAACCATCAATACCAGAGAGGATAACAAAAACGCCCAAGAGGCAGGTTTAATCGGCTTTCGTAAATTGCTCGCCGCCCATTCTTTTAGCTGGATTGGCATACAAACTATGTTCGTTTTCATCTTTGCATTTTTACAAGACAAAATGGCTAACATTAGTGACGATGAACTCGGCAAAATTATCGCCATCAGCTTTTTGATACTCAGTGCCGTTTCGGCAATTTTACCAGCAACGGTGTTAGAGCCTCTGGCGAAAAAAGTGGGCCGGGTAAAAGTACATACCTTTTGTATCGCCTCGATGGCGGTTGGTTATTTTGCTGTCGCACTGATAGGCAGTTCTGAATACACCCTATACTTGCTTATGGCTGTGCTGGGGATTGGCTGGTCGTCGGTGATCAGTTTAGTATTTGCCATCATGTCGGAAAAAATCGACCAAAACAAAATGGGCATGTATATGGGCTTATTCAACCTTTCGGTTGTGATGCCGCAGTTGTTGGTAAGCTTAGGTGTTGGCTTGTTCATTTCGCAAACCGATGACAAAAGCGCAATATTTATCCTCTGCGGCATTGCCCTAACGCTATCGGCAGTTTGTTGGAGTCAGGTAAAAGAACATAGAAAATAACACAAGAGGCACAGATGAAAATAATATTTAAAACATTAGTATTGGCAGCATTTTCATTGCAAGTTAACGCCTCGGAACTAATTCCTGTGGTTTCTCAAGGTAAAATTGAGCGGATAAAGCCATTTAATTCAAAACTGGTTGCATCCCGTTATCTTGATGTCTGGTTACCACCGGGATATTCAACCAAACAAAAGTATGACGTATTGTATATGCATGATGGCCGCATGCTCTTTGATGCCAACACCACTTGGAACAAACAGGAATGGCGTGTTGATGAAGTAGCCGCGACATTAATCGAACAAAACAAAGTTCGCCCGTTTATTGTGGTGGCGATCCCCAATGCTAAGGAAAATCGGCATAGCGAATTTTTCCCACAACAGCCATTTGCCAGCATCGAGAAACCACACCAAGCGCGATTGTATCAACTTAAAAAAAGCAAAAACGTACCGCTTTTCAACAGCCTGGTTAACTCCGACAACTACTTAAAATTTATCGTTAGCGAGATTATTCCTTATATAGAATCGAATTATTCGGTAAATGTCGGTGGCGCACACCGGTATTTGGCAGGGTCAAGTATGGGCGGATTAATTTCCTGGTATGGTTTAATGCAGTACCCTAATGAGTTTGCGGGGGCGATTTGCATGTCGACTCACTGGCCAGGCACATTTACCGACGATCAGCTAGTTTTCAATGCTTTAAAAAGCTATATCGCCAAGAATTTACCAAACCTGAGTACCCATAAAATATATTTCGACTATGGCGACCAAACCTTAGACGCCATGTACCCAGCACTGCAAAAACAGATTGATGACGTACTTAAAAAACAGCAATATCCTGAAAATCAGTGGCACAGTGAGTTTTTTCCCGGAGAAAATCATAGCGAGCAATCGTGGGCAAAACGCTTACACATTCCATTAGAGTTTATGTTTGCCAAGTAACAGAGCGCCACTTGAGTACCAAGATAAAACTAGAAAAAAGACACCGTCTTCCCGTTATGCTTTTGAACGGGATCTCATCTAGTTTCAAGGTGACTCTTAACGGCAATTTCACGCCCTGAGTCATAATTACAATTAGAAAAAATACTTCGTCATCCTGTGCGAGCCAAAAGTGAGACACGGGACCTCCTTAAGCATATCGTGCCTCTATACATTAGATTTTTGCTTCATTTGAAATCTTCAATCATGAAACAACCAGCCATCTACATCATAACCAACTCTTCAAATAGTGTTTTATACATTGGTGTTACCAGCAATTTAATTCAACGAATTTACCAACATAAAGAGAAGCTTGTAGAGGGTTTTAGTAAGCGATACA
>CALJHL010000092.1 GCA_938075435.1 uncultured Thalassotalea sp. | reverse complement strand
GGGGTTAATGTTGGGTTTAACTCGTGTTGCCGCGGCGCGCTTTTCATTTTTACTTTCTATTCCGGCAATTGCCATGGCGGGCAGCTATTTAACAATGAAACTAATAACCGGCACTGATACTGTCGATTGGCAGGCCATATTGCTTGGTACCGTCATCGCATTTATAAGTGCCTATGCCTGTATTCATTATTTTTTAATCATAGTCAACCGAGTCGGCATGATGCCATTTGTTATTTATCGCTTATTGCTTGGCGCATTTTTGATTTGGTTTATAATTTAGGTGCTAGGGGGAAAGAGGTGCTAGGTATGAGGAACGAGGTGCTAGGCTAGTTTTCTGGTTTCGGTTACTGTTCTGATTTTGGGTAGGTGCTAGCATTGTTATAAAAATACTGGATATAAAGATAAAATCAGTAATGATGCCATCGTCACGTTAAATGCCCGCAAGCGTTTACGGCTATTTAAAAAACCTTGGATCTTTTGCCCTAACAAGGTCCAAGAACTAATACAGGGTAAGTTAATTAGACCGAACACCAAAGCAACAAACAACACTGCAGTAAAGTCCTTTGCCGGTGCATACACACTAATTGCCGTTAACGCCATCGTCCAAGCTTTAGGATTTACCCATTGAAACATCACCGCTTGCATAAAGCTCATTGGCTTTGCTTTGACTAATTTATTATCAATTGTCGAGGTCGACAAGGCAATTTTAGCCGCCAAATAAAGCAAATAAGCAACGCTAAACACCTTTAAAATTTGATAACTTAATGGATAACTATCAAATAGTTGAATAATCCCCAAACCAACAAGAACCACCATTAAGGTAAAGCCGATACCCACCCCAAACATATGCGGCAAACTATTCTTAAAACCATAGTTAGCCCCCGACGCCATTAACATTAAATTATTCGGCCCGGGTGTAATGGAAGAGACAAACGCAAACACCATCAGCGCGGTTAAAATTTCATAATTCATTCGGGGCTATTTGAGTTGTTTAATATATATGCAATTATAAACGACAAAGGTAGTCATTATCGGTCTAAATTATCGTTATTTTACCTCTCGGGCAAAAAATATTTATTCGTTTTGACACAATGTTGTATTAACCACGACTAACTTAACATCTAAATAAAATCATCAAACATACAGGGTTAAGGATGCATCAAGAATTTGAACAAGTGATCTTAACGAACCAAGGGCGTATTCGTTATATTGCCTCACGTTATAGTCACCCTGGTGAATTCGAAGATATGTATCAGGAAATATTGTTGCAGCTTTGGCGAAGTTTTGCCGCATATAAAGGGCAGGCCGAGCGGGCAACCTGGGTGTATAAAGTGGCTTTAAATACCGCTTGTACTTTTGTCCGTAAAGCAATTAAACACAAAGAAATTAAACAATCGCTGTTTATGAAGCCGATAAGCGAAAGCCAGCTGGGACAAGAAAACTGTCAAGCAGAAATACTCAACAACTTTATGAACCAGTTAACTGACACCGACGCCAGTATTTTGATGATGTACCTAGATGGCTTATCTTCTAATGATTGCGCCGAGGTAGTGGGTATTAGTGCCAATGCGGTTCGAGCTAGGATAAAGCGGATAAAAATTGAATTTGAACATAACTACATAGGCGAGTGATAGGAGAGTGATGATGAAACTTGATGACCTAAAACAAGATTGGCAGCAAACAATCAACAGCTCGCCAGTGCCCGATAATTTAACTGAGGTTATTACTATGCTTGATCAACAAACTACAAAAATAGATAAAGAAATCAAACGTCGCGATGTTCTTGAAATTTCCATCGCGATATTATTAATCCCCGTATGGTTTTTTGGCTTATGGCATAGCGTTGGCACTATGCAAACCAGCGGTTACCTGATTGCCATTATTGCCTGTATTTATATTCCTTATAAATTAATAAACGCCAAAAAAGTTACAGCGGTTAAAACTAGCAGTATCAAGGCGTTTTTAGAAAGAGAGCAACAAAAGGTTAAGCAGCAAAAACAATTGTTAGAATCGATTGTTTGGTGGTATCTCGCGCCTTTAGGGCTCAGTATAGTTTTAATCACTCTAGGGGCGACGGTGAATGAATCTGGGGTGCCGCATCTTAGCGATTTTCTGGTGCAATATTATGCTTGTTTAGGGTTGCTCTTAGTCGGTACCTATTTATTAAATAAACGTGCGGCAAAGAAAAAGTTTGCACCCTTATTGCAAAATATCGAACAACGTTTAGCCGAATTAAATTAATTAAACTGATAAAATTGAGAACGTTATGAATAAAGTAAAAAAATCAAACAGTACGCTGATCACCGTCTTAATCGTCTTATTTATATGTATCATCAGCGCCGTTGCTAGTTAAAACTTGCTTTTACTTGTTTAATGGCAACTAAGCGAGCTTGGTTAAGGGCGTCTTTAATTGCTTCGCCTTTTAAACCTTGCTGCACAAACTCTTTCACTTGAATTTGTTTACAGCTTGCTAACGCGGCACGCAAATAATCGGCTTGTGGGTACAAGCTAAGCTCTTTTCCTAAACGGCCCGAGCTGTCAGCATGACAGCAAATAAGAAACAATTCGAAATCTTGTGGTTTACGCCAGACATCGAGTTTGTTAAACATTTTTAGTACGGTACTCGGCTTTAATTCCAGCGCCCGATGGCAATGTAAATGAAATTCACATACTTGTAAGGCAATACGTTTAACGGTGTTAGGCACTTTAAATTTTTGACAAATATCTTCTACCAAAGACAAGCCCGATGTTTCATGCCCTTGATGCGATGGCCAACGATGCTTTGCAGTTAAACCTTTGCCTAAATCATGACAAAGAGCCGCAAATCGAACCGCAATATCTTCGCTAAATTTAACCGCTTGGCTTAGTACCATCATGGTATGAATACCGCTATCTATTTCGCCATGATGTTGCTCTGGATTTGGAATGCCCCAAAGAATATCTAAGCTTGGCCAAAGCACTTTTAAGGCACCGGTAGTTCTTAAAATATCAATAAATACTTCAGGGTGAGGCTCTGCTAAGGCGCGTGAAAATTCCTTCCAGACCCTATCAGCAGTTAAGTTTTCTAGTTCACCAGCAGCCACCATCGACTTCATGAGTTGCAGGGTTTCGGGGGCAATACTAAAGTTAAAATCATCATAACGGGCGGCAAAACGAGCAAGGCGCAATACCCGCAATGGATCTTCACTAAAGGCTGGTGATACGTGTCTAAATATCCGATCTTTTAAATCTTGTTGACCATTATACGGGTCTATAATAGTGCCATCGTCGCTCATTGCCATGGCATTAATGGTAAGGTCGCGGCGTAATAAGTCATCTTCAATGCTGACACTTTCATCGGCGTGACAGACAAAACCGGTATAACCAAGCCCTTGTTTTCTTTCGGTCCGGGCCAGCGCATACTCTTCTTTGCTTTTCGGGTGCAGAAATACCGGAAAGTCTTTGCCTACTTGAACATAGCCAAGCGCCAACATTTCGGCAGCATTTGAGCCAACCACTAAATAATCCCGTTCAACGATAGGGCGATTTAGCAGTTGATCGCGAACGGCACCGCCAACTAAAAAGATTTGCATTGTATAGCTGTTATCCTTGGTATTATTTGTACTTTTAAGTTTAAAAACTCAACAAGCTTAGTTTATCGTATTAATTGCCCTAGAAATAGCGGCAATTTTTGACATCTGCACATTGACAGGTTAGTTTCGAGCAAGAGTTTAATATTTAATAGAAGTGCCTTATGCAAAGCGGTTATACAGAGTATTTTGGTTTAACTGAAATACCATTTTCGATAGCGCCAAATCCGCACTATCTTTTTATGAGCGAACGCCATAAAGAAGCCTTAGCGCATTTAACGTATGGCCTCGGTGAAGCTGGTGGCTTTGTGTTATTAACCGGCGAAGTGGGTACCGGCAAAACCACGGTGTCAAAATGCTTGCTTGAACAGTTACCGAACAATACCGAAGCGGCCTTTATTCTTAATCCAACCTTGTCGGCAGCCGAGTTGTTAGCCACTATTTGTGATGAATTTCATATTCAATACGATAACAATAATGCCACTTTAAAAACCTACACCGACAGTATTTTAAATTATTTATTAAGCAATCATCAGCAAGCTAAAAACACCTTGCTAATTATTGATGAAGCTCAGCATTTACAAGCGGAAGTACTAGAGCAGTTAAGATTATTAACGAATTTAGAGACCCATACTAAAAAACTATTACAGGTTATTTTAATTGGCCAACCAGAATTACAAGAGCTGCTAAAGCGTCGTGACTTACGACAATTAGCACAGCGCATCACTGCTCGTTATCATTTACTGCCATTAAATAAAGCGCAAGTAAGTCATTATATTCAGCACCGTTTAGCCGTCGCCGGCTGCCAACGGGCCTTGTTTAATGCTGGGGCAATTACCTTAATTCATCAACTTTCTAATGGTGTACCAAGGTTAATTAATTTACTTTGTGACCGGGCTTTACTTGGCGCTTATGGCCAAGAACAAAAAGTGGTTGATAAAAAAATAGTCCAACAGGCTTGCAGCGAAGCGCTAGGACATGAACACTTACCGCTGCATTTTTGGCAATATCCTCGCTTTAAACAAGCGGCGATGGTGATGGCTACTGTGTTAGCGGTAACATTCGGCTTTAATGTTGCCGAGCAACAACAATATCAACTACAACAAACAGATCTTAACATTGCCGAAGCGTTGCAACTGCAGCGCAACGAGCAACAGCTGCGAAAATTAAATCAATTACCGAATCAATTAATCAATCAAAGTCGGCAGCTTAACGTCGCCTTTACCGGTCTTTTTAAAGCGTGGCAAGTACAGTTAATTGCTGGGCAAAGTAAACCTTGTGAGGTTGCCAGCGATTATCAATTGGAGTGTTATTGGTATGCCGGCAGTAGTGACGGTTTTATCGCGCTTGACCACCCCGGAATTGTGCGCTTTATTGATGGCAAAGGTCAGGCGTTCTTTGCAACCTACTTAGGACCAGTAAATAACAATATGCAGTTATTATTAAACGAGACTGTTTATGAAGTGAGCCGTGAATGGTTTGCCGATAATTGGCAAGGCAGTGCGGCAACATTGTGGCGACCGCCTGCGGGCTTTATTGATAAAATAGACCAAGATAGCTCAGTTGAATTACTGAGCTGGCTAGAACATAATCTCAGTAAGTATCAGCAACGAGCAACGCGCCAGGTCGAAACATTTGATCCGTTATTAATTAATCAACTGCAACAATTTCAACAACAACCTGGTTTGGAGATAAAATCCTACGCCGATTTATCAACGGTGCTGTTATTAACCAATGCCGATGCTAATTATCTCGGAGATCTTCACTAATGTCCTATATCCTAGATGCGTTAAGAAAAGAGCAGAAAAGTCTCGCTCAAGTTCACTTTATTGACGCCGAGGCTGATGCCAATAGTGATGCTAATCATGAGCGAAAGCATAATGTCCTTACTTACCTTGCAATATTATCTGTGCTTAGCATTGCCGGTTTACTTGGTTATGTTGCTGGCGGCGGTGTTACTCTAATAAAACAGCAGTATTTTACGGTGCATTCGCTAGCAACGCCGGTTACCGATAGCGTTGCCAATGATCAACCGTTAAAAACATTCTATGGCGTTGACGCAACTGATTTGGGACAATTTTTTGATAACCCAAAGCAATTTAATGAGCAAGTGCTAGCGACTAAAAAAAGCCAATACTTGCAAACTCAACAACGCTTATTAGCCCAACAATTAGCAGATAAACAATCGGCTGATCTTGTCAAGCAACAAGCGTTAGCCTTGCAAATTGAACAACTAATGAAAGCTCGTGGCTTAGCCAGTAATTCAGGAGTGGTAATCGAGCAAGCAAGTGTTGATACGCCGGATGCCATGCAATTAAGCTTAAATGAAGAAGGCTTAAGTGATGTCTCGCCTTATTTATTAGAGGCATTTCAGGCTGCTATCGATGAGACTAATAATGACTTATTAAATGAGCAACGCAATAATCCTGTTAAACCTGAACCTGAACCTGAACCTGAACCTGATGCACTAAAGCAAACCGAATCTGTTGTTAAGTCAATCGCACAAATGCCAAGATGGCTGCAAGATTCTGTACCGACATTACAGTTTTCTTTGCATATGTACACATCGGTTCCAGCAGACAGTTGGGTGCGTCTTAATGGCAAAGATTATTACACTGGTGCGGTTACCCCCGATGGCGTGGTGATTGAGAAAATTTTACCACAACAAGTTTATCTACAATTTGAAGGGCAACGATTTAGTATGAAAGCACTCTCAACTTGGTAGGGACTGGTACTTGGTAGGAACGGTCTACTTGGTTAGTGTTGCAGGCTCAAAAAAAGGGGCAATAAATGCCCCTTAGTTTGTTTAGCCTATTGCCAGGCGGGTAGGTTTTGCTCGAAAGTATCTATTTTATCTTTGCCTTCTAACGTCCAACCAACGCTATCAACGCCATTCTCTAAACAATATTTTTCAAATGGGGTTAAGTTAAATGAGTATTCATTGCTGCCATTTATTACCTTCATTGCCGCTAAGTCTACCGTTAAGGTCAATTCGCCAGCCTTAAATTGCTTGAACAAATCATCAACAACCGCTTCTTCTAATATCACAGGTATAACCCCAATATTAATGCAATTACCGTAAAAAATGTCGGCGAAGCTAGCGGCAATCACCACTTTAAAACCGTACTCTTGAATGGCCCAAGGCGCATGTTCTCGCGAAGAGCCACAGCCAAAATTTTCTCTGGCTAACAAGATACTAACGCCTTGATACTTAGGGTCATTAAGGATGAAGTCGGGGTTTGGTTGTAAACCGTCATCATCTAAAAAACGCCAATCATGAAACAAATGTTGGGCAAAGCCAGTACGAGTGATTTTTTGTAAAAATTGTTTTGGGATAATTTGATCGGTATCGATGTTGGCTCGATCTAAGGCAACAACAGTGCCGGTATGTTTATTAAATTTTTCCATGCTATTCTCCCGCATTAACATCAGTAAAGTGGCCGGCAATTGCAGCAGCTGCTGCCATCGCAGGGCTAACCAAATGGGTTCTACTACCACGGCCCTGACGACCTTCAAAGTTACGATTACTGGTTGAAGCACAGCGATCGCCTTCTGTTAATTTATCGTCATTCATGCCTAAACACATTGAACAACCAGGTAAACGCCACTGAAAACCAGCATCGGTAAATATTTGATCTAAGCCTTCGGCTTCCGCTTGGTTTTTCACTCGATAAGAGCCCGGTACCACGATGGCGGTAACGGTAGCTGCGACTTTTTTACCTTTAACTACTTTCGCCGCAATACGTAAATCTTCGATTCGAGAATTGGTACAAGAACCAATAAAGACATTATTTACATCGATATCGGTAATTTTAGTGCCAGGTGCTAAATCCATATATTTTAAGGCGTTAACACATGATTCACGTTCAATTGGATCGGCAAAGTCTGCTGGTGCTGGTACGACGGCATCAATCCCTGCAACTTGCCCAGGGTTAGTGCCCCAAGTAACCTGTGGTTTGATTTCGCTGGCTTCAATGGTAACAGTTTTATCGAAGCTGGCACCCTGATCAGTTTTCAATGTTTGCCAATCAATAAGCGCTTGTTGCCAAACATCACCTTTAGGGGCATTTTCTTTATCGGCTAAATAAGCAAAAGTCGTTTCATCAGGTGCGATTAAGCCCGCTTTTGCACCAAATTCAATGCTCATATTACAGACGGTCATGCGCTCTTCCATGGTCAAATCACGAAATGCTTGTCCAGTATATTCAACCACATAACCAGTGGCACCGGCATGACCGACTTTACCAATAATCGCTAAGATTAAATCTTTGGCACTGATGCC
>CALJHL010000091.1 GCA_938075435.1 uncultured Thalassotalea sp. | reverse complement strand
AATGATGCGGTTAGACACTAAACCTAAGAAATCGTATGGCAAATGTGACCAACGCGCGGTCATAAAATCAATGGTCTCAACACAACGTAATGATACAACCCAATCATACTTACGGGCATCACCCATAACACCCACTGAACGTACCGGTAGGAATACTGTAAATGCTTGGCTTACTTTTTTGTATAAATCATGTTTGTGTAACTCTTCGATAAAGATAGCGTCTGCACGGCGTAATAAGTCACAGTACTCTTTCTTCACTTCGCCAAGTACACGTACACCTAAACCAGGTCCTGGGAACGGATGGCGGTATAACATGTCGTACGGTAAACCAAGTTCTAAACCAATTTTACGCACTTCATCTTTAAATAACTCACGTAATGGTTCAACTAAGCCTAGTTTCATGTAGTCAGGTAATCCACCAACGTTATGGTGAGATTTAATCACATGAGCTTTACCGGTTGCAGACGCTGCAGATTCAATCACATCAGGGTAAATAGTCCCTTGTGCTAACCATTTAGCATTATCTAGTTTGTTCGATTCTTCTTCAAAAACATCAATAAAGACATTACCGATAATTTTACGCTTGGCTTCTGGCTCACTTTCACCGGCTAAACGATCAAGGAAACGATCTTCAGCATCTATCTTAATGATATTTAGCCCGAAGTGATCACCAAACATATCCATTACTTGCTGACCTTCGCCTAAACGAAGAAGACCATTATCAACAAATACACAGGTAAGCTTATCGCCAATAGCGCGATGTAATAACATAGCGACTACAGATGAATCAACACCACCTGACAAACCTAAAATAACTTCATCATCGCCGATTTGTGCTTTCATTTTAGCAATCGCATCTTCGATGATAGTTGCTGAAGTCCAAAGTTTTTCACATTGACAGATATCAACCACGAAATGCTCTAAAATACGCAAACCTTGTTTGGTATGAGTTACTTCTGGGTGAAACTGAACACCATAGAAGTTCTTTTCTTCATTCGCTATCGCTGCGTACTTACAGCTAGGGGTTTGCGCTATCGTTTTAAAGCCTGCCGGAATAGCTGATACTTTATCGCCATGGCTCATCCATACGTCTAATGACGCATTGCCATTCGCACTGATTGAATCTTCAATCGCTTTAAACAATGCTGACTCGTTAATAATTTCAACGGCTGCGTAACCAAATTCTTTATGCACAGAACTCTCAACACCGCCGCCTAACTGCTCAGCCATAGTTTGCATGCCGTAACATATACCTAATATAGGAACGCCAGCATCAAATACGTATTGTGGTGCGCGCGGAGAATCATTTTCAGTTACCGACTCAGGGCCACCAGCAAGGATAATACCGGTTGGGTTAAAATCTTTGATTTGCTCTTCGGTTACATCCCAAGCCCACAGTTCACAGTAAACACCTATTTCACGCACGCGACGCGCAATAAGTTGAGTGTATTGCGAACCAAAATCTAAAATTAGGATGCGATGATCATGAATATCTTGACTCATTAGTCTGTTCTCTTTTTCATAAAGCAATACTTCAAAAAGTACTGCTTTTTATAAATTTAATATCTTCGTAAATTACTTTCAATTAACTGCAACTATTTTTGCTTGTTAGAGTCAGGAATTTGGTTTTATTATAGGTTTTAGTGCACGGAGTTTGCTTTTGCAAATGAGTACACTAATAACCTGAAATAGAGCAAAATAACCACTCTAACAACAAAAAATTAGCCTAATCTATAATTTGGAGCTTCTTTTGTGATTGTTACATCATGGACATGCGATTCACCCATACCGGCAGATGTGATCTTCACAAACTGTGGTTTAGTGCGCATTTCTTCGATATCGGCAGAGCCAGTTAAGCCCATTGCCGAACGAATACCACCAATTTGTTGGTGAATGATTGCCGTCATCGGGCCTTTATATGCCACTCGACCTTCAATACCTTCCGGCACTAATTTGTCAGCATCGTTTGATTTTTGGAAATAACGATCTGAAGAACCTTCTTTTTGGTTCATCGCTCCTAAAGAGCCCATACCACGGTATGATTTGTAGTAACGACCTTGATAAAGTTCAACTTCACCTGGGGCTTCTTCGGTACCGGCCAACATTGAGCCAACCATGACACAGTGAGCGCCTGCAACTAATGCTTTAGCTATATCACCAGAGAAACGAATACCGCCATCGGCAATAACTGGAACATCCATACCAGCAACACCTTTAACCGCTTCTGAAATTGCCGTAATTTGTGGTACACCACAACCGGTAACAATACGAGTTGTACAGATTGAACCTGGGCCAATCCCCACTTTAACGGCATTGGCGCCGGCATCAGCAAGGGCTTTGGCGCCTTCAGCTGTTGCAACATTGCCAGCAACAATTTGTAAATCAGGGTATTGAGCACGAGTCGCTTTAACACGGTCGATAACACCTTGTGAATGACCATGTGAGGTATCAATGAGTAGAATATCAACTCCCGCGGCCACTAATGCAGCTATGCGCTCATCAGTTCCGGCGCCAACACCTACCGCAGCACCCACACGTAAACGACCTAATTCGTCTTTACAGGCGTCGGGTTTGTTTTCGGCTTTTTGATAATCTTTGGCGGTGATCATACCAATAATGCGTTCTTCATCATTAACCACGAGTAATTTTTCGATTCGATGCTCATGCATTAAATTTAAAATTTCGTCGCGTTGCGCATCGGCTTTAACGGTGACTAAATTTTCTTGAGTTGTCATCAACTCTGAAACTGAACGTTCAAGGTTGGTTTCAAACCGTAAATCACGAGAAGTGATAATACCAACTAAGTTGTTGGCTTCATCAACGACAGGAAAACCAGAAAATTTTAATTCGTGTGCTAAGTCGAGTACTTCGCGAATGCTAATATCTGGACGAACCGTTACCGGATCTGTCACAATGCCACTTTCATATTTCTTAACTTGGCGCACATTGGCAGCTTGTTCGCTGATGGTCATATTTTTATGAACAAAACCTAAACCACCTTCTTGCGCTAAGGCAATAGCTAAACGCGCATCGGTCACTGTGTCCATAGACGCAGATAAAATTGGCACGTTCAAAGTGATTTTATTGGTTAGTTTAGTTTTTAGGTTTGCAGTGTGTGGTAATACCGTTGAATGGGCAGGAACCAGTAGTACATCATCGAAGGTTAGAGCTTCTTGGGCTATTCTTAGCATGGCAACATTCTCGCTTATGTGGGAGTAGTAAATATTGCGAATGGATTTTAGCCACTTTGTTGCCTCAGGTAAACTTAAATTTTGTAAAAATGCCGTATTTTATTAAATAACTAACGAAAGTATCAAAATGAACCAACAAATCAACCCGAAACAGCATATTTTAAAGGTAAGTGAGCTTACCAAAAAAGTACGTTTTATCTTAGAAAGTGAACTGCAAACTGTCTGGTTGTGTGGTGAAATATCGAATTTCATGGCAGCCAGCTCCGGTCATTGGTATTTGTCACTAAAAGACGGTAAATCTCAGGTTCGTTGCGCGATGTTTAAAGGTAATAATCGTTACGTTCGAATTAAGCCGGACAATGGTCAACAAGTGCTTTGTAAAGCCAAGGTATCCTTGTATGAACCGCGTGGTGAGTTTCAATTAATTATTGAACAAATGGAAGATGCTGGCGAGGGGTTATTAAGACAGCGCTTTGAACAACTTAAAGCCGAATTGCAAATGGAAGGGTTGTTTGAAAATCGTTACAAACAAGCATTGCCCGAATTTGTCAGTAACCTAGGAATCGTCACCTCGGCCACCGGAGCTGCAGTAAAAGACATCCTTAGCGTACTAAAACGCCGTAACCCAGGCATTAACGTTATTATTTACCCAACTCTCGTGCAAGGTAACAGTGCCAGCGAACAAATTGCCGATGCCATTTACAAGGCTAATGAACGCGATGAATGTGACGTGCTTATTGTTGGCCGTGGTGGTGGCTCATTAGAAGACTTATGGTCGTTTAATGAAGAAGTTGTAGTTAGAGCAATTTTTGATTGTGACATTCCGGTGATCAGCGCAGTTGGTCACGAGGTTGATACTAGCCTGTCGGATTACGTTGCTGACTTAAGGGCACCTACCCCTTCTGCCGCAGCAGAGTTAGTCTCTAAAGACAACCAACAATTAGCCACCCAATTACACAACTATCGACAACGATTATTTCACTTAATTAAGCATGCCCTACATTTAAATGCCAATCGTTGCCAACAACTGCAACATAAATTAGCATTAACTCATCCACAGCAACAATTACAAAAACAGCAACAACGCTGCGATGGTTTACACGCCCGGTTACAACAAACCTTTTTAAATAAATATCAACAAAGCCAAAATACTTACAATTTACTCAAACACGGCTTGAATAGTATTAATTTAGCTAAAAATATAACAACTGAACACCATAAATTAAACGAATTAGATAAACGTTTACAACGCGCCACATTGCAACTTAAAGACAAGAAGCATACATTATTAGCGAAGTTAGCCCATAATTTACATATTATTAGCCCATTGGCAACCATAGGCCGTGGCTACAGTATTACTCGTGATGAGCAGGGAAATATTATTCGGGAAACTGAGCAACTAACTCTGGGGCAAACAATCACCAGCCAGGTTAACGATGGTCAAGTTGTTAGTGTGGTTAAAGATTTAACAAAAGACTAAACCTTTAGTCAAAAATTCAATAGGGAAATAGTTATGTTCAGCCATATTATGATTGGTGCCAATGATGTCGCGCAAGCAAAGGTTTTTTATGATGCAATTTTAGCAACCATGGGCCATGGACCTGGGGTTATTGATGAACAAGGTCGTTGTTTCTATTTTACTAAGAGTGGTGTTTTTGCGCTTAGCAAACCAATAGATGGCGAACCAGCTTGCCATGGCAATGGCACTACTATTGGTTTTGCGGCAGACAGTCCAGCAATGGCCGATGCTTGGCATGCGGCAGGTCTTGTTAATGGTGGTAGGAATTGTGAAGATCTTCCTGGGGTACGTGAAGGCACAATTGGAAAGCTTTATCTAGCGTATCTTCGTGATCCATCGGGCAACAAAATTTGTGCGCTTCATAAGGTAGCTTAATCGTTTAAGCTTAATTATCAGTAAAAAATGTGCAGCTGATCGCTTAGGCTTGCACAAGGTGATTAACAGCGTAATTTGCTAATTACGCTCGAGCCCCCACAAAATTACCATGGTTGCCAATGAAAACTGCAGTTATTAATTTTAAAGACAAATTTAAAAATTTTCTGATCACTGGTCGCCTCGGGTGATTGCTGAAATGAACGACTATCAGTTTAAGCTGGTAAAAGTTGAAGGTGAATTCGTTTGGCATGATCACCCACAAACAGATGAAGTGTTTATCGTCATTGAGGGCACTCTTATTATCGAGTTCCGTGACGGCCAGGTTTGCCTTGAAGCTGGCGAAATGTTTGTTATTGAACAAGGCGTAGAACATAAGCCTAACGCTGAGACTGAGTGTAAAATAATGATCATTGAACCTAAAGGTATAATAAATACTGGTGCTGAGGGTAGTGCATTAACTGCCGACAATAAAGTTTGGATCTAATACCCAGTTATTTAACCTATAGCCAGCGTCTGACCTGTTGGCAATATTGGCGATATTCTGGGCCAAAAAGCTGTCTTAATGCTTTCTCTTCCGGCTTAATCTGAAATTCATTTAAATACAAAACAAATACCAACACCCATACATAGGCCGTTAACGTCTGCAAATAAATAGCAAATGCCAATAACAACAGCGCCATCGCTAGATACATTGGGTTACGGGTCCATCGAAAAATGCCAGAGGTAACTAACGCAGTCGATTTTTCGGGGTTACGTGGGTCAACTGTAGTACCAGCTGTTTTTACCGATATAACGCCAGCAATACCAACTAGATTGGCGGCAATTACCACTGCCACAGCAACATGGTTAATGAAGATAAAGTCGGTACCTATATAGCCTAAAGCTATTGGGAAAAACTTCATAACAATTGCCATTAAGATTAAGACGATAACGGGTGGAATTTTAAGCTCTAACGTTGACAACATGAGTTAACCTAAATTATATCTACCGTGTTGATAATATAAGTTGTGACGCTACATAAAGTAAAGCCGCAGCAATTGCTACGGCTTGGTTATAGTAATTAATTTACTTTTTATTGGCTTTGGCTTCATCGCTCCAGCCTTGGGTTTCACGTGCGGCTTTTTTGCGCTCGGTCCAAGTAAGTTTGCGTTTGCCAGCAAATGGGTTAAGCGAGCCTCTAAATTCAACTTTAATCGGCGTGCCCATAATTTTTAGCGATTTACGAAAGTAATTAATTAAGTAGCGCTTATACGATTGCGGCAATTGGTCTACCAAGTTACCGTGAATAACGAATAGTGGCGGATTATAACCACCCGCATGCGCGTACTTTAACTTAACTCGATTACCGCGAATGAGTGGTGGTTGATGATCAAATGCTGCCATTTCCATTATTTTAGTCAACATTGCCGTTGACGTTCGTTTAGTGGCAGAGTCAAAGGCTTCTTCAACCGATTCAAATAAATGACCAACACCGGTACCATGTAAAGCCGAAATAAAGTGAATGCGAGCAAAATCGATAAAGCCTAAACGACGATCAAGTTCAGACTTAACTCTGTCTTTAATGTCATTGTCTAAACCATCCCATTTATTTATTACTAATACTAATGACCGTCCCGACTCTAAAACAAAACCTAACAGGCTTAAATCTTGATCGGTAATACCGTCACGAGCATCAATTAACAAAAGCACAACGTTAGAATCATTGATTGCTTGTAGGGTTTTTATGACAGAGAACTTTTCGACGGAATCAGTCATATTCTTGCGGCGGCGCACCCCAGCAGTATCAATTAAGGTATACTCTCGTTCGCCACGCTCCATTGGAATATAAACACTG
>CALJHL010000090.1 GCA_938075435.1 uncultured Thalassotalea sp. | reverse complement strand
AAATAATTTCTTCTAGCGGTCTTAACGAGCCAAAATCTTCATTAAGTCTTTTTGCATCAGGGCTGTGCCAAGAATCGAAAGGTGCGTTGCTTAGCATATCGTCGATGTTAATGGGATTACTGTAATCACCTAAATTAACTTCTTCGCCGCCATTGGCTTCTGTAATCGCTTCTAAATACTCATTATTTTCAGCACCGCTATTGTTGTTACCAAAGGCTTTATAGTCTTTCTCGCCTTTTTCATAACGAGCACCAAACTCAACCGATCTAATATGATCGTTATCTAACGTCCAATCAAAATCAAACTGTGCATAATCTTGAGTATTAACCGTTTCCCAATACTTAAGCTTCAGAGTCTCCAACTTCATATTTTGCGGTTCCATCGCACTCAAATCTTCCGTATCCGTTGGGTAGATGATTTCAGGCATGTAGGAGCCATTTTCTATTTGGTAACCTAAGCCATTGACTTTGCCACTAAACAAAGATTGAGTTTGATCTTGGGTTAGCGTAGCTTCACTGGTACCAACCGCTGTTGTTAGCGTTATATAATCACTTAATTGATACTCTAAGGTAAGATTAATTGCAGTCGTTTCGTCGTCATATTTACGATCATAGGTAACCGCATTAAAGTTATATTTTGAATCTACACCGATATCGCTAATTTGACGGGTAACATTCTCGCCATCAATGATTATGGAATCTTCTCTAACGTCTAGGAAATCTTTATCTCGAAACTCTGCAATGCTATCGGTAGAATAACGATCTCGAGTTTGCTTGGCATATAAAACACCTAAGGATACATCTAACTCATCCATTGGTAGCCATTGTAAATTCAATGCAACGTTAATTCGCTCACGCGAATCTTCAACAGTTTGCGAACCAATATTTTCTAAACGATAAACACCGCCTTCTTTATAGTCAGGGTGATCGGTGTATGGTTCACCTTTAGTGTCTGGGT
This sequence comes from uncultured Thalassotalea sp., assembly GCA_938075435.1. Classification (GTDB taxonomy): domain Bacteria; phylum Pseudomonadota; class Gammaproteobacteria; order Enterobacterales; family Alteromonadaceae; genus Thalassotalea_A. The sequence continues at coordinate 3,600 of CALJHL010000090.1, read as the reverse complement.
TCTCAGGATTTTGTAACGACCAACCACGTGAAGTCATTCTGTTTTGACCTATGGTACGATCGAAGTAACTAATGTTAGCGTTTACCGCAAATGTTTCGTCTTCATTAACTCGGTTAATGAACAAGTTAGCGCCAGGGCCAACTTCATCTGATAATTCGTTATAATCAGCTTTAACCGATACCGTACCTTTATTACCAACAGCAATAGGCTTACGAGTTTTTAGGTTAACCGTACCACCGATTGACCCTTCAATCATACTCGCCGTTGGACTTTTGAATACTTCAATACCACCTACCATTTCACTGGCGATATTATTTAGATTAGTTCCTCGAGAATTCACATCAGTAGCATTGTTCATCGAGCCAGCATTACCATTGGCAAGTGATTGACCATTTACAGTCACTTTACTCAAGCCTGGATCCATACCACGAATACTTACATATTCACCCTCGCCAGCAGCGCGTGACATTGATACGCCAACAACCCGCGAAATAGCTTCAGCAATATTGTCATCTGGTAATTTACCAATATCTTCTGCAGAAACACCATCCATTATCTGATCCGAATAGCGTTTCGCGTTCATTGAGCGCTTTAAACTACCGCGAGTACCCTGAACCTCAATGACCTCAATACCAGAAGTTTCTTCAGCCGCTTTTTCTTCAGTAGCTGCTTTTTCGCTAACTTGCTTTACTTCAACTGTTACAGCAGCCGTATCTTTTTCTTGAGCCCATGCAGTACTTTGCAAAATCGTTAAGATACTGAGCGCCAATAACGACTTTTTAGAGTTATCCAGCATTTCATTCCCCTGAGTTATCGTTTTTACTCATTGTCATGAAATGAAGACAACTAAAAAAACGCTTATTATATATTTTAATATAAACTAATATACAACAACTGATAACGATGTCAACGCAAACATTTACATATCTTTACATATTCGGCTAACAGGCTTGAAGGCCTTAGTTTTTCTAGAAAATGAAGCTCTTGGTAAAGCCCGCATCTGACAATATATTGGCTCAAATCTATGGCAATTCTCAGTTAGCTCATCCCATTTACAAACCTAAAACCTTTTTTTTACATATGTGATATATGCAATTTTCACAAGGATGTGAATAAAATTGTCCATGGTGGTTTGCATTTATTCATCCCTGAAGTAAACAGAATTCAAACCATCCCTGGCAATTCTAAGTTAATTCATCCCTGAATTAAAAAACCCTAAGTAAGTTATTACTTAGGGTTTTATCAGGTGCGTAAGCTTTAACTTAGCAACTTATAGTTATCGCTTTTTACTAAATTCTTCAAACGTTAGTTTGCCATCGCCGTTGGCATCTCTTTTGCTAAATCCATTGGTAGCTTTTTTCTTTTGCTCTTCTGGATCTGTAATGTCTTTTTTAACGAAATATTTTTGTAAACCAGCAGTGAACTCGGCTTTATTCAAGGTTTGATCACCATTAGCGTCTAATTTATCAAAGTACTTTTGGTTTGCGGCATAAGCACTTGTTGAACAGGCTAATACCACTAGGCTTGCTAAGCTAAATTTTGTAATTAATTTCATAATTTCCTCTTTTCAAGTTTTTGTATTGTATTTAATCTTTGCGAATTAACGCGCCTTTAAAGCCGTAAAAAGCAATAAAGCAATAACATAAAGCCGGTAAAACAAACCCAGCTTGAATGCCGATGCTATCGGCAAGTACGCCTTGCAACAATGGAATTAACGCACCGCCAACAATAGCTAAGCACAATATGCCTGAACCTTGGCTGGTTGCTTTGCCTAAGTCAGCTACCCCTAAAGAAAAGATAGTAGGGAACATAATAGAGTTACATAAGCCAACAGCTAATATCGCCACCATGGCAACATAACCATTAGTGAACATTGCCGTCAAAATTAACAATACTGACATTATTGAGTTAAAGGCTAATATTTTATTGGCGGCAATATGGCGAGTTAATACCGCACCAATAAAGCGACCAACCATCGCCCCGCCCCAATAATAAGCAATATAATGAGCCGCTTCAGCTTCAGGTAGTGCTAAAATATTATCTTCGCCAAGGAAGTTAATTAAAAAACTACCGATAGAAACTTCGGCGCCCACATAAACAAAAATAGACAAAGCACCTAAGGTTAAATGCGGGAATGCCCAAGCCGATTTAGTCGCGGTAGACGTTTCTTCTGTACCTTCAATGGTTTCGATATTTGGTAATTTTAACCAAATAAAAATAGCAGCTAAGGCAAATAACGCTATCGCTAACCCTACATACGGCATTTGCACCGCTTGCGCTTCTTGTAAGCGATGTTGTGCTTGATCAGCAAAGCTCATTAAGCTTAGCTCTTCAACACCAATGGCAACACCAGATAGAATCAACAAACCACCAAAGAATGGTGCAACTGTTGTACCTAATGAGTTAAATGCTTGAGTAAGTATTAATCGGCTCGATGCGGTTTTCTTCTCACCAAGAGCGGTAACGTATGGGTTTGCCGACACTTGCAGACAAGTAATACCCGAAGCAAGCACAAATAATGAAGCTAAAAACATAGGATAAGATTGCATTCCAGCGGCAGGGTAAAACATTAAACAACCAATACCGGCTACCACTAAGCCACTGACAATCCCCATTTTGTAGCCAATTTTTTTAATTAACCACGCTGATGGCATCGACATAATAAAGTAGGCACTAAAAAAGCAAAATTGAATTAACATTGCTTGCGTGTAGTTTAATGAAAATACACCTTTTAAATGTGGGATCAAAATATCGTTAAGACAAGTGATAAATCCCCACATGAAAAATAAGGAGGTGAGGATCACTAAACTCATTTTGTGATTTAAATTTTCGCTAGGCGCAACAGTTGTTTGCGCAGAGCTTATTGAAACAGAAGCCATAATATTTCCAATTAGTTTATTATAATAATTCTTGTGCTTGCTTATTGACTGTAAACGCAAATGCTTTGTTTAAAACAGTCAATGTTGTTCTAGCATACAACACCTGACAACGTTATCAAGTGAATTTTTACCTTTAATGGGGTTTCTCTTAAATAAACCAGTAACACTACCTCTAATCAATAATGTTACTATGTTTTACCAGTAGAAACCCAGTTCTACAAACGTTTTAAGCCTTTACCATGCGCTCTCAACAATGTTGCTAACGAGTCGGCAACGCCTTCATATCCTTTGTTATCAATAACATTCAAAGTTTCAGAAGGGTCTTTTTCCATATCATACAGATCGCGATAAACGACTTTACTGGTTTTGCTCAACCATTCGGTATAGCGGTACTTTTCAGTACGCATTGAATATCCAAACGCACCATTACGCTTATATTGGCTGATGGCAACTTGCTGAGCTTGATCGCTGCTTTGTTGAGTATTCACTAAATTTGCTAGAGACTCGCCTTGCAGTTTTGTTGAGGTCTTTATGCCAGCCAAATCCGTTAGGGTTGGAAATATATCTAATAATTCAACCGGTTTATCATATACCCCAGCCTTCATGGCTGGCGTTTTTATGATTAATGGAACATGGTTTGCTTGCTCCATGGTGGTGTGTTTTCCCCACAAGCCATGATCGCCTAAATGAAAGCCATGATCTCCCCAAAGTACAATAATTG
>CALJHL010000089.1 GCA_938075435.1 uncultured Thalassotalea sp. | reverse complement strand
CATTGGTGTCTTCACCTAAAATGGTCGACTCGGTTACTAAACGTTCGCGTCGTTGATCCGATTTCGCTTCACTTAATTCACCTTCCGCCTGAATATACAAATTATAGGCACTATCTATTTCATGCTGGCTGTAGGGCGCGGCATGGTCTCCGGCATTTTTATTTGCCGTTATTCCACGGTTGTAAAGTAATTTAGATCGGTCATATTCAGCTTGTGCTTTTTTTACATTGGCGGTTGCTGCAATTAAGGTCTCATCGTTTTGTAATACTTCATTTTTAGCTTCTTCATAAGCCGCTTGCGCTTGAGCAAGCATTATTCTCTGTTGTGTACTTCTTAAAGTAAATAACGTGGTGCCTTCTTTTACTTGGACATTGGGTTCAACATCGACGGTTGCCACCGTACCGGTAATTTCTGGTACAATCGGAATGGATATAAATATTTCTTTAGCGTATTTCGCATAAGGATGGTTGTAATTCATTATCAACATAATGGCGCTAAGAATAATGATACCGCCTAACACTGCCGTGGGCACACTCCATTTGTTTAAGGGGATTTTAAATAATTTAAAAATGGCAATACAAATTGAGGTATAGGTAAGAATAATGAGCATATCCATGATTAAGACTCCTTACTCTGTTGTTGATTCAATAGTTGTTTTATAACCGACAGTTCCGTTTTTAACTCGTCTACTTCAGACTGCAAATTTTTGGCGGTACCTGGTTTTAAATCTTTATAAGAGCCGGATTGGAAACCCCAACCAATATCTTCTTTATACAGCGTCGCCCATATCCATAAAAATGGCCAAATAGCGCCTAATGTAAATAAACTGATCCAACCAGCAACATGAATTGCATCTTGTTGAGGGTGGTTACGCTCTACCGCTATTTCATAAGGAATGTCATGGACAACGATAACCCCGTAAAACATCACTAAAATAACAAAGAACAGTAGACCAAGTGCAACATAATCAAGCATTTTTTTCTCCCATAAATACATTAAAACAATATTGAATCATTCTTTTTTAAGGTTAACTAATTGTAGCCTAGTTGTTGATAATGCTAACTTTAGCATAGCTTGTAAAGTCCTGCCGTTAAAATAATGTTATGTTTTGTAAATAGTTAACTGATCTCAATTATCATTTAACCTTTAAATTGTGAGCAGCTATCTATTGGTAAATTGTTAAACCACTGTTAGCGAAACGGAGGAATCATCCAAGACAATAATTTTATAAAAGATATTTACACTGTAAACTCAACCGCTAAGGTAAAAAGTATCCCTTAGCGGTTAATTTTGATGAAGTAATATTATTACTCGTAGCGCAATGCCGAAATAGGATTTGATCTTGCTACTTTAAATGCATGTAAAGCAATGACCAGCCAAGCTAAGCCAACCGCGACTATGCCCGATATTAAGATGATCGGTATTTGTAAGTCGACACGCTCAGCAAAAAACTGTAAATACATATTTGAGGTAAAATACGCCAATGGCAAGGCAAAAATAATTGCCCACATTACTGGCTTAGAGAATTGCCACAATAATAATCGTACGATTTGTGGCAGCGATGCCCCCATAACTTTGCGGATGCCGATTTCTTTAGTGCGTGAACGCGCCATAAATGCGGCTAGGCCAAATAAGCCAATTAGCGCCAGTAATAAAGCGATGCCAGCAAAGCCTGCTAATACGCCATTCATGGTTTTATAAATTTTATAAATTTGGTTAAACAAACCATCTAAAAATTTGTGCTGAATAGGGTAGTCGGGTATTACTCGTTGCCATGCTTCTTCTATTTCTGAGATGATATTTGCCGAAGCGCCTTTTCGAATTCGTATCGCCCCATAGCGATGCGGCTGCGGATTATTAATAAAAATCCATGCTTTAAGCTTATTGTGCAGACCTAACAGGTTTTGATCTTCCATAACACCGACAATATCGTATTGAAATGCTTCTAGAACGCCTGGTTGACCCCAAAAGGTTTTTCCTAGGGCATCTTCAGGTGCAGCGTAACCAAGCTTGCGCGTAAGTAGTACGTTGACAATAACATTGGCTCTGCGGTTTTCAAGATCGCGTCGTTCATCACCCAATACATCTCTTGAAAAATCTCTGCCAGCAACTAAAGGTACATCAAAGGTTTGCAAAAAGTCATGATCAACTTCATTAATGTTGGCTTGCACAGTACTGTTTTCATCACCTTTTACGTTACTTACTTCGCGTTGCGAGTTGCTTTGCTCAAAGGGTACTTGCGCAGTGAACGTAACACTGCGCACATCCGCTAATTGCAATAATTCTGAGCGCAGCGTATTTTCTCTTAAACGAATCGACTCAACCGCCATTTTCTCAAGCACTAATACTTCATCTTTTGGATAAATATCACTGCTTTGTTGCACTTTTTCATTTTGATAAAAAACAATCATCACAATGGCGAGCATAAAAATAGACAGCATAAATTGGGTGCCAATCATTAATGAGCGAAAAAAGCTGCCTTTAGAGCCTTTACCTTTTAAGTCCCTTAACGCATCGATTGGTGAGGTTTTAGTAATAAGGTAGCTAGGATAAGCGCCAGCAATAAGGCCAACGATAATGGTAGTGGTAACTAACCAAGGCATTAAACCGAGGTAATCCAAAATTACCACCTTTTCGGTGGCATTGTTAAACTGCGGTACTAATAGCTCTAAAAAGACTATTGCTAAAATCATTGATATAAACGCGATAGTCATACTCTCAGTTAAAAACTGGGTCATTAATTGGCCGCGTCCTGCCCCTAATGTTTTGCGTAAACCTACTTCTTTAGTTCGACCAATGCTTTGCGCCGTTGCCAGGTTGGTATAATTGACAATGGCAATAATTAACACCAACATGCCCAATAATTGAATACTTTGAATTACCGGCATGCCTACCATATCCCAGAGTGCTACATTGGCATCTTTGAGAAAACGAGCACTGAGTGAAGCCATAAAATTTTGTTGCGTGTCAGGCTCAACATGACGGTCAAAAATGGCATTTATTTTGCGGTTAAGATCGCTAATCGGCATTACCTTTTTAGTCATTAGGTAAACTTGGTTACCACCACTAATATTGTTCCAATTGCCGGCTAAATCCCAATCATCAATGCGGTTCAGCGCTTCTAATGGCGCAAACATGGTAACCGC
>CALJHL010000088.1 GCA_938075435.1 uncultured Thalassotalea sp. | reverse complement strand
CGGCTTGCGCTTTTAACTCGCTATATTTTACAATAAAATCTGCTTGTTTTTCCTCATCAAATTTATGAGGAACACCTTTCGGATATTTATAGCTAAAACCATGATGGTGAAGCCACTTATAATAATTTTATAAGAAGGCTATTTAGCAGGTAAGTTTTTTTTAATATCAGCAAGCATAAAATACCTTCAGAGTAACTTATTATCATGAATATCACCGTCCGCATTTTAAATTTTATAATCGCCAACAACAGAAAGATGTATGACGCGTAATGGCATTGAACAGACCAATTGAAGATTTCAATTTAAGCCAAAAAACCAATTTATAGAGTCACGATATGTTGAATGAGATCCCATCCAAAGCACGGTAGGAAGACGTTGTATTTTTTCTCATTTATACTTTATAAAACTCATAAAAAATGCCAGTAAGTAAACTTACCGGCATTTTAAAAAAAACAACTTAATAGTTAAGCGTTATTAAACGCAGGCTTCAAGCTCAGGATGTGATTCAGAAACAGCGTAACGGCCGTTATGAAACAATAAGCCATCACGTTCAGAAGTATCAAAATCTAAAACTTCGCCAACAATTATCATGTGGTCACCACCCTCGTAAAGGTATTTGGTTTTACACTGAAATCGGGTCGAACATCCTTCCAACATTGGGATATCATGCTGATTTACTTTATAATCTACGCCAGAAAACTTATCATCTTGCTGACGAGCAAATCGATTAGACAGTTCCATTTGGTCATCAGCCAAAACGTTTACACAAAAATGTCCGCCTTGCTCATAAGCAGGTAATGCGCGAGCGCGTTTGTCTATACTCCAAAGAATTAACGGTGGATCCATAGAAACCGTATTGAAGCTACTTGCTGTTGTGCCAACATAACCATTTTCATCTTTAGTGGTAATGATTGTAACTCCAGTAGCAAAACTACCCAAAGCGTTGCGAAATTCACGTGCATCTAATGCCGGGTTAGTACTCATTATATTACCTTATTTTTTCTATTATGCCGATTGTGCAATTAATTGTTCTGCTGGTGTAGCACTTAATTTAGCAATTAACTTAGCGGTTTCTTGCTCATCAAAAAGGTATCTATGAATACGCTCAGCGTCATCCATACCACTAAACATTATATCAGCAACTTTTTGGTTAGCATCACAGGCCGTTAAAAACATACCCATAGCTTGAGTTGGTTCAACTAGCATTGCATTGGTAAAGTCGACACAATATTTAGCTGACTCCCAATAATTGTCAAAAGTAGACTGCATCCAATTGTCATCAAAGTCATCTTGACCATGTTTTAACACAGCGTCGTATACAGTTTTTGCAAATTTAGCTGCGTTACAAGCGCCTTGGCCAGTAATTGGATCATTTAAACAAACCGCGTCAGCAATGCCCATAGCAAATTTGCCATTCGGCAAGGTTAGAACTGGCTTGCGAATCGTTGGAGGGAAACGACCACTTAAAATACCCATGTCGTCGGTTAATTCTACATTTTGACAGCGAGCATATTCTTCAGGGAAAAACTCTTTTAGGATTTTTAGACAATTTTCTAAATATTTTTCAGGACCGTCACGAGTATCAAGAATATCCATTGGACCACCAGGGACACCTTCAAAAATCATAATGTCACACTCACCACTGGTTGTTAATGCATTACAAACAAAGTACTCACCAACTCCTGGACAGGCACTCCAAGTTAAGCCGCGTTGAATATCACCGTGGTCACGAGTTTTCATTGGTGTCATGCCCTTAACATAAGCAAGACCTAAAGCACGCATCGGTTTGTCAAATACTGATTTTTCATCATCGCGTTTTAATAACTTACCAATGTCACCTTTACCACTAGCAACAAGCACTAAATCTGATTCTTCTGAGTAACGTTCTAAAGAGGCAATATCAGCATCTTCATAAACCATCTTTCCGCCTAATTCTTCAAAGCGATGGATCCAACCTGGCATTTTTACGCGTTGGTCAATTGATTCCATAACCAAATCAGAAGCGCCATTACGAGCGCCTAATAATTTTGAGAAAGTAAGTGCTGTGCTGTTATCTTGAGGGTTTAAAATATTAAATTGTGCACCATCCCAAGGTTGGTAAATATCTTCCCATAAACGCAAGCCCATTTCTCTTTCGATTTGAATAGGAATAGCTTGCATGCCTTGACTAGATGTTACTCGACCATTTCGGATCTCTTCTGGTGTTTGATTCGATATTACGGTTACTTCATAACCTTTACGAATTAAACCAACACCAACTAACATGCCCGCTTGGCCTGCTCCAACTATTGTAATTTTTCTCATTTCGCTACTCCTGAATTTATCTTAGGTCTAATTTCTATAAAATATTTGCAACAGCGACAATGACCAAAAGGTCATATCCAGTAAAATTTTCATTTTTTTTTACTATTTATTAACACGCTCGCACTTTATGTATAGTGGTGACAATAGTGGATAAGCCAAGCAGACATAAATAAAAAAGTTGTAATGCACTGGCGGTTGGATAATTATTACTAGATAATTAAATTAATTAGATAAAGGTAATTGCATAAAACATGATAGAAATTCAGTCAACATCTGCCGCTGATTTATTAAAGCATTGGCGACTCGTTAGAAGCTTTAGTCAAATGGAGCTCGCTTTAGAGTGTGATACTTCAAGTCGACATTTAAGCTGCGTTGAAACTGGAAGAGCTCAGCCTTCAAGGCAGTTGTTGTTGAAGTTTTGCACGGTATTACGAATACCTCTTAGAGTTAGAAATAATATTCTAATTTCTGCTGGCTACGCGCCCATTTATCAAGATACAGGCCTTAGCGAACCAGAAATGTCTCAGGCTCGCTCGATTTTAGAACGACTGGTGTTATCTCATGATCCGAACCCGGCCATGCTTATTGACCGTTGTTGGAACATTATTCTAAGCAACAACTCTTTTAAAAAAATGTGTAAGGCCTTTGTCAAAGAGCCCAGTTTTCTAGAAACAGAACAATTAAATTTAATGTCATTACTGTTTCATAAAGATGGTATGGCGGCATGCATCGAAAACTTACCCTATGTATTCGATGTTATGTTAGAGCGCGCAAGGCGAACCTTGGTTGCCGGTGATCCTGGTAATGAATTGGCAAATTTAATTGAACAACTATTGCAGTACCGCCCGATAGAAAGCGATTTTATGACTTCTAGCGCAGTCAAACCTAGCGCCATCGATAAAAAGCGAAGCAAAACGACAGATGTTCAACAAGACAGCCATAGCCTACCGCAACTTGTTATGCCGATACATATTCACAATGAACACTGGAATTTATCACTTTTTACCACAGTAGCCACCTTAGGTTCGCCTTTAAATATAGCTTTGCAAGAGTTGCAAATAGAGTGTGCTTACCCCATTGACGATGCCACCGAAATAGAATTGCAAAAATTAATTAAAGAGATCGATTAAAAGTTACTTACGGCTTTGTTAAGCAGCACGCTTGATTCATTTTATAATTTACCAAACATTCCTACTCTTTTACTGTGCACCATCAATCAATAGGTAGGCGACTATCAGTCAAGAATTCTATATTTTACTGCATTACTATCAAAGCAAGCAGGGCTGACAAAGAGCAATAACAACAGCATTACTGTTTTAATTGCCCCTAGTTTATTCGTTACTCGAATCGATTCGATTAAAAAAACAAGCCAATGAATCTAGCTACAGAATTTATTTCATTATAATTGTGTAGCTCAACAGCATATAAATATAGAAATAGATATTTCTATAATTAATTAAGATTGTGAAAATTGCAATCAACAATGAGGTAAGTATGAAAGGATTAAAAGGTAAAGTCGCTATCGTAACCGGTGGTGCTGAGAGCATAGGTAAAGATGTTGCGCGCGCATTTTGTGAAGCGGGTGTAAAAACAGTGATTTGTTCTCGTCGTGCCGATGTTGGTGAAGCAGCTGCAGCGGAACTTGGTGAAAATTGTCTTTACGTACAAGCTGATATTGGCAGTGATGATGACATAGAAAAATTAGTCGCTGCGACCGTGGAAGCGCATGGCCAAATCGATTTTATCGTTCCTGTTGCCGCTGTGTATATGGACGATGGTATTGCCTCTACTCGCCAACAATGGGATATGACTTTTAGTGTCAACGTTGCCGGTGGTGCTATTTTAGTACAACAAGCGCTACCTTACTTAAAAGAAAGTAGTGGTGCCGCGGTTGTTAACTTTGGTTCTATCAGTGCACGAGTTGCCCAAGGTAATCGTTGGACTTACCCTGCAAGTAAAGCCGCCATTCACCAATTAACTCGCAGCCAGTCTTTAGATTTAGCCCAATTTGGTATTCGTGCAAATACCGTTTCTGCTGGTATGACTTGGAGTGTTCCTGTTGCAATGTTGTCAAATGACAGCCGCGAACTTGCCGATCAAGCAGCAGCAAAGTATCAACCCCTTGGTCGTTGTGTTAACCCTGAAGAAGTTGCCGATGCCGTGTTATTCTTATGTTCTGATCATGCTTCATTTATCAGTGGTGCTGACTTACCAGTTGATGGTGGTTACTGCGCACTAGGACCTGAAGGTACAGGATCGGTAATGGCAGATTTAATCCAAGCTTCTGGCTGGACTCCGCCGCAATAATTTAACCACTAGCCAAATGTAAATTAAACCCCTTAAATAATTATAATTATAAAATAGAAAACAAAGGAATTTATTATGTCTTACTTACGCGAGTTACCTGAAGCCAATATGCAAGATTTTCTTTACGGTACCGACTCAGAAACCCCTTATTTACTTGTTGATACATGTCGTTCAATATTGAAATGTGAATCGCAACTAACTCATAAAGACCGTGAATTACAAGCAGTATTTGTATTGTCTTTAAACAATGCTTTGCAACCTATGCATGTACATTCAAGAAACTATGCCTTGCTTGGCGGTGACCGTTCAATAGTGCAAGACTTAGTTCGCGACCCAGAGCATCGAGCCGTAGAGCCGAAATACCGTCCTTTATTTAATTTATTGCGTAAATCAACGACAAAACCCGATAGTATTTTTAAAGCCGATATCGATGCTTGTTACGACGCTGGTTGGAATGGTCATACCATTCATCTGGTAGCAACATTAGTGGGCATGTTTAACTGTATGCCACGTTGGGTTAATACTCTAGGAATGAAGTATCATGAAGAAGAAATTCAGGGTTCAAGTGACTATCTTATCAACACCGGTTACGGTCCAAATGATACGCCGAGCTTAAACGATGAAGATTACAAAGCTAAGTTCCCTAACTATGAGAACAAAGGCCTAGAAATGGTCGACCAAGAGCGAGTAACAATTTCAGAGGCTTAATAAAATTAATCCGTTGTTAAGAAAAAAGCTAAGATTTCTCTTAGCTTTTTTCTTTTAAATCAGCAATATGTCATCAATCGCCCGAATTACCAACCGGCAACCATACATCGACTCACTTTATTAACCAACCTTTAATATTTAAGATTTTAACCCGCTCGGCTTAAATTTATAACCATAACCTCTTAGAAAGAAATTAACCGAATTTTCGTTATAAGCATTTATTTGCTCGGTAGTTAACTGCTTTTCGGTATTATATTCACGGCGGATCAACGCTTCACCTTTAATCATCGACAGAAATTGCATTGCTGCAATATGGACGTTATCAATTTTTAATAATTTTTTTTGCTGATAAGAGACAAACAAGTCACTAATTTCGGCAATTACCAATTCTGGGCCGGCAGCAAAATAAAGCTGTGAAATAAGAGGATTAGTTCTCGATTCAGAAATACATATCCTATGCATTGCTAATCCTTCTTTAGATAACAATAAACTTATAAAAGCGTTAGCAAAAAATTGTAGCGTTAGCTGAGGGTCATCAATAATACTTGCCGGCAAAGATGACATTTTAAAATCACTACAACGAGCCCTAATGGCGGCAACGAATAATTCATCTTTATTACCAAAATGGCTGTACACAGTTTGTTTGGAAACACCCGCAAGTTTGGCAATATGGTTCATGCTGGATGCTAAAAAGCCTTTATCACAAAATATTTCAGTCGCCGCTAATAATATTTTTTGACGTTTTTCTTCACTTTTGCTTCGCATTTTAGTCGTTGTTTTTTCTACTAATTGACTCACTAGGGCTCCTTGCAACGGTTAAATAAAATCGATAATCGTTGATTTTGTAAGTAACTTGTTAATAGATTGTAACAAATCAAACTAGACAGTCTAGTCTAAATTACACAAAATGGACTGGCCAGTCCAGTTTAACATATATTTTATTCGTGATTAACTATGAAACTATTCCATTTTTCAGCAATTTTAGCTAATGATTTATCCGCAAGTCGGCTGATAAAACCTAGACCCTCAAGTTTCAATGACTTGTTTTTAGCCGTTTTTAGCTGTTTGTTTTTAGTCGCTTGCTTACCTGCCGAGAGTGACCCAATAATAACTGAAGCCCGTTATTACCATCAAGTTGATAGTGAAAAACTATTACAACTAGATGGCTATAGTGTAATGCGTAAATTTTCCGGAACGGTAAAAAGTAAACAAATATCCGAACTGAACTTTGAAGTAATGGGTAAAGTTGAGCACATTTATGCTGACGAAGGAGACTTAGTTGTTAAAGGCCAACTTCTTGCTAGCCTAAATACTCAACTATTATTGATCGAGCAGCAAAATTTACAGGCACAGGTGCAAGAAGTTAACGCGCAAATGCTACTGGTTGAAGAAAATTTAAAACGGATAACAGCTTTAATTAATAATGGCTATGCGTCAACACAAAATTTAGATGAATTAACCGTGCAAAAACAAATACTCGCGGCAAACAAGCAACAGTTAGCAGCATCCCTTGACGCTAAAAAATATCAAATTGAACATGCCAAGATCTATGCGCCTTTTGCTGGCACTATTAATCAACGCTTCATTGACATTGGTGAATTTATTAATAATTCAGAAGTGGTTTTTGAACTACAACAGCAGCAAATAAATGAATTTAAAGTAGGTATACCGCAGCACTTAGTTGCTCAAGTCAGAAAGCAAAAATCATTTAACCTGTTTATTAATGAACAAACATAGCGGTTAACGCTTTGGCAATTAATTCAAGCATAAGTCGCAATAGTCGCACGGTGCAATTGCGCTTTGAACTGCCACAAAATTTATCGGTATTTGCTAATCAACTGGGCTATTTTAACTTTGAACAGTTTTACTCTACCGCTGGCTTTTGGGTACCAATAACCGCACTAACAGACGGCGTTAGAGGCACCTGGAATGTTTATACCCTTGATACTGTCGAAAATTCAGATTTGTATACCTTAAATAACCACCCTGTTGAAGTGTTACATGCCGAAGAAGACAAGGCATTTATCCGAGCTTCTTTAGACACTGGGCAATTATTACTGCAGTCTGGTTTACATCGTTTAGTACCAGGACAAATAGTTAAATTAGCCGATAATAAACAGGCCCGCCAATGATTGAACTATTCGTCAAAAATGGTCGTTTAATGGTGTTAATGATCATTGTTTTGATCGTTTCCGGTTGGTCATCATTACAGGTTTTACCGCGCTCGGAAGATCCGATCATGACCAATCGTGCCGCCAGTGTAATCACTCAATTTCCTGGTGCCAGTGCCGAACGAGTCGAAGCCTTAGTCACTGAGAAAATAGAACAAAAACTGCGAAAATTATCTGAAATCGAATATCTGGCATCCACCTCTCGTCCAGAAATTTCGATGATCAGAATTAAACTTAAAGGTGATGTTACTAATTCAGCTGCAGTTTTTTCACGTATTCGAGATTTGCTCAGTGATGTTAACAGCGAATTACCGCCGCAGTCTTTAAAACCCTATTTAGAAGATGAACGCAGTTATGCCTTTACTCAGTTAATCGCTCTAAACTGGCACGGTAGCGGTGATCCCGACCTGATAACTTTAGGACGTTATGCGAGTGAATTAAAATCGCATTTACGACACGTACCAGATACCGACATCGTCACAATTCATGGTAAAAATCCCGAAGAAATTTTAGTCCAAGTCGATCAAGACAAAGCAGCTGCGGCGGGTGTTTCTATACAACAAATCAGCAAAGCAATATTAGCCGGTGATGTAAAAATAGCGGCGGGTAAATTAGTCAATAACTACAACCAAATGCAAATTGAGTTAGCCGGTGCATTAGAATCATTAGAAAGGATCCGCAATATTGTAATTACCTCAACCGGGTATAACCAATTAACCGTTGCCGATGTTGCTCAGGTACGCCGCCAAATTAAATTTCCGCAACAGGAGATGGCCATTGTTAATGGTAAGGCAGCTTTAGTTGTTGGTACTCGTATGGTACAAGGCGTTCGCATTGATGTATGGAGTCAACAAGTTGCTCAGCAGTTAACAGAATTTAAGCGAATTTTACCAAAAGACATCAGCTTGCAAGTCTTGTTTGAACAGAATTCTTATACCGAAAATCGCTTAAGCCAATTGGTTTTCAATATTTTTATTGGCTTTACCATTATTGCTATCGTGCTATTTTTTACCTTAGGCTTACGCTCCGCCATCATTGTGGTGATCTCATTGCCGTTAACCGTCTGTTTTACTCTTGCCGTAATGAGTTTTTATGGTTTATCTATACATCAAGTCTCGGTTACTGGCTTAGTGGTAGCTTTGGGGATCATGGTAGATAACGCCATTGTTATGACCGACACTATCCAACAAAAAAAATTACGTGGGGTTAATGGTTTTCAAGCCGTGGTTGAGTCAATCAAGCATCTATGGTTACCTTTATTAGGATCAACCTTAACGACTATTTTAGCTTTTATGCCAATTGTGTTAATGCCTGGAGATTCAGGTGAATTCGTTAGTGGTATTGCCCTAAGTGTTATTTTTGCTTTAATTGGTTCATTTTTAATTTCTCATACCATTATTGCACCACTGGCGGGCCGGTTTATTACGGTAAAAAGTAATAATTCAACTTGGTATCAAAATGGCTTGAATTTTCCAAAATTAACCACACTTTTTAAGCGCAGTTTAGAGTTCACCTTTAATAAGCCTAAACTCACCATAGCCTTAGTTTTTATCCTTCCTATTGTCGGTTTTATTTCGGCCAAGCAGTTAGATGAACAATTTTTTCCGGTGGCCGAAAGAGACATGTTTCAAATTGAAGTATTTATGCCAGCGGCGACCAGTATTCAAGCCACTCAAGATTTAACTGAACAATTGTCAAAAACACTGGTTATTTATAAAGGCATTAAACAGTTACATTGGTTTATTGGCAAAAGTGCCCCGTCGTTCTATTACAATTTAATAAGTAATAAAGACGGCATGCAGAACTACGCTCAGGCCATGGTGACTACCACCAACTTCAAAGAAGCCGATAGATTAATTCCAGAGCTGCAAAGAGTCGTTGATAAAAAATTCCCGCAAGCGCAAATTCTGGTAAGAAAATTAGAACAAGGCCCACCATTAAATGCACCGATAGAAATCAGAGTATTTGGCCCGAATTTGGATACCTTGCAACAGTTAGGTAAAACCATCAGATTAATTATGTCTGAAACTGAAAATATGATCCATTCGCGAGCAACCTTGCTACCTGGTACCCCAAAAGTATGGATTGAAGCGGATGAGAATATATTAACAAGTATGAACTTAAGTTTAACCGATATAGCGACACAGCTAGAAAGAGCCCTAGATGGGGTGTTGCAAGGTTCAATTATTGAAGCTACCGAAGAAATTAAAGTCAGAGTGAAAATATCAAGTGATAACAGCGATCAAATTAACGATTTGAGTAAATTTCCCATTGTGAATCAAAATAATGACCAATATATTCCGCTCGCCGCCGTGAGTAAGGTAAAAATCAGCCCTAGTCGTGGCGCAATCACCCATAGAGATGGCATGCGAGTTAATGTGATAGAGGGTTACGTTCGTGCAGGGGTATTACCTTCGGTAGTGTTGAAACAAGTTGAAGAAAAATTGGTTGCGCAAAACTTTACTATACCATCCGGATATAAACTTGTTATTGGCGGTGAATCTGAAGCAAGAAATAGGTCGGTTAGTAGGTTAAAAAGCAGTATAGGGGTGATAGCCATCATCTTAATTTCTGTTGTGGTACTGTCATTTAACTCTTTCAGAGTATCGAGTATTATATTTATTTCCGCATTTATGTCCATCGGCTTGGGTTTACTTAGTGTGTATTTATTTAATTATCCTTTTGGTTTTACCGTAATTGTTGGCTTGCTGGGTTTAATGGGCTTAATGGGCTTAGCAATAAACTCAGCTATTGTTATATTAGCTGAATTAAAAGCCGACCCTTTTGCAATTTTAGGCGATAAACAAGCGATTACTAAAGGCGTATTAAGTTGTACCAGACATATAACCTCAACCACCATTACTACGGTGGGAGGATTTCTGCCACTTATTCTATCTGGTGGTGGATTTTGGCCACCATTTGCCATTGCCATTGCCGGTGGTACAGTCTTAACTACCCTATTGTCATTTTATTTTGTTCCTGCTGCATTTTATTTATTGGCTAAAAATCGAAATTTTGAACAAACAAAGTTATCAAGCCAAGAAAAGGCTGAACAATTAATTTAAATAAAATTGGTCGTTTTTTTCAAAACTTTATTGGCTGTTCAAAAAAGCAACTAAATATAGCCGATAAATACAACAAAATGCTGTCTCTTTGAACAAACAATAAAAAAGTCACATTTTTTCGAAAAAAAGGGTTGACGGCGCCGAGGCAGATTAGCATAATACG
Organism: uncultured Thalassotalea sp.; assembly: GCA_938075435.1. GTDB lineage: Bacteria > Pseudomonadota > Gammaproteobacteria > Enterobacterales > Alteromonadaceae > Thalassotalea_A. The sequence continues at coordinate 762 of CALJHL010000088.1, read as the reverse complement.
CCGCACTTGCTTAAGGCGACTTAAGAAAGTATTTGGTATGGCTACATAGCTCAGTTGGTTAGAGCACATCACTCATAATGATGGGGTCCCAGGTTCGAGTCCCGGTGTAGCCACCATTCATACCAAATTTACCAAATTTTTATTTGGTATGAAAATATTGTGCGGACGTGGCGGAATTGGTAGACGCGCTGGATTTAGGTTCCAGTATCTTGCGATGTGAGAGTTCAAGTCTCTCCGTCCGCACCATTTATTATTTGCGATATAATAAATCCATAGGATTTAGGTTCTCCTAGCACCTTTGGCAATGTGAGTGTTAAAACTCATCAATCGCACCATTTATTATTTGCGATATAATAAACCCATAGGATTTAGGTTCTCCTAGCACCTTTGGCAATGTGAGTGTTAAAACTCATCAATCGTAGCATTACATTGTTGGGATATAGCCAAGCGGTAAGGCAGCGGGTTTTGATCCCGTCATTCCGAGGTTCAAATCCTCGTATCCCAGCCAATTTCTTCAAATTATCAAACGCCAAACTCCAAATTCTCAAACTATTCAAACTCTTATTTTCCTAATACCTTTATTCTATAATACCCAGCATTCCATTCTAATTATGCAGCGGGTTTTGATCCGCCAACATAATAGTCCGAGGTTCAAATCCTCGTATCCCAGCCAATTTCTTCAAATTATCAAACGCCAAACTCCAAATTCTCAAACTATTCAAACTCTTATTTTCCTAATACCTTTATTCTATAATACCCAGC
>CALJHL010000087.1 GCA_938075435.1 uncultured Thalassotalea sp. | reverse complement strand
ATTTGATTTAGACAACTTTAAGAAAATAAACGACTCTATTGGCCATCAGGTAGGTGACGTATTGCTTTGCAAAGTTACCGAGCGCATTGCTACCGTAGGTAATATAAAAGACACTTGTTACCGGTTAGGTGGTGATGAGTTTAGTTTGATCATTGAAGGTGATAATGACATTCATAATATAACCACTATTTGCGATGAAATATTAAACGCTATAGCCGAACCTTATGTTATTAGTAACCAAGAAATCGCGCTGTCTTGTAGTATTGGTATCGCCTTATTTCCTGATGATGGCAGCAACTCGCATGAGCTTTTAAAAAACGCGGATACCGCCATGTACCATGCTAAAGATAAAGGTGGTGATACCTACCAATTCTTTAACGATTCAATGAATAAACAAGCGGTTAAACGCTTACAAATTGAAAACTTAATACGACACGGCTTAAAAGAAGATTTATTCTCGGTTTACTACCAACCTAAAATTGATGTAAAGACCGGTAAAATAAAGGGCATGGAAGCACTGGTGCGCTTTGAAGCGGGCAATAAAGGTATTATTCGTCCGGATATTTTCATTCCAATTTCAGAGGAAACCGGCCAAATTATTGATATTGGCGAAGTGGTCTTGAAAAAGGCTTGTTCGGCGACTAAAGCCTGGATTGATAACGGCATGTTTTCTGGGCGGATAGCAGTGAACCTTTCCGCCGTACAATTTAGGCAACCAAATTTAGTACAAGTGATTGGCGAAATATTAAAAGAAACCAAACTGCCCGCGAAATATCTAGAGCTTGAAATTACCGAAGGTACGGTAATGGATTCGCCGCAAGAGGCGATAGAGACCATGCTGCAAATTCGTAAGATGGGCATTAATTTGTCGTTAGACGATTTTGGCACCGGTTACTCTTCGTTAGCGTATTTAAAGAAATTCCCACTCAATACCCTTAAAATAGACAAAGCCTTTATTGATGACATTGAACATTCTGAATCTGGCCGTAACATGGTGGCAACGATAGTCACCATTGCCCATAACCTTGGCATGGATGTGGTTGCGGAAGGCGTGGAGTCTGAATCGCAATTAAACTACTTAAAAACCATTGATTGTGAGCAACTACAAGGTTATTTATATAGCCGAGCTCTTTCTGAAGAAGATTTTGGCCGGTATTTGTTGTCACATATAATTACTAGCCGGTCGACGCCTTTTACCAGTGAATAATATTGGCAGGTTAAATACTTTTTTGACCTGCCAAAATCCTAAACCTAGCACCTAGCACCTAGCACCTAGCACGATTTTAATACAACCCCGTAAATAATTAAAAAACTTCCTTATATGATACCTCCTTGTTCCATTCCAAAAATTGCTATAAAAAATAAATTTAATGACTAAGGTATAAAATTTTAATAATTGGCACGCTATTCGCATTGTTATTACTAATAAAAAATTATTTAATAATAAAACAAAGGTAACAACATGCTTAGTTCTTTAATTTTATCAGTAATGCTTTCAGCGACTCCGGTAGACAACCTAAATGTAGAAAATGCAGCGACTAACCGCATTCGTATTACACCTACGGCGACTAATCGTATTCGTATTAAAGCTTAGGAGAAGACTATGTTAGCCATGATTAAAACAATTTTTACGTCAAAAAGCACTGCAAAGAAAGTTGCAGACAGTATTGAAATCCATGAAATGTCAGCAAATAGCTGGTGGTCATAAGTCTTATAGAATAAGGTCTGGAGAATAATATGTTAAAAGTAATCAAAGCCATTTTAGGCTCTAAAAAAACAACTAAAGTAAAAGCGAATATTGAGATTCGTGAAATGTCAGCAAGTAGCTGGTGGTCTTAAGACCGAATAGATAAACAAAGAAAAAAGAACTAAGCGCAGTTTAGCGCATCGCTTGATAAAACAGGTTATGCGTTAAATAAACTAAAGCGAGTTCCAAATTTTTTAAAGGTTTTCATCCGCTTTTCAATACAGAACATTGGCCAAACTAACGGCCCAAACACCAACCCTGCTGTAGCCCAACGCTTGCGCCCCATTCCAGATTGCAAAGCCTGGCAGTAAAAGAAAGCCGCGCAGACCACCGGTAACACTATTAATGTAAACAAACTCTATTCTCACTCAGCTATAAAACGATGTGTAGTATAGCAAATAGAATAACTACTCTAAATAGAAAAATGTTGCTTTTTTGTAGTAATTTGTAAAGCCAAGGTAAAATAAATTAGATCCCCTCCCTATAAATCACCTTTATATTACCCATAAAAAAGAGGCAATTAATTGCCCCTTTGGGTCAAAAGCGGCAATCAATTACCGCTTAATTAGCTTCTTCTCGCTTATGCGCCTGATTAATAACAAGGTTGATTATTATTTGCCATTGTTATTAATGCATCACAAGGTTTAAAGTGTTCACCATACTTCTGCTGATAGTCGGTTAATTTAGCAACCACATGTTCAGCCCCTAAACTGTCAAGGTACCTGAATGGGCCACCTAAAAATGGTGGGAAACCAATACCAAAGATAGAGCCAATGTCACCATCACGCGCATTGCGGATGATTTCTTCGTCTAAACAACGAACTGCCTCATTCACCAGTAATAACACACAGCGTTCTGAGATCTCCTGCTCACTAAGTTTATTAACA
>CALJHL010000086.1 GCA_938075435.1 uncultured Thalassotalea sp. | reverse complement strand
AACTGTAAGTGTGTGACCAGATAAAACCGATATAGGTGTGTGACCAGATAAAATAATACCGAAACCCGAACTGCAACCGAAACTTGAAGGCATGCCTAGTTCCTCGTTCCTCGTTCCTCGTTCCTCGTTCCTCAAAACTATAAGTGTGTGACCAGATAAAACCGATATAGGTGTGTGACCAGATAAAATAATACCGAAACCCGAACAGCAACCGAATCCAGAAAACTAGCCTAGTACCTCGTTCTTCGTTCCTCGTTCCTCGTTCCTCAAAACTATAAGTGTGTGACCAGATAAAGTTATAGAATTGAAAAAGGCTGCAATTGCAGCCTTTTTTAGTTAGGTGGTAAAGTTAATTATAACTGGCTGTTAGCCGGTAAATTACGAATAATTTCGGCTTTTTCTTTCAAGTCAGAGATGTAACCTTCAAACGTTGCATTAGATAATGCTGATACTTGTTGTTGTTCAAGTTGAGCATCGGCTTCGCCGGCAACACCTTCGCTCACCTTAGTAAGTTGTACTACCGCGTAATCGCCATTACTTAAGACTGTGCTGGCAGCAGTGACTTGTTGTGCTACTGGGTGAGCCAGTAAAAAGGCTTGTTTGACAATACCGCTATCAACCGAGCTGTCAGTACGAGTAAGGTTACTGGCAATCACAAATTCAGTGTTTAACTCGGTTAAATCAGCAGAGAAATCTTCAGCTGCAACAAGTTTAGTTAATAAACTGTCGGCGGCAGCTTGGGCAGCAGCGTTGGCTTTAGTATTCACTAATAACGCTTTTACTTCATCGCTTACATCGGCTAATGGCTTGGTCGCCGCAGGTTTATGCTCTAGTACGCGGACAACCATGGCTAAACTATCAATTTCAACTTCAATAACTTCTGAATTCATCGTATCTAGCAATACATCATCAGAGAATGCGACTTCAACAACTTTATTGGTAAATGGCGCTACATTGCTACCACGAGATAACCAAGGGCTTTGTTGAATTTCAACGTTTAATACTGCGGCTGAGTCATCTAAAGAGTCCGGAGATTCAAAGGCGACTTCACCAAGCTGACCTTGTAGGTCATAGAAGTTCTCTAATGCTTGGTCTTGTTGTAATTTTGCTAAGATTTCAGCTTGTACTTCAGTAAACGCTTTGGTTTGCACTTCTTCTAAACCAGTGAGTTTAATAATATGAAAACCGAATTCAGATTGTACTAACTCGCTGACATTGTCACCTAACGTTAAAGCAAATACAGCAGCATCAAACGCAGGATCCATAGAGCCAGGTTCAAGCCAACCTAAGTCGCCACCATTTTCACCACTGAAAGTGTCGGTTGAATGTTGTTTCGCTAGGGCAATAAAGTCTTCGCCAGCTTTTACTTTCGCTAAAATTTCGTTAGCCGTTTGTTCAGCTGCTGCTTGGTCTTCGTTAAATTCAATTAAAATATGTGAAGCACGACGGCGTTCGATAGTTGAATAAGCAGATAAGTTATTATCATAATAGCTTTGCACTGCGTCTTCACCAATAACAACATCGGCTTTAATTTGCTCAAGTGAAAGCTGAACGTATTCTACTTTTACTTGCTCAGTTGTGGCAAAACGCGCCTGATTTGCTAAATAGTATTCATTAATTTCAGCTTCTGAAACTTCAACTTTACTAGCAAATTGCTTTGCATCAATAGTGGCATAATTAATATCACGGCTTTGATTGCGCAACTTAACCGCTAGCTCTTGTTGATAAGGCAAACTAAATTCAGACGCCATAACGCTGGCCGTTAATTGTCGACGAGCCATATCAATACGTAGGTAATCACGAAATGCTGAAGCTTGATAAAATCCAGCTTGGTTAATCACCATTAAATAACGGTTATTGTCGAACACGCCATCGATTTGAAATTCTGGCATGGTTAAAATTGTATCTTTAATTTGCGCATCACTTACCCGAATATTTAATTCGTTAGCATGTTGATCAAGTAACAATTCATTAATTAATTGCTCTAATACATTAGAACGTAGGTTTTGCATGTACATATCGTTGCCGGCAAGTTGCGCAAACATTTCGCCATATTGCTGTTCCATGCGTGCGCGTTGGTTTTGGTATGCTTGTTCAAATTTTTGCTGGCTGATTTGCTGACCATTAACTGTTGCCACAGAAGTGTCAATATTATTGGTGTAACTACCTACCCCAGCAAAAATAAAGGTCGCGATTACTAAACCTAAAATCACCTTGGCTGTAACTCCGCTAGAGCCTTCTCTTATTCTTTCTAACATGTACGTCTCTTTTAATTAGAAGCTGTGTCGATACTCAATACTAATTGAATTAATTACCATAACGTTACAACACAAAAATTTTGATTACGCGATTGTAGCAAACAGTTGCGCTAGCTTGTACCTTATTTTTTAAAAATAACCAGTTATTTTTCCTTGGTGACCCATCTTAACAAAGGCTCGCGACTAAACTGTTAATGTAATACTAGCTGGATCTGCTTTATTGGCTATTTGCAGACCATAATATAATGCTGCTACAGTCGAATGCCTAACCGGCAGAGTTGCTGGTTATCGAGGTTTTCGCTGCTGTTTACTTTAAATTTCGGGCACAAAAAAAGCCGGCTTCAGCCAGCTTTCTCTATACTAAATTAAATTTAGTTAACAGCGTCTTTAAGCGCTTTACCAGCTTTAAATGCTGGAATTTTAGCTGCTGCGATTTCAATTGTCGCACCAGTTTGTGGATTACGTCCAGTACGGGCAGCACGGTCACGTACAGAGAATGTACCAAAACCAACTAGAGCAACTTGCTCGCCCGATTTTAACTCATCAGAGACTGCTTCGATGAAAGAATCTAGTGCACGGCCAGCTGCCGCTTTTGAAATATCTGCACCAGCAGCAATTTTCTCGATTAGTTGAGACTTGTTCACAATGTTTCCCCTTTAATTGTTATTATATGGAGCCTATATTTTGCTCGCTAATTTTATAGCAAGCATTGCATTTAACTGCAAGCTCCATTTTTAAAAAATAAAATTTTATATTATTAAAAATATCAGCCAATCCCTTGCTTTCACTAAGCTATAGCGGATTGTAGCTTGGTTTCGGTTATCAGACTAACACAGTATTTGTGTTTGCAAAGCCTTAATTTCACTTTTTGGCCAAGTTTTTCAAACTTTTTCAAATTTGCAACTAAAAACCGACCATTTTTCAAACAAAGCAGGCAATTACTGCTCTACAGACCACTTATCTGGCGATTCTGCCAAAGCAATATTCAATACTTCATCAATCCATTTTACAGGATGAATCGCTAAATCGGCTTTAACATTGTCAGGGATTTCTTTTAAATCGCGTTCATTCTCTTTTGGAATAATAACCGTTTTAATGCCACCACGGTGTGCTGCCAGTAACTTCTCTTTCAAACCACCAATCGCAAGTACTTCACCACGTAAGGTGATTTCACCTGTCATAGCTACGTCGGCTTTAACCGGGTTGCCGGTTAGGCTTGAAACTAAAGCAGTACACATGCCAACACCAGCACTTGGGCCATCTTTTGGCGT
>CALJHL010000085.1 GCA_938075435.1 uncultured Thalassotalea sp. | reverse complement strand
ATTGGCCGCACGGGTCGTGCCGGCAAGTCGGGCACAGCGATTTCATTAGTGTCTCCTAAAGATAATAAATTTTTAAGTAACATCGAAGAAATTGTCGGTTACCCAATTGAGCAGGTAAAACTTGCCGGTTATGAATTTGACCCTCTTGACTACGCTTCTAAGGCACAAAAGAAAGCAGCCGCGAAAGCGCCGCCTAAAATGAATCGTTATAAAGCGACTCAGGTTAAAAATCGTGAAGTTGCTAGCAAGGCCAAGGACAAAACTAAACAAGTTAAGAAAAGTCGTTATAAGTCTTAACCAAAACCTTAGCAAGAGTCTTAATAATAGCCAAATGACATGTGACTGAATTAATTGATTTATGAACAATAATCACCAAGCCACGGATGTGCCGTTTCATTTTCGCCACTGCTGTTGGTTTTGTAATGAACCGGCAGCTGAAACGTTTGCATTTCCTAACCGGCAATCGATTGGCTTAGAATCTTCGCACCCCGCAATTTTTGTTGCCAGCTGCCAAGAGTGTAAACGCTTTGCCAATCAAGTCTATGGTCATTCAATATGGCAGTGTCGGGAAAAAGTCAAAAAAGCGCTGATCAAACGCTACCAAAAAGATCTCGCCATAGGCAAAAACTGGACCAAAGAAGAATTAGCCAACAGTGAGTTTAGCGGTGGCAATTTTGAGGGCTTTGCAAAAAGTGGCTGGTTTATTTATGAAGTTGCCCGCGACAGAGTCAACTTTGCTGGTTGGCCGTTACACTGTAATGGCCAAGAAATTAGCGATAGCAGTGACGGCCTTGAATTTATTTTTGATGGTGTAACCTATGCCGATTTAAGTAGCGCAATAGAGTTTTACGTGAAAACCTATTATCTTGAAGCGGACTTTTTATTAAAAATTATAAATATTGTTGGTGAAGACCGGTTTGCTGATGCGATTCGCTTTGCCCGTTTATATATCGGCTATAGCCGGGCGGCACAAAATGAATTATTAGGCGATTTAAAACTTAGAAACTAATCACCTAATAGTTAAGCCGATGTACGGTTTTAAAGCCGACCGTTAAACGGCCTACCTGCCGATTATAATGATCGGATCATAGGGACCTGACGCACAAGCAGCAACGTTAACGGCGTAATAATAATCGGTGTTGGCATTAACATCCACTGCAACTTTACACTTAATACGATTGCCTTCATCTGCGATTAAATCACAATTCTGTTTAAATGGTGATTTGCCAGTAAACTGAATTTCAAACTTTTGTTTTTTCGATATGTCCCAGGCGACGTGTTTGTCTTTTTTCGAACAAATACAATCTTTTTTGTTTTCACAGGCATTGACGCCAAAGGCGGCAGTACAGTTATTACCATTGCTGGTTATACTGGTAACACAATTGTTGGCATCGACATTGATGGTCAGGATTTTATCTTCGGCTTCGGCCTTGGCAACGTTGACTACCATCATCAGCACTAACATTATTGCGATTTGGGCTAATTGTAGAGGTATTGTTTTTTTGCTAAAAATACTCATTTTAACGTCCTTATGGGATATGGTTAGACCAATTTAAGCAAATTGATCGGTAATGATATATTGCTAATAAAACCATTGATTTGATTTAGCCGTGATCTTTTTTAAAGGTTATTTACTCGCTATAGAGCTGACTAAGTTGTTCTTTATAGACTAAAAATTGCGGATCCGCCAATAACAGGTCTTTTGGGTAACCATAGTTAAGCGCTTGTAATAGCATGTTTTCGGCCGCTAAAATTTGTTGGCAATTAATCGCTTTGATGGATAAATCATAATAAACATAGGGATCGTTGGAGATGTTTTTGAGAATGACTTGCTGATATGAATCACTGGTTTTACATTGGCCTAATTCTGAATAATAACGGGCTATTTGCGCCTGTACATTAATGTCATTAGGGTTTATTTGTTCTTGTTGCTTAGCCAATAATAGCGCTTGTTGATATGCCTCGCGGGCATTGTCTTGTTTATTTTCGGAGTATTTATAGGCATCACCTAAATTGCCCCAAACAATATTATCATTTGGGGTTAACTTTACACTTTGTAAGTAGACTTCGATGGCATTATCAAATTGCAGTAAGAAGAATAAACTGGTACCCAAGTTTGAGTAGGTTAACGCGGTGGGCTCTATTGCTAATGCCTTTGACCAAGCGATACTGGCATTTTCTATGTCCATAGTTAAAAAGTAAGCACCGCCTAACGCATTGTAGGTTAGCGCTACTTGATTATTTAATAAGTTTGCTTTATTAAATTGCACGATAGCCTGCTGATATTTGCCCAAGGTATATAAAAACGTCCCATATTGATAATAGTTACGCCAATAACTCGGTTCTATTTCAATCACTTGCAAATAAATTTGTTCAGCTTTGCTATTATTTTTTAGATCATAATAAACACTGGCTAATGCCAGTAAAACCTCTGGATCATGCTCATTTAATGTTAATGCTTGCTCTAATTTTTGTTGAGCAAGCTGATAGCGTCCGTTTATCCAATACAATTTACCCAATGCCAAATAAGCCTCAATGCCGACTTGTTTGTAACTTGCGGTTAGCTCACACACTTCAACCCCATTTTTATAGCTTTCGGGGTCAACATCGAGGCGATATAATTCCATGTAAGTAACACACAATGCCGCCGAGGCTTGAATAAAATTAGGATCCAAGGTTAGTGCTTGTTTAAACAGTTGTTGTGCCTTAGTCAATGAAGTAATGCTTTTGGTGTTGCGATACTCTCCTTTACCTTGCAGATAAGCATCATAGGCGGCAAAATTTTGGGTTGCCATTGTTCTTGTCTCAGCGTCGTTCATTATCGCTTCCGGCACCAAAAGGTATAAGGCATTAACCACTTTTCGTGATAATTCTTCATATAGACTTAACGCTTGTTGTAAATTTCCCTCGGTTTCAACGGCCCACACTTGAAAGCCAGTAATGGTATCTATCATGGTGGTAACAATGATTAACTGATCGCCGTTAATTTTAGCCTTACCTTCAAGTATATATTTTACCCCTAGGGCTGATTTAATTTCGTTAATACTGGCATTTTTTACTAAGTCATTGGTTGCTCGTAATGAGGCCACTTGGAATTCTGGTTTAATGGTTAATAGGCTGACCAATTCTTCTTGTAGGCCAGTTAATAAATACTCAGGAATTTGCGAATTTGCTTGGCTGGTAAATGCTAATACCGCCACCGCATTTTCGGATATTTTAACGTTAAGTTTCGATGTTAAGATGTTCTCGGCTTTATTCTCTGCTTCATTCTCATCTTCAATAAAGGTGATTAGGTGCGTTGATAAATAAAATATTGTGCCGACCACGGCCAATACAAATACACTATCGAATGCCAACTGCTGATATAAAAATTTCTTTCTATTATGATCATTAATCGCTTGGATACGCCTTTGTTTTAACGCTTTAAGCCATTGATAACTAATTACTAAAGGAAAACCTATAATGAGTATTAAGGTGACAAGTTTTACCCCCCATGCCGGGCTGTTGAAAATGGGTAACACCAAGGCTAATACTTGCAGTAACACCCAAGAAAAGACTAAGTAAGCAGCACTGGCTTTAAATAACCGGTTACTTTTTAATAACGCGATCGATAATTTCCAGCGTGGCGCTTTTGGGTTAGCAAATGCTGGTTGATTGGCGTCTAAATCAAATAGTCCAGCATTGGTCTTAAGTCCGGTGGGCAGCATCATTCGATAACCTTTTCGTGGTATCGTTTGAATGTAGGTGGGGCACTCTTTATGATCATCTAAGACATGTCTGATCTCACTGATAATGTGGGTTATATTGGTTTTTGAAGCACCAGTGTCGCCCCAACCAAACTCAAGGATTTGTTCTCGACTAACAATCTTACAATCCATCGCCGCCAGAAAAACTAACACTTCCATTGCTTTCGGGGCGAGGTGATAGCGTTCATTGTCGCGAATAATTACACCCAAATCAGGCTCAACAATAACGTGACCAAGGCTAAAACCTTGATGCAATTGTTTTGGTACCGTAAATTTTGGTTGAGTTGTTATGTCGTTGTGTTGTTGGTCATCCATTATTTTATTGTTGATCACCCATTACTGTCAGTTGCTATCGAACTACGATTATTGATTGATTAAATGCCTTACAAAGTCTTGCCTGTTAGATAGTATGGAATGCTATTAACTAATTCGCGAATGTTATAAAGAATTTATGCCAATTTATTCTGAAAATGCTAAAGTAATTAAGTAAATAGGATTGTTATGCTTTGTCATTTCAATTCAACCAGCAAACGCAAATCAAATATATTTCTCTCGTCACATTTTATGTAAGGATCCTTGTGGGCCATTTTTTTGAAATTCTCGCTATTTTAGTTGCCGCCGTATTTACGGTCTGGTTATTCCGACGTTTAAATTTACCGGCGATTTTAGCCTACTTAGTTGCCGGCACTATCGTTGGCGATTATGGCTTAGGCTTAACCGGTAATAGCCTTGACTACGAACATTTTGCCGAACTAGGAATTGTGTTTTTATTATTTACCCTAGGCTTAGAGTTTTCCTTGCCTAAGTTAATGGCGATGCGTCATTTAGTAATGGATATTGGCTCTAAACAAGTCGTGGTAACCCTGGTGGTATTCTTATTGATCTCATTGGCGTTAGGTTATGATCTTGAAACCGCTCTGGTGATCGGCAGTATTCTGGCGTTGTCCTCAACTGCTATTGTGATTCGGCAATTGAGTGAGAGTGGGTCAATAAAACGTAAGTCAGGTCAAATTTCGGTGGCGGTTTTACTGTTTCAAGATATTGCCGTCGTGCCTTTATTGATTATTATTCCTTTTTTGTCAGACAACGGTGACAGCTCGATGCTGCTTGCCTTGTTATTTGCATTATTAAAAGGGGTGTTTGTCGTCGCCTTACTGATGGCAGTAGGAAAGTGGTTACTGCCGCGCCTGTTTCACCAGATAGCGCAAGTAAGAACCGATGAATTATTTGTTTTATCCACCCTGTTAGTCACCTTGATGGCTGCGGCAATTACCCAATTTTTTGGACTTTCGATGGCATTAGGTGCTTTTTTAGCCGGCATGATGTTGGGCGAAAGTAAATATAAGCATCAACTTGAAGCGGATATTCGACCATTTAGAGATATTCTACTGGGATTGTTTTTTATCACTGTCGGCATGAAACTTAATCCTCAGTTGCTACTTTCATCACCAGGCACTATTGCTATGGTGGTTATTGGTCTTGTGGTTATTAAAATTGTTATCGTGCGCTGGCTGGCGAGAAGAGCCGGGGAGTCTTCCAAAGATGCGTGGGCTGCAGCCTTTATGCTGGCGCAAATGGGCGAGTTTAGTTTTGTGTTAATATCACTCTCTGCCAATGTTGGGGTGTTATCTAATGAATTGACCTCGATATTATTAGGCTCAGGTATTCTGTCGATGGCTATTACTCCTTATATGATAAAAAATGCCCGAAAATGGTCTATCGCCTTGTCTTATGATGGTAAACAAGAAGTTAGTGATTTAGAGGGCGAGAATGTATGTAACGCCATGAAAAATCATGTTGTTATTTGTGGCTTTGGCCGAGTTGGACAAACGGTTAGTCGCTTCTTAAAGCAAGAAGGCATTGAATTTATTGCCATCGATATTGATCCGATGCGGGTGAAAGAGTCGCGCGAAGCTGGAGAAAATGTGTTATTTGGCTCTGCCAGGCAAACAGAAATTTTGTCGGCGGCAAACTTAGCGGCGGCTAAATTGGTGGTTATTTCTTATGGTGACGCCGAACAATCGTTGGAAGTTGTGCAAAAGGTTCGCTCAATATCCACCGACGTGCAAATTTTAGTGAGAACTCGCAATGATGATGCCCTGATGTCTTTAAAAGATGCTGGTGCTAATGAAGTTGTGCCGGAATCATTAGAAGGCAGTTTAATGTTGGTTTCACAAGTATTAACCTTGACCGGAGTGCCTTTGTCTCGAATTGTAAGGCGTGTACAAGCAGAACGAAAAAGCCACTATCATCGGTTGCATGGGTTTTACCCTGGCGTTGACACCGATATGAGTGCCCAGTCAATCGAGCGGATTGAATTTGTACATGCCATATTACTTACCGACGACGCTTGGGCTATTGGCAAATCGATTGTTGAGTTAGACCTTAAGACTCGCCGAGTTGAAGTGGTTGCCATCCGCCGAGATAGTGAAGAATTTACCGCTTTACAAGCCGATTTTTTACTGCAAGCACAGGATACGGTAGTGTTACAGGGTAAGCCGCGCCGAGTCGAACGGACCGAACGATTTTTGCAAGAAGGCAGTTAATTACCGGCAGTTGAGTGATAAACCAACTGTGCACAACACTGAAGGGGCTTAATATGATTAACAAAAAAGTTGAGTTAAAGGCAACCATTACTTGCCCTGAATGTGGTTATAGCAAAGTAGAGCAAATGCCGACTAATGCTTGCCAATGGTATTATCAATGCCAGAATTGCCAAGTGTTGCTTAAACCATTAGCTGGAGATTGTTGCGTTTTTTGTTCATTTAGTACAAAAAAATGCCCACCAATACAAGCTGGTGAGCATTGTTGTTAGCAGTATCGGCTTTATGTCGTTAAGGTGTTGAACCATTTTTGAGCAACAGGGAAGCTTCTTCTTTATCTTTAATAAGATCTTTACCTTCCATCAATAATAACAAGTCAGCGAAGGCCTTGCGCAAGTCAGCCGATAACGTCCGTGGATAAGTGGTGCGGTTGCGTGTCGCTTTTGCATCGGCAAAATAGATGGATTGAAATGCTTTTTCAATAGTCTTTATATCATCGAAATTCAGTGGTGGGGGGGTTATATTTAATACCTCAATGTATTCTTTATATAACTTAAATACGTGCACTTTGGCTTCATTCATTCTTTCCATGGAATACCTTAATCGGTTGAATACACTGTATTATTATCCTACATGAATATAACATTATTGCCAATCACCAATTTTAAGCAGCTTAATTTGCATTAAAATGTCGGTTATTTAGATGTTTAAAAATTCTCTGATCGCTTGCTCTTGTGCCATTGCATCTTCAAAGCCGGCCGATATTAACTGTTTGCAATAGTTTTGCTCAAACATGATATAAGAGGTCAGGGTAGTTTCAGAGTCTTTCTTTGCCCCCATCATGCGCAGAATAAAGCGTAATGCCCACGTTAATTCGTCGTAATGATCGTTGGCGAGCACGTGAAAATTTTTGCTTGGGTTAAGAACAAAACTATCAATATTTTTTAATATTGATTGTTGTTGTAGTTTATTATCATCAATAAGGGTTAGGGTGTTATTTACTCGATGCATGCGCTCAAGGTCGCTATTTAGCGCTTCGGTAAATACGGTATCCATCAGGTGTCCAGCGATGGTGGCTGTGGTTGGTGGTTGATGAAAGTTTACGGCATGATGAATTTGTTGTTGTGGTTGTTCAACACCAATAATAAATACTCGTTCGGCGCCTAAATGAATGGGTGTACTTAATGGCGATAATTGACTAATCGAGCCATCGCCATAGTGTTCTTGCTTAATTTTTACCGACGGAAATATAAATGGAATCGCGGATGAAGCCATTAAATGTTCGGTGTTTAATTGCGTTTGAATACCGCGCCGCTTAGAACGCTTCCATGGGGCAATTGATTTGTCGGCTTGATAAAAACTGATGGAATCGCCGCTGCTATAACTGGCTGCAGTAATGGCGATAGATGACAGATATCCACTGGCAATATTGCCATCAATGCGTTTAAAGTCGACAACCTTGGTAAGTAACTGTCGCAACGGCTCATTGTTTAATAAACTCATCGGTTTCTTGGGGGCGTACTCGGCTTGATAACTGCCCAAAATACCTTTAATGATGTGGCCAAATACTTTACTGCTTGAACTTAGGTACACCTGCTGAGTATGAATGTTATTCCATATGTATTCGAGTCGGCGCATGCCTAAATGAAAACATGAAGCATAGCAAGCTAGGGTGGTTGCATTTACGGCGCCAGCGGAAGTTCCTGAAATGATCGGGAAAGGTATACCATGATTGCGCGGCATAAACTTGGTGATGGCTTTAAGTACCCCAACTTGATAGGCAGCACTTGCTCCACCACCCGTTAACAGCAATGCGGTTTTACATCCTTTGTAACTTTTCTTTGTACTCATCGGCAATTATTCTACAAGGCATGATAATGCTATAAATTAATAATGATTTATCTAGGCTTTTATGTAAAGTAGTAGCGCAATTTAATTGCAAAAATAACGGTGATTGCTTGTTTATAAAGAAAACTGGTTAGAGTTGACCCTAACCAGTGTTGTTGAGTTGCATACTTAGCTCATTAATCGTTTAACTTAGCTCGCATGGCATTGGACACTTTCGAGATAGGTTGTTTGCCTAGCTTGTCAGAAATATACCAACCCGCGGTTAATAATTTATTTAAATCAATACCGTGTTCTATGCCTAAGCCAGAGAGTAAATACACCACATCTTCGGTAGCAACGTTTCCTGAAGCTCCCTTTGCGTATGGGCAGCCACCAAGTCCAGCAATCGAGGTGTCGATAACACTTACGCCCATATTTAAGGCGGCATAGATATTAGTAAGCGCTTGCCCGTAGGTGTCATGAAAATGCACCGCAAGTTTATTCAGGGGAATGTATTTATTTACCGCTAACAGCATGGTTTTTATCGAGTCTGGCGTGCCAACACCTATGGTATCCCCCAGTGAAATTTCATAACAGCCCATTTCAAATAGCTTTTTTGCCACTCGAGCGACTTGTTCTGGGGCAATATCACCTTCGTATGGGCAGCCAACAACACAAGAAACATAACCGCGTACCTTTAAGCCTTTGGCTTTTGCAGCCTCGACTACCGGTAAAAAACGCTCTAGAGATTGATCAATTGAACAGTTAATATTTTTTTGACTAAAGCTCTCAGAAGCGGCGCCAAATATTGCCACTTCAGTCGCATTAACAGCTAGCGCCCCGGCAAAACCTTGCATATTAGGGGTAAGGGCAGCATAGGTGATACCATCCTTACGGCGAATCCCATTAAACACCTCAGTGGATGTTGCCATTTGTGGTACCCATTTAGGTGACACAAAACTGCCACTTTCAATGTAACTCACCCCAGCATCGGCTAACTGCTCAATAAGGCTGATTTTATCAGCAGCGCTGATCATGGTTGCTTCATTTTGCAAGCCATCTCTTGGTCCAACTTCAACAATTTTTACTTTTTCAGGCAAAAAATTTGTCGAGTTATTGGTAGTAGTCATCATTAGCTGGCACTCTCCTCTATTGGGCTAAACGCTAATAATTCAGCGCCGCCGTCAACCATATCGCCTGCAACAAAGTAGAACTCAGTTACTTTGCCTGTACTTGGCGCTTTAATGGTGTGTTCCATTTTCATCGCTTCCATGATCAACAAAGGTTGGTCTTTTTCTACTATTTGGTCAAGCTCAACCAGTAAGGTAACCATGGTACCGTTCATTGGTGCGTTTAAGCCGCCAGCTGAATTGTCGGTATTTTGTTCGCCAAAATCAAATGGCGTACGAGAGAAATTTATCACCCCATCTTGTTTGAATAAGCTAATTTGCTCATTGTTTTCGCCAATCATTGCTTTTGAGCAATAGCCATTAATGTTGGTGATTAAGGTATTACCGGCAATTCTACCTTGGCAATCAACCGTATTACCTTCAATGCTGATCAAGTAATGCACGGCGCTGCCTTGGCGCCGTTCTTCAACACTGACCGGGTAGCTTTGACCTAAGTGATCAATACTGAAACTATGGGTGTGTGCTTCATTTAAACGCCAAGCGTTACTGGCATTCCAAGGCGAGGTTGGATCTTTTTGGTTACTGGCTAAATTCGCTGCTGAGCTTTGCGCGAGTACCAAGTATAGTGCCGCAATAGGCAGGTCGTCACTTAATGATTTGGCGTCGTCGTGAAAGATTAAATCGTGATGCTTTTCAATAAATCCAGTATCAATATCTTCATTAATAAAGGGTTTTGAAGTTGCCAAGTTAAACAAGAAATCGATATTGGTGGTTACCCCTTTAATGCGGTACTCCATTAACGCTTTGCTTAACCGTTGTAGAGCCTTGTCACGATTTTCATCCCAAACGATTAGTTTGGCGATCATTGGATCGTAAAACACACTGACTTCATCACCTTGTCTAACGCCAGTGTCAATACGGACATGGGCGCTTTCTACTGGAGGTTGTAAAAATGTTAGTTTGCCGGTTGCCGGTAAAAAGTCGTTATTTGGATCTTCAGCATAAATACGTGCTTCAAAGGCATGGCCGTTAATTTTTAACTGGTCTTGGCTAAGCGGTAGCGGCTCGCCAGCGGCTACCCGTAATTGCCATTCAACTAGATCTTGGCCGGTGATCATTTCGGTTACTGGATGCTCTACCTGCAAACGCGTGTTCATTTCCATAAAATAGAATGAGCCGTCAACATCTAATAAAAACTCTACCGTGCCAGCGCCTTGATAGCCAATGGCTTTGGCCGACTTAATTGCCGATTCACCCATCTTTTTCCGTAATTCGCCGCTCATTGCAAACGCTGGCGCTTCTTCAATGACTTTTTGATGACGACGTTGTACAGAACAATCGCGTTCAAATAAATACACGGCATTGTCGTGGTTATCACAAAACACTTGAATTTCGACATGGCGCGGTTGAGTAAGGTATTTTTCAACCAACATGGTGTCATCACCAAAAGAAGATAACGACTCGCGTTTAGCGGCTGCTAATGCTTCGCTAAATTCAGCTTCAGACCAAACTTGACGCATGCCTTTACCGCCACCACCGGCAGTTGCTTTCAATAATACTGGGTAACCCATTTCATCGGCAGCTTTTTTAATAATTGCCGTTGATTGATCATCACCATGATAGCCAGGCACCAAGGGCACATTGGCTTTTTCCATAATATTTTTGGCGGCTGATTTTGAGCCCATGGCTTCAATTGCCGGCACCGGCGGGCCAATAAAGGTGATGTTTTGGGCCGCACATTTATTACAAAAATCGGCATTTTCAGATAAAAATCCGTAGCCCGGGTGGATCGCTTGAGCGCCAGTTTGCACGGCGGCGGCAATTACTTTATCGCCTAACAAGTAACTTTCACGTGAAGGTGAGCCACCAATGTAAACTGCTTCATCGGCCATAGTCACATGTAATGAGTCGGCATCGGCATCTGAATATACCGCAACCGTTAAAATGCCCATCGCTCGAGCAGTTTTTATTACACGACAAGCGATTTCGCCACGGTTGGCAATTAAAATTTTAGTAAACATTATGATTCCTTATCGCTGCTTTTTATCCAGGCGGCTGGACGTTTTTCAAAGAAGCTGGTTAAACCTTCTTGGCCTTCATTCGATACTCTAATTGCGGCTATTCGTTCGCTGGTATCTGTTAACATGGCGTCATCTATGGTTCTAAACGCAACATCGAAGGCGAGTTGTTTGGCTTGTTTTACCGCTGCCGGGCTGTTTGCTAACAATGCGGCGATAACCTTATCTACTTCTGCGTTTAAGTCTTCTATTGGTGTAACTTCATCAACTAAACCCAGTTGTAATGCTTGGTCGGCAAAAAATCGCTCGGCGGTTTGAAAATAACGTCGGCATGCTTTTAAGCCCATGGCATTGACTACATAGGGGCTAATGGTTGCCGGTATTAAACCAAGTTTAACTTCCGATAAACAAAAGCTGGCTTTGTTACTGGCAATCGCAATATCGCAACAACTGACTAAGCCAACGGCCCCACCAAAGGCGGCACCTTGTACTTTGGCAATGGTCGGTTTGCTTAAAAAGTTTAAGGTTTTCAGCATTACCGCTAAGGCATTGGCATCTTTTAGGTTTTCTTCATAGCTGTAACTCGCCATACGTTTCATCCAACCTAAATCGGCACCGGCAGAAAAACTTTTGCCATTTGCCGCTAATACCATGACTCGCACGGCATCGTTATCTTCTATTTCACTAAACACCCGAGTTAACCTGGCAATAATTAAATCATCGAAGGCGTTGTGTTTATCTGGATTATTTAGGGTAACCGTTGCCACACCTTGACAGTCAAGGGTAACTTGGACCTTGTCGTCGGGGTTGGCAACAAGTTCATTGATAGTATTAGTTGTCGTCATTATCGTGCCACTCCTACATTCTGAACACGCCAAAGCGCGTTTCTTCAATGGTTTTGTTTAAAGCCGCAGATATTGATAATCCTAATACTTGGCGAGTTTGGGCCGGGTCAATAACGCCATCATCCCATAATCGTGCCGATGCATAATATGGGTGACCTTGTTTTTCATAAACATCAATAATTGGTTGTTTAAAGTCGCTTTCTTGTTGAGCTGACCATTGTTCGCCGGCTCTTTCTTTTTGATCGCGTTTTACTTGCGCCAATACGCCGGCAGCTTGTTCACCGCCCATTACCGAAATACGAGCATTTGGCCACATAAATAAGAACCTTGGATCGTAAGAACG
>CALJHL010000084.1 GCA_938075435.1 uncultured Thalassotalea sp. | reverse complement strand
TTCAAAGGCCGTTTCATATACCTTAGTGATGGTCGGCATTTTATGGAATGGCACTGGTGCGATAACCTTAGCTTTTATAGAAACGGTCAAGTGGTCCTGGCTACCGGTGCTGATATTCGCTTCATTACTCGGTGGTTATTTAGGTGCTCATTTGGCCATTGCTAAAGGCAATAATCTGATAAAAACAACCTTTGAAATAATGACCATATTAGTTGGCATCGCGTTACTGTTAAAATCAATTTAACGCCAAGAACATAACTAATAAAAACAATAGCAGTAATTGCTCAGTGAGTATTTTGCACTAGCTGATAGGAATCTAATTGGCTCTTGAACAAAGGATCGTTATGTTCAATACGCTCTTAGACTATTTTAAAACTAAGTTCAAATACTAACTTTTCGTTAGAGTGACGCCGCTATTGGACGAAATGGCATTGATGCACGTCGAAACGCCATTTCACGTGCGTTTTCATCCGGTTTAAAGTTGAGTGCTGCTATTGCGCTTTTGATCTTTTTTCTTGTTTTTTCTCCTACATTAGGCTTAGCGTTTAATACTCTTGAAACAGTTGAGGTTGAAACGCCGGCCAACTCAGCAACTTGGTTAATAGTAGAATTTGTCATAATGTATTCCTTTGTTTGTTAGGTTTATTAAATAGCTTTTCAATCGATATAATATAAATTACATCGATTAAATCAAAACAACAAACGAGAAAAACTTCATTGATAAGTGAAGAAAAATCACCTGATTTAGCTTGTATGAACTAATTTGAGCAATGTCGCATAGTTATTAAAACAGCTAAGTGAAAAAGGTTCGCTATTTTAATAACGCCAGTAATGCTGATCCTGCATTGGCAACTAGTTATTTAGCGGCTGCAAAAAAAGTTTGTAAACCATCATCAAGCAAGGGCTGCCAATTCTGCCATTGATGGCCAAAATCCACTTCTTGATAATTTACTTGGTAACCCTTCTTTATAAGTGTATCCCTGAACTCTCTTCCTTGGCTTCTATTGTCACTGGCATTACCATGACTTAAGAATATTTTAATCGGTAAAAGTGGGCTTTGCTCATAGCGTATGCTCATTTCGTTCACCATATCGCCATCCGCAGGGGAGTGCATAATAATACCTGCAAAACTTTGGTGGGCCATTAAACCAAAGCAAGCTGCATTATAGCCCCCATAAGAAAAACCTTGAATTACTTTGTCTTTACGTTTCTTACTGGTTGGATAGGCAGAGTCAATTGTTGGTAATAATTCTTGTTTGAAAAAAGCAACAAAGTCATTATTACAAAAAAATTGTTTATTACGACGGTTTTCAGTTAACTGATCAGGGTTGCGGTTATCAAGAAATACTGCGATGACAGGCTTTATTCTTCCCGCGGCAATTTCAGAGTCCAGTACCTCTACCATTTTGCCTTGATCTAAATACCACTGACCATCGGTTACGTATATGGTTGGTAATTCGCTCAACATCTTTATGTTACTTGGGGTGTATACTCGATATTGCAAAGCATAACTAAGTACTTTACTTTCAATACGAATGTTATCAGATAACAGACCATGAGCATGAGCTGTTGATATTAGCATTAAGTATAAAGGCAAAAGTTTTAATGAAATTTTCATAGAGTTACTCTTAAAGTGGCGATAACTAACCCTAGGATAAAGACCAATAAATGTAAACGAAAAATCAAGGGCTATTAGATATACTCAAGCTAATTTAGATAACTATTTTAGTGTTTACAGATGAATTTTGGACAAGCTAAAATTTGAGCATGTGGAGCAAAATGGTGAGTTAGTAAATAATGCCGTGATTATTTGCCGCACAGGCTAGGCAAAGTTCATTGTTATGCATATGGTTAGTTAAATTTAATTCGTTACATTCGCTGCATGTTATAAAATGTTTTTGATTGTTTAGGGTTGCTTCAATGGCTTGGTTTATGCCTGCTTCGCCAGTGTTTTTTATTAAAGTAGCGACGAGTTCAAGATGTTCCTGTGGTTGATATGGACTTAGCCATTTTATATCTTTTACATAAATTAAAATGGCATCTTGTTGGATGTCAATTTTAAAGAATTTCTCTATGTAAGTATTTTTACTCATCAATTAAGATCACAATTTTTAACTCTATAAAGTTTATGCACGGTTACTAAAAATATCCATTATTTAGTTGTAAAATAACCAAGGTAAAAAATTTATGCCATAATAAAGCTGAGTTAAAACAATAACATTAGGAGTATTTAATGACCAATGAGCAATTAAGTCGGCCTTGGCACCTTTGGCTAGTCGGTATTATAGGCTTGTTATGGAGTTCGGGAGGGGCAATGGATTATGTCATGACCCAAACAAGAAATGAAAGTTACATGGCGGCTTTTACCAGCGACCAATTAGAGTTTTTTTACGGCTTTCCAACTTGGCTTATTGCGGCTTGGGCCATTGCTGTTTGGGGAGGGGTATTAGGTTCTTTATTATTACTTTTGCGCCGCAGTTTGGCTGTGCCGGTGTATTTAGCATCGGTAATTGCCATGGTGATCACCACAATCCAAAACTATGGTTTTTCTAATGGCATGGAAGTTGTCGGTGATTCATTTTCTCTAATTTTTAGTGGCATTATTTTTATCATTTCCATCGGTTTATATTGGTATGCGAAGGCAATGCAAACCAAGGGGATTTTAAATTGAAGACATTACCCAGAGTGTAAGCGTATTCTCTCAATTGTATTCTAATCGACTACAAATCTATGCTGTGGTGGAAGCAAGGCAGACAACCACAGCATGGTTTTATCAGGCCAGCTATTCATCATATAAATTTCGTTGAGCGGGGTGATCAGATAAATACTCGACAAATTCTACTTCAAAACCGCTATCATCAAAGAAATAAATATTCTTCCGATACGGTGATTGAGCACCATCTTTCGCTATAGCAAAACCGGCAGACTGCAACCGTGCGATCATTGCATCTAAATTACTTGTAACAAAAGCAAAATGAGCAAGACCAATCTGATGGCCACTTAAATCCCGATTTTCACCAACGCCATTATCATTAAAGGTTATATATTGGTAATCATCACCAAAATGTAACCAGTTTCTGGTTTTACCAAACCAGTCAGATTGGCCTCTTCCCCTTATTTGCCAGTGTGGAAATGCAGCTTGGTAAAATTTAAGACTACCAGCAATATCACTGACAACCAGGTTTAGGTGCTCTAAATGCAACATATTTCTTCCTATTGAGTTGTTATCATACTATTTTAGTCGATTATGCATTATTTGATGCTAATGGTTAATAAGAAACATTTCTAGTGATGCATAGCAATCCTTGCTGATTAAAGCAAAGTACAGAAAAACACTCCAATCATGTTATTTCGGAGATAACTTAACTAACATGATTGGTTGATTAATATTCTATTTGCAGTTTAAAACAGAGTTATGTACACTGACTGGGAGCGGTCCCATCGGGGCTATGTCTGAAATATAACCCTTCTGTTGAGATAAAATGTTTTCTATCAAAAAAAATATAAATACCTCCGATTATTCTGCTGTGAAGCCCAAAAACTCTAAATCTTATGCTTTACTAACGTTATCATTGTTTATGATCAGTGCTCCAACGTTGGCTGGCTGGGAAGTACAATGGATCGATAAATTTAATGGCAAAGGGGTTAATTGGCAAAATTGGACTGCACAAGTTCAAGCTAACTATAACAATGAGGTGCAGTGTTATACCGATGATGAAACCTCAACCGATCTAAATTATGATGTCTCAAATGGCTCTCTAAAAATTATTGCCCGTAAACAAGCCATCGATTGCCCAGGTTTAGGTGGAACAAAAAAATCTTGGACTTCGGGCCGATTAAATTCAAAAGATAAAGGCGAGTTTCTTTATGGTCGTATCGAATCTCGCATTAAGTTTCATAACCTTGAAGGCGGAACTTGGCCTGCTTTTTGGATGTTAGAAAATAGAATCGCTGAACACCCTAAGAAAAATGATAATGATTTTATTGGTTGGCCACAACCTGGTGCTGGAGAAATTGATGTTTGGGAATGGTTTGCTAATCAGCCCAATAACTACATTACTAACTTCTTTAATACCGGTACTGGCTGTGGCACCGAAGTCCGGTACAATTACCCTAATGGTGGTGCTGATGTGTTAGATTGGCATAAATATGCCATGGAATGGGACCAAAGCAAAATTCGCTTCTACATTGATGATCATCTTGTTACCGAACAGGATGTTTCAACATGTGGCCAATATAAAGAGCCAATGTTTATTTTACTCAACGTTGCTATGGGCGGAAATTTAGGTGGCAGTATTGACAACAGTTTAACGAAAGCCACCTTAGAAGTTGATTACGTGGCTCATTGTACTGCGACAACGGCTAACAGTGTTAATTCTTGTGATGAAAGCACGCCAATTAACCTTGTCGGTAACGATGACGATAACGATGGAATAATTAATAGTTCAGACTTATGTTCTGAAACACCAGCTAAGGCCATTGTCGATGAATCCGGTTGTGCTGCAATACAAGGACCTGGCCCTAATAATAAAATGCCAGTTGCATTAGCAACAGGGCAAATGGCAAAAATTTATGAAGGGGAACAAGTTCAACTATCTGCGGCTAGTTCTTATGATCCCGATGAAGATTTTTTATCATTTCTTTGGACTCAAACCGGTGGCCCGGGCGTTACCTTATCTGATCCAAACAGTGTAACACCAACTTTTACCGCACCTAGTGTTGATAGTAATAGTACCGTTTATTTCAAGGTCGAAGTTAGTGACGGATACTTAACTGATACCGCGTTTGTTGAAGAAATTGTCTATGCAGTTATCGACGTTACCCCTGAGCCTGAACCAGAAAATAGCAGCGGTGGCGGCAGCCAATCAATTATGGCTTTATTTGCATTACTATTTGCATCTTCTTTACGATTGAAAAATAGAAAATAATATTTATATATTTTCTTGCCCGTTAAAAATCGTTGATGGCTAATCCATTAACGATTTTTTGCTATACTGATTAAATAAAATTTTAAGTTGACAATGCCTGTGAAAAATACAGATAAAGGTATTGTTGAAGTCGTAGTCAAAAGATTTGAACCGGAACGTTGGCCAAGAGCACAAGCCATAAAAGCGAAAGTTGACCAGGGAGGGGGGCTTGATGATATTGCTTTTCTCGATCAGGCGTTATACCAATTTGATTAATTAATTTCCCACTCAGTGAGAATTTAAAAGCGTGTAGACAAGGAATAGATTGCAGACGACACCATGGATTGTGAAGGTTGAGCGACTCAGGAGGTAAAGCCGAGAATGGTTATTCTCGGTAACTGCTCCTGCGTTACCCTAATACGGCACATCCCTGTGCCAACTTTGTCAAAATCGATAACCTAGTATAGAAGCCTTTTAAACTGACCCTTGGAGCATGTTCTAGTCCCACTACCTTTACAAAATTCATTTACTATAGCAATAATTATACCTAAATAAATTTTGCTTGTTAATGAACCTATAACATAGTTCTGAAGTGGGAATAAATTTAATCAAATTGGTATTAATTGACGCTGGAAAAATTATGACCGTTATTCAACGCCATCCTGAATATGCCGCTTTAGCCAAAGGCATACTATTGATGTACGAAGAAATCATGAGTAAATCGCAACAAAACAGCCAATCTAAACCTTAGATTATTTAATAAATTCAAACCATCAATTATTCAGGTTAGTACCAATCTCAAACTATTGAAAATACAACGTCTTGCAAACGCAGTGGCTCCATATATGCAGAGTTGCGCGGGATGCCAAAACGGAGAGCGGCATCTCCTCCAGCAGTTCTGAGCATTTAAAATCTCTGTCTAAGATCAGAGCGTTATGAAACAATTTTAGCCAAAAAAAAGCAAGGCTAATAGCCTTGCTCTTCATTCAAAATTCTTAAAGCTATTGGTTGGTGATCCAACCTAGCGATTAATTATAAAGGTTTAATATTCTCTGCTTGAGGGCCTTTTTGACCTTCAGTAACAGTGAATTCAACTTTTTGGCCTTCATTTAATGTTTTGAAACCATCAGCAACGATTGCACGGAAGTGAGCAAAAACGTCTGGACCATTTTCTTGTTCGATAAAACCAAAACCTTTAGCTTCGTTGAACCATTTAACTGTACCAGTAGTAGTGTTTGACATAATCATACTCTATTTAATATAAATTTAATTTAAGTCTTTCTGATGAAAGACCGTGGTGTTGGAAGCAAACTATCAA
Source organism: uncultured Thalassotalea sp. (assembly GCA_938075435.1). Classification (GTDB taxonomy): domain Bacteria; phylum Pseudomonadota; class Gammaproteobacteria; order Enterobacterales; family Alteromonadaceae; genus Thalassotalea_A. The sequence goes on along the minus strand of CALJHL010000084.1, from coordinate 348 downwards.
ATATCAAACAGGATGAAGTTTTAAAAAAAACATCAACTTGGTGTACATAAATAAAGGTCGAACTTTCAAGCTGGGAGCATTATATCCTAGTGAGTTTTTAAATCTAGGGGCTTTGTGTTAAATAGTTGTTAAAGTTTGTAGCAGCCAACCTTAAAATGCTATTCCCCGGTAATATTTACGATCCCAATATTCCATATGCTTTCTTTAATAATGTTTAAATTTTCACCATATAAGCAGCGCTACCGCTATTTAATAGCGGTAAGGGTTTAATTTTTATACAGCAAAACTAGTGCTTAGCTGTTTTTAATTATTTGTGCGTCTTTAAGTTATGTTTTTAAATATTTTTGA
>CALJHL010000083.1 GCA_938075435.1 uncultured Thalassotalea sp. | reverse complement strand
ATATTATTTTTTTAACATCGATTTTAAATCGGCAAACGGGTTATAAGTAGCCGTATCTTGGTTACTTTCTCCGGCTTTAACTTCGCGCGCATACTGCTCTTGATCGGTATATTTAGCATGTTCGTTATCATGACAATAAATACATAATAATTCCCAGTTACTGCCGTCATTAGGATTATTTTCATGGTCGTGATCGACATGATGAACCGTTAATTCTTTAATGTTTGAATATTCAAACTCACGTGCACAGCGCCCGCATACCCACGGGAATAATTTTAAGGCGCGGTCACGATAACCTTGCTCTTTGCTTTTGTAATTGGCACTAGTGCCGTATCTATCTGATGCCATATTATACTCTACTGGGCAGTTCAACTGAGTTAATTCTAACAAAGCCTTGCAATAACTTATAGTAATAATGTTTATGATGGTTTATGTAAGGTTACCCTGTCACCTTACATATTTTGTAACCTTATTGTCCGTGCACTATTTAATAAAACTGATAAAGTTAGAGCAATTAGAATCAGAAAATAATATTTTAGGGTATTGTTATGAACAAAGAAATTCGTGGTTTATTGATGTTTTTAGGTGCCATAGGCCTAGCTTACGCGGCATTATTATTGTTAGTGGTAGTATTTACCGGCGCCAAAATAATGAAAACTGTGGTGATAATCACCACAATATCAACAATGTTATTTACTACCGGTATAACACCACAAGTAAAAGCTCGAATGAAACAGCAAGTCCAAGCAATTTTCACTAAATAAATTTATGCTAAAGATGAGCTTCTGCAACTTGCTGTTAATGCTGTTTTAGCCAAGTAGCCACTTCAGGAAAGTGATCATTAACCGCCTCTGGGTGAGTTAAAATGTCAATGTGATCATAATCAACGACATTACCCGCTTGCTTGCTCAACAACGAAAATTTCGCGTCAGTATTACTTTCATTAATAAAATATTTAACGTCTATGGCATTGCCCAGCAGGCGGTCATTAACACCAGTTAAATGCCAAGTGGGTGGCCAAGTTGTTTGCTGCGCGGCCCCTTGGTAATTAAAACCATCTTTGGGATCATGCCATTTCTCTTCATTGACCCAGGCGACACTGTGCTTTAATGATTCGATGGTTTCATTGTCTGAGCCGACCCGATATTTTTTAGCATCGAAAAAACCTTTACGTTTGGCTAATTTAAGCGCTAAACGGTTCCAAAAAAGATCTAATTTTAAGTAGCGTTCAAAACCACCAACGGTCACCCGGCGTTTGCTACCAAAACACAAATTAGAGCGCACTTTAGAAATAATATCATTATGTCTGGCTAAACAACTGGCCACCAGAACTCCGCCCCAAGAGTGAGAAACCAGGTGCATTGCTTGCCCAGTAAGGTTATGAATGTAATTGATTAGCAGTGGAATATCATGAGTGATGGCTTCATATTGACCATAATCGGCCTGAGCATTTATTAATGGTGTGCTTTTACCTCGACCACGTAAATCAAGCACGTAGACATCAAAGCCCTGTTTAGCCAAAAAACAGGCTAAGCCTTTATTGCTGTTGGTATAAAAAATACGACCATTTTCCACCGCACCATGCACCATTAAGATCGGTACCCCAGCTGGTTGAGCAAAGATATGGCGAAGGTGTAATTGATGACCTTGATCTTCAATAAAAATCGATTGTTGTTGCATTAACATCCCGTATGACTAACCCTGACCACCTAAAGTGGTACGACCAGAATAGCATACGGGTAAAAAATCATTTCAGCAACTCCTGAATAAATCAGCTTGCTGTTGAGTAGATTCCCTTACTCAGAGTTAATTAACTCTCTGCTTGGGCAATTATATGTACATCGCGTTGTGGGAATGGGATATTAATATTAGCTTGCTCCAACGCTTGATATATTGTTGCATAGGTTTGATATTTTGAAGCGTAGAAGTTCACTGTCGGAGTCCATAACCTAATACCAATAACAATGGCGCTATCGGCAAATTCTTCAATACCAAGTTGTGGTTTTTTTTGTGCGCTAACCAAATCTAAATCGGCAATGATAGGCGTTAGCATTTTAACCACACTAAGTGGATCATGCTCATAGGAAATACCAACCGATAGTTCCATTAACGAGTCGTGATGAGAGTTACGGATCACCTCGCCAACAATGTGTTTATTGGGAATGGTAATTATCACGCCATCTTCATCTTCTAAAATGGTATAGGCTAATAACACTTCTTTAACCACACCAGTGACATTTTGCACCGTTATTGTATCTCCAACCACAAATGGGCGAAGTAATATGATATTAAAACCAGCCGCATAATTTGATAATAGCCCCTGTAACGCCAAGCCAACACCTAAAGACAACGCACCGATCACCGCCATAAATGGAGTTAAACTAATACCCAGTTTACCTAGTGCAACAATAGTAATAAGTACTACAACAATCATTTTAGTGGAGTTGGCAATAAATCTACTTAGAGTGACATCTATATTATTTCTTTCACAAATTCTTAATACCCAGTTCGAGATTTTTCCGGCAACATAATAACCGAGTAAAAATATAAGGAAGGCGCCAATTAATTGAAAACTGTAATTAGCGAAGAAATTAATGACTAGTTCATAAAATTTATTAAGCTGATCAATTTCATTATTGAGTAATTCTACCGGTTCAAAACTGCTACTCGCTTCAACATTTGCTTCAGCGGCTACTTCGCCACTGTTTTCAGGAACGGCATTAACGATTGGATCGGATTGTTTTTCATCGGGTAAGGGGTCATTAGCCATCGCTTCGATCTCAATTATTATTTTATAAGACAACAGATTATAGTTAGGCTTTTAAATTTAAACAATCATATTTATAGTAAATGAATTTATTGCTAACAACCACAAATTCGACGTTTTAGCCGTTATGCAATCGACCTGGCAGTTTCCTTTCAATTTTTTATCATGCTGTCATATTTATCTGGGGCGAAGCTATTATTAAAACCACAATTCAATGCTACAATTGCCCAGTATTTAATAACTAAAGAAGCGCTAGATGAACTACATTCCAATCGAGCAATTAAAACACGCTTGGGTTTTTAAACGCAAAGATCTACCGATCAGTGCCAAAGATCTTACCGCGATAAAACCAATGGCAAGCGCCAGAGCAAATACGCTTTGGTCGACCTCGATTAGCTCCACCGTTGATCATCCTGATTTTTTTAGTGACGATGATTGGGTAGCTGCCGAGAATACCTGGCAAGATACTGGTAAATGGGAAGCTACTTGGGACAGTGATGAACCAGCCCTGCCAGAATTAATCAGCAACAATTTACCATGGGAAAACAATACCGTTGTGTATTTTTGTTTGTCTAAAAAAGTTGTAATCGAAACCACTTGGGCAGTATTTAAACGCTGTTGGAAAAATTTTTTAATGATGGATGACGGGCCATTATTAATTGCTAAAAAACGTAAAGAGGTGGTGCAATTTCTCTCTAACGGTAGTTTTAAAGTAGGCTCAAAGCCTTAACGAACAACACATTAAGACTTAGCTTGTGTTGTAGATGCCGAACTATTTGGCAATTAATGCTGGGCCATTAAAATGAAGGCCTTGCCAGCCATTGCGCATAAAGTTACGAATATTGGCATGATCATCCCCGGCTGGTTTGGCTAGCACATCATCTTGATAGTAACTGCCAAAACACGCTAAGGTTTGCTCTTGAGAAAGTTGCTGTAATTGCGCAAATGCGAAAATTTTACAAGAGCCTTCATTGGTACCTGCAAGGTTTTCAATATCGCCATTGTAAAATGCGGTTGGCGTATAATGGTAGTGTTGATTGATAACCTGCTGCACTTGTTGAAAAGATACTTGCGAAGGTTGTTGCTGCAGTTGCGTTAGTAATGTGGATAACATAAATAGGCTGTTAGTTTGCTAAAAATTACACTGATTATAACCAACTTGCTTGTAAAAATAACAGGCTTAATTACACTAAGATATACGCGATAAAACATGGCAACAAAACCACAACTACATCCCCGTAATCGTCATAACCAAGGTTATGATTTTATTGCGCTTAGTAAAGCGTTGCCGGCACTAAAAGCCTTCGTTAAGAAAAATGACTATGGCAATTTAAGCATTGATTTTGCTAACGCCGACGCGGTAAAAGCGTTAAATTCAGCGTTACTGAAGCAATATTATCAAATTGATTTTTGGGATATTCCCAAAGGTTATCTTTGTCCGCCAATTCCTGGCCGAGTTGATTACATTCATTATCTTAATGACTTATTAGTTGCCACTAATAAGCAAATGTTCAGCGCTGGCAATAACGTAAATGTTCTTGATATAGGCACAGGCGCGAGTTGCATTTATCCGCTCTTAGGGCAGCGGCAATATCAATGGCATTTTACCGCCACTGATATCGATCCAATATCCATTAAAGTGGCCGAGAATATTGTCAAAGCCAACCCTAAACTTAAAAACAGCATCACCTGTGAATTGCAAACTCAGGCTGAGCACATTTTTAAAGGGATCATTAAAGCTGACAAACATTATGCGTTAACCATGTGTAATCCGCCATTTCACTCATCAATTGAGCAGGCAACCAAAGGCAGTGAGCGAAAGTGGCAAAACTTAAATAAAAATAAGTCGTTAAAACAACCGCAAGGATCTGCCAATTTAAATTTTGGCGGCCAAAAGGCCGAATTGTGGTGTCCCGGCGGTGAGTTAAACTTTATTGAGAAGATGATCACTGAGAGTCGAGATTTCAGTCAACAAGTCCTATGGTTTACTTGTTTAGTCTCGAAAAAAGACAATATAGGACCACTGAAACAGGCCTTGAAAAAAGCCCAAGTTAAACAACTAAAAGTGGTAAATATGGCCCAAGGCCAAAAAGTTAGCCGGTTTATTGCTTGGAGTTTTTTAACCCCAGAACAGCAACAACATTGGTGTCAGCAACAAACCTAACTGAGTTAACAGACTTAATATTATGCGCGCCGGTATTCGATTAACTAAAATAGATGAAATGATCAACAACCATTACCAACACATTTGGGATTGTTGTTGTGATCATGGTTTACTCGGCTTAGCATTATTAAAACGCCATGGCGCTAACACCATTCACTTTATTGATATTGTTGAGCCGTTAATAACAAAACTGCATACGCAATTGTTAACCCACTTTGCCAGTAACCTCAATGCCTGGCAAACTCACTGTCTTGACGTAACAAAAATACCGTTAAGTAAACAACCTACCGTAAATCCAACTAATTTAGAACGTTCTACTTATGCAGGTCATTTATCCTCAGGTAAACATTTAATTATCATTGCTGGAGTCGGTGGTGATTTATTAATTGAGCTGGTCACCGCGATTGTCCGGCAACATGCCCAGCAAGAATTAGAATTTATGTTATGCCCAGTGCATCATAACTATAAGGTTAGACAAGCACTTATTAGCCTAGATTTTAGCTTGATTAACGAAGCTATTGTGAAAGAAAACAAGCGTTTTTATGAAATTATCCACGTTGTGGTTAACCCTAAAGCGAATAAATCCCAGCTCAAACCAATTGCCGTGGTGGGTAGTTCTATGTGGGATTTTAGTTGTGTTGAGCATCAGCAATATTTTAATGAAACCATAAACCATTATCAGCGCATGCTCAATAACCCCAATGGCAATGCGAATGCTATATTGGCCGCCTATAAAAAATTACCGATTAAAGGCGTTCAATAGTAATTAAGGGCTATTGCTAATGGTCGTTAAGTCTCATTTTAATCAAGCATATTTAAAGACTTAATTTCATCTAGAGTTTGCTGTTTAAGTGCTTCTAACTCTTTACCATGTGGTGCAGGTTTACGAGTTTGCGGATCGACAGCAACAAAGACAATATCGTCGGCAACACAAATGGTTTTTTTAGTGGCTTTATTACGTACTAAACAACTTATTGTAATAGAAGACGTCCCGACTTTTTTAGTGGTTAAGCCAAATTCGACGACATCGCCTTGTAGAGCCGGAGATTCAAAACTTATCGCGCCGATGTGCTTTGTCACTATATAGCGGGTTTCTAATTGGCAAATGGCATAAATTGCCGCTTCTTCATCAATCCATTCCAACGCACGGCCACCAAATAAAGAATTGCCATAATTTAAGTCACTTGGCATAACCAAACGACGGGAAAGAAAACGCATAACAGCTCCAAAAGTACAAATTAAGTTAGTATGTTAATTAAAATTTCAGTTGAAATTTAGTATAGCGCTAATACCAATTGAATTAAGTTATTTTTTATCTGACAAGCTCAATTCGATCGTTCTAAGTTATGTTTAATAATTCCTGTACAATGCTAGGTATCGCCCTTAAAAATCAATTAAAATTCTAAGTAATGAAAAAGCACAGTAAAGCCTTTATTAAATCTTTTGAGAAGCAGTTAATCAACGCCTTAACGCAAATATGTGAGCAGCATAAAACCGCAAACAATGGTTTTATTTGGTTAACCCATTTGGTAAATTTGCACGACATTGAGGCCAGTTTGAAAGTGGTTTGTGTGTTCGAAAATCAGCAACAAATATTGGCTGCAGAGCAAAGCCAACAAACCCACACCATGCAACAACAAATTACCTCGGCGGTAGCCAGTTTAGGCGTCAACGTAAAAAATCCTGGCAAGCTAGTACGGTTTGCTACCGAAGAAAACAGCCAATCGTTAATTTAACCGTAC
>CALJHL010000082.1 GCA_938075435.1 uncultured Thalassotalea sp. | reverse complement strand
CACCACTTTGAGGTAATTGCTTTGCAATAAATCGACAGTTAAATTTAAATTTAGACCAGCTCATAAATCCATTTATTTTTATTATTAGTGTATGAATAATTAAGTTAAAGCAAAGGTAACACTTTTGCAATAACAGCTTATAGATTGAGATAAAAAGTCGTGTAATCTATGTCCCTTAACCGCACATACAACCTGTGGGCTTTTGATTGCATTACGTTATATCTTCGACTGGTGTAATTGTGCTGAAACAGCCTGTGAGCTTTTACTTACACTAGGTCAAATCATTGAGAGACTCAAGTGTGGCATAAGGAATTATTCAACTTATGCACCCTCAAGGCCCGATTATAAAACCGCACAGCCTACAACAATACTGGTGTGGCATTAGCCATTCAAATTTTATTTCATGGTAAATATATTCTGGCGGCTTTGAATTACTTTTTATCTGGGTCATGGCCACTTTAATTTTTTCAATACGTTCTTGATGGTTAAAATACAACTTAGCAGCACCTATGCCGACACCGCCAATGACAGCGATTAAGCCAATTAATGGTCCGATAACCGCGGGCTGTAATAATTTTTCTAAAATATCCATTTACGTTTCAAATTAATTAATAGTTTATTTAGAACAGCAGGTTTTATGCCATAAAGATTACCTTTAATAATCAACAGGTTCATTTGATGGGCTAAAATTAAAATCGGTATTTTTCACCACTTTCTAGTGACTAAACGCTAATTTATAGTGTTTTTAAACATAGTCATCATTAGGCATTTATACCAGCCATGTTCGATAAACTGGGCGATATCGTTGGTTAGCAAATTTACCGGTAAGCCATCCTCGACCGAATCTAGTCTTTGACTTTCGTTATTGTTGACAGAATAATAAATAGACAAGAATTTGACTCATATTAAATTTACTTGTTATGGTGTTAGGTCACCCACACACGAATAATAAAATAATAGTGTGGGACGACTCTATCACTTGATGTATAAAAGGGCGAAAAATGAATGATGTAAACATTGCAACCGATACTGAAATTAGGGCGGCGTATTTAACTGCTGCAGAATTAAAGCTGGCAGCTTCGCTTTTGTTTCAAGCCTATCATGACGATCCGGTATTTATTGATATTTTTAGCTCAGGCAGCGGTGATTACGAACAAAGACTGCGAGCTTCTATCCGCGAAGAATTAGCGGCTTTTTGGCAGGCTAAACAGCCCATTCTTGGTTTGTATTTAGGGGAAGCATTAGTCGGCGTCGCATGTTTACATGGCCCAGATGCTGGCTTTGGCTCAGATAGATTTTGGCATTGGCGACTTAAAATGTTGCTTAGCGCCGGTTATGTTAGTACGAAACAGATGATCCAAAAAGAAGAGTTGATCATGAGCTCAGTACCTATGCAACGATTTCATATGTTATCTTTTATCGCTATTCACCCTCTGCATCAACATTTAGGGTTTGGCCATTATTTAGTGGCTGCGGTTAATACCGTGCTTGATGAAGACCCAAGTAGTGAAGGCGTTGCAATTTACGTAACCACCGATAAGTATAAAGATTTCTTTAATGAGTGTGATTATAGCGTTGTTAAAGAAGTTAAAGTCGGTAATGTGACTGGTCCGTTAATGGTGCACTACCGAGAGGATTAACGAGAAATAAGCTTTAATACTCGTTTTTATAAGCTAACGATATGGCCATAAAAAAATACCAAGCGTTTAAAGAGTTTTATCCTTTTTATTTGAGTCAACATCAAAATAGTACCTGTCGAGGTTTACATTACCTAGGTAGCTTTTTGGTGTTGGTAGTATTTTTTTATGTTTTGGTTACTCAACAGTTGCTATTACTTTGGTTAATACCTTTATTTGGTTATGGCTTTGCTTGGCTTGGTCATTATGTATTTGAAAAAAATAAACCGGCAACCTTCCTTTACCCTTGGTACAGTTTTTTAGGAGATTGGCTGATGATGTACCATTTTATTATTCAAATTAAACCTAAAAAATAACGACTCATCTCAACTTAATCCACCTAGTTAAAATATAAACTTCTTTATTTTTCAAAGCCTAAGCATAACCATAACCTTTACCCAAGCCAAAAATTATGATGTTGACCCCGAATGTAACGTTCCTGTGCTATAAAAAGCCTGCCATATTTCAATAGGTCTAAGGCGCATAGTGTTGACTCTTGGTGTTGTTAAGCAAAAATTAATACCGTTAGTGTCCACAGCATCGCCGCCAGCCAGGCAGCAATAGATGCCGGCACAATTTGAGTTTTAACATGGTCCATTAAGTCACAACCTGTGGTCATGGCACTTAAAATAGTGGTATCAGAAATGGGTGAACATTGGTCGCCATAAACACTGCCGTTAAGTACGGTTGCAAAGCATACCGCCATATATAGCTCGGCATTGGCTAAGCCCTGAGATTGGGAAATTGCCCAAGCCAACGGCATCGCTAAGGGGAAGGCAATAGCATACGTTCCCCAGCTAGTACCGGTGGAAAAAGCAATAACCATGGTTAAAAATTGCAAAATAATTGGCAATAACCAAAAAGGCAGTTGCTCACCGAGTTGCGAAACTAAAAATAAACCGCCGCCAATTTCCTTACTTATACTGCCAATTATTACCGCTAACATTAAAATTACCGAGGCCACTACCACGCCTTTTAGCCCGGTACCAAAGCCCTCCATAACATCCGTTAATGACATCCCTTTGGCAAAGGCGATAAAAGCAGAAAGTAATAAAGCGCTAGCAAATGCCCAATTAATTTTTGGTGAGCCAAAATAGATAAAGGTAATCACCGCGATGGCAATTAACGTAAAAAGCGGCAGAAAAAATTCTAAAACGTGAGGTTTATAACCGGTTGGTACTTGACACGTTTGCAGCTCTTTTGCACTCAGTGGCACTGCGCCAGGTGCATCTAATTCGCCGCTAGTGGCGGCTCGTTGGTGTGCTAATTTAATGCCTTTACCCGAAAAGGTGGTAATATTTAAACTCAGTAATAAGGTACCCAATACCGCTAATATACCGTAAAAGCTAAACGGTATACTGCTGAAAAAAAACTGCAATCGTTGGCTCTCGGTGGCCAGAAATGCCACTCCAGGGACAAAAATTAACGCTTGAATATAAGCCGGCCATGCATTCAAGGCAATAACCGAGGCTATCGGTGACGCCGTCGAGTCGACAATGTAGCTCATTTCTTCATGACTTACCTTGGCCTTATCTGCCAGCGGCCGAACTGTGGTGCCAACTAACACCGTCGACATAGTACCACCTTGAAAAAACAAAATACCAAGTAACCAAGTGACTAGTTTAGCCGACCTAGGTCCACGCACAAAGTGTTCAGTCATATAGTTTGCAAAGGCTTGCGCTGCACCGGTTTTAGTCCACACCCCTAATAACCCACCTAAAAGCCATAAATACAGTAACAGCAAAGATGCGGTGCCTTCTTTTGCTAAATTGGGGATCAGCACCTTATCGGTTAAGTCAAATTGGCCAATAATTATTGCCCCAACCACAATACCGCTAAGTAAAGACGTTAACGGCTCGCGGGTGAGTAGGCACAATATTATGGTGATTAATGCCGGTAATAATGACCAAAGACCAAAATGAAAAGCGGGTTTTAATAATTTTAATTGCTGGCTTTCGGTTGCAACCCATTGTTGCTCTAATAATGGAGCTTGAGAATTGTGGCTCAAGTTACGCTGGTTTAACGGCGAGTCTTGATAGGGCACCACCTCATTAATAATAATTTCCTGGCCTTTATATTTATAAGCCGGCTGGCCCGATGTCGATTGGTAAACCTCATAAACCAAGGTTTGTTCAATCCAGTTTTTATCGACATTTTGGTTTACATATAAGGCGCTGGCGATAGCTAAAATAAAAATAATTAGAGCGATTCTATTATGATTTTTCGGCATCAAATTCATCCATTTTTATCGTTATTTTTTGGCTTGATTAGGGCTAGTAATAACCATTCTAATCAATAATTTAACATGATATTAGCATTTGGTAGTTATTTATTATTAATTTCACCTATAACCTGCGGTTATGGGGTAGTTCACTAACCGCAAACCAATATTAAATCTAACCAATAACAGATGGATTAAATAACTTTGACTCCTGAAGTCATAATTTAAGCTTATCGATATGAACAATATCAGCCGATATAAGAAGTACAGCAGAGTAATTTAGAAAAATTGATAGACAAAGCAAACCTAAGTGCTAGTATAATCCAACAAAAGATAACGTTGTCAATTGTGTTTTTAAATAAATGTCAGGCAACATTCTCGTCAATAACAAGTGACTTATTCTTATCTGAGTAGAGAGCAACATGAAAAAAATGTATAAAACGATGCCTTTAATTTTGCTTTTCAATTTGTTGATTAACAGTCATCTGTCGGCAGGTGAGTTAGATAAACCCAATATCTTGTTTATTGCCGTTGACGATTTAAAACCATTAATTGGTGAATATGGGGTTGCCAATGCGATAACACCAAACATTGATAGTTTTGCTCAGCAAAGTGTGGTTTTTCGAAGAGCTTATAGTCAGTATCCGGTGTGTGGTCCAGCGCGGATGAATTTACTTACCGGGCTTCGCCCTGAAACCAATGGCATCTTAAATTTATCGGATACCATCCGCGCCGTAAATCCAGATGTCGTTACCTTGCCACAACAATTAATCAACAATGGTTATGTTACAGCCGCTGCGGGCAAGGTGTTTGACCCACGTAACGTAGATGACGATTATGATGCCAAGTCTTGGAGTATTCGTTATGAAAAAGTATCTACGGATGCCGACAAAAAAACGTCAGCTAAATTAGCAGTAAAATCAATAGACGCTGAAGAATCTAGATTTGTAGATGGAAAAATCGCAGCGCAAGGGCTACAACTTTTGACCGATTTCGCTGCCCAAGAAAAGCCATTCTTTTTAGCGGTAGGGTTTAAAAAACCACATTTGCCATTTTTTGCTCCTAAGCCATATTTTGACTTATACCAAACCGAAGATTTTCAATTGGAAACCTCGCAACAGCTGCCTTTATATAGTGATGGCTCATATATAAGCCATAACAATGCTGAACTTGTAAATAGTTACAAAACCAGTGAAGGCGAAGATTACATTGCTGACAATATAACCTTAAATCAGCAAACTGAACTCATTCATGGCTATTACGCAAGTACCAGCTTTGTCGATGCACAAATTGGAAAATTGCTGAACCAGCTTGTTGATTTAAACCTTGCAGACAACACCATTGTTGTCCTGTGGGGAGATCATGGTTTTCATCTTGGCGACCATGGCTTTTGGGGAAAACATACCGTGTTGGAACAAGCAACACAGATCCCATTAATGATAAAAGTACCAGGGATCGCTTCCTTTCAAACTCATGCATTAATTGAAACCACAGACTTATACCCGACAATCTTAGAATTAACCAATAATAACATCGGCGAACATCTACAAGGGGTTAGCCAAGTTGACGTCATTAGCCAAGATAAACTGACAGTAAGAACGGGTGCGGTTAGTCAATTTAAGCGTAACGGTGCGATGGGCTATTCACTTAGAACTGAAAATTACCGTTATAACGAATGGTGGAAAATGGACGGCTCTGGCTTGGTTTATAGTGAACTTTACGATTTACATAATGATCCACAAGAAATTGAGAATATTTTTGACAACGACGACGATATTGTCTTGCAACAACAGTTATTTAATTTGCTCAGACTAAATGGCCAAGGTTTGAACCTTTTACAGGGGGAATTAAAAGATGTTCCACCTTTAACTGAAGAACCAGAACAAGAACCAGTAGAAGAGCCGGTGGAAACACCAGTAGAGGATGAAAGCCCAGAATCAAGCTCTTCGGGCAGCGCAATATGGCTTACATTTTTTGTGCTTATCATCTTAATGACTAATATTTATCGCCCTCAATTATTTAACCGAAAAGACAGTTAACACAATGACTATTATGAAAAATAACTTCAGAACAATAATCACCTTATGTATTTTTAGCTCACTATTTGCTTGCGGAGGCGGCGGGGCAGGTGAGCCAGATGATGTTGTTGAAAAACCAATTGAAGTACCGAAAGATGATGATGCAATTCTGGTATCTGGAAAAGTCTATGGTTTAAGCAGTCAATTACTGACTATTTCTTTAAATGGTAATGAAACATTAGAGCTTAATAACGCTGGAGACTTTAATTTTACCACTGAGTTTTTAGCAGAACAGCAAGCTTTAGTCACAATTGTAAAACAGCCAGATAATATGAATTGTCAGGTATTCAATGGCCAAACAACCATTAGCGATGCAGATGTTACCGACGTTATTGTGCAATGTTTAGCGGCTGCGGCGAGTTGTGATAAAACTACAGCCTCATCGACTAATCCATTAGATTTGTCTGGCAATAATGTCGTTGGCATCGAGGAGTTAGTTGCAGATGTCGAATGTGGGCAGCAACAATGGCGTATAGATGCTCAACAACGAATAAATCAACACCGTAAAACCTCTGGTCAAATAACACTTGTCGATAAAAATGGTGAGCTTGTTAGTAACGCCAAAGTGCATCTGCAGCTACAACGTCACGATTTCAATTTTGGTGGCGTTATGCAAGCAAAAATGTGGGATGGGCTACAAGACAATATCTCCGACTTATATCGGCAAACCTACTTAGGTTTTAACTTTAATAAAGCTGGTTTGCAAAACGGTTTAAAGTATAAATTACGCAACGGTTTTGGAAGCACTACTGAGCGGGCGCTTGATTGGTTAAATTCATACGATATTTCGGTACGGGGCCATACCTTAATTTGGCCTGGTTGGAGTCACATGGAAACTAATATTAGCGCTGCAGATGCATCTCGAATGGGAATTTCAGCAGGTGCGCCAGAAGATTTATCAGCAGAAGACTTGAAGGTATACGTTGATACCATTATTAAAGATTGGGCTTCAAAATGGGATGTAGATGAATGGGACGTAACTAATGAACCTCGTGCTAATTTTAATGTGCAAGAAAAGCTTGGTTATGATCAAGAAGCAGAATGGTTCAAGATAGCTAAACAACATGTCAAAAATCCCAGTGCAACACTGTACTTAAATGAGAATCGAGTCGTGTCAGATACTGCTACCGGCGTATTAACCGCTAAAATGCAAACATTTGAAGACGACATGAATTCAATTCTTAATAATGATGGGCCGCTTGAAGCATTAGGGTTTCAAAGTCGATTTGGTACTATGGCAAACGGCGGGCTACTTGACGCGGATACTATGTATCAAAGGTTAAGTTATTTCGATAAATACAACATGACCATTGCCGCAACTGAATTTGAGATGAAAGATGATCAAATTACCTCAGAAATAGACCGAGCAATAATGACTGAAAGAGTAATGAGCGTTTACTTTAGTAAAGAAAATGTCACCGATATTATGGTATGGACATTCTTTAAATCAAGCAGCTCCACTCATAATCGCCACATAGTCGAGCCAGATGGCTCTCCTAACTTACGTGGTAAAGCCTGGTTATATCTAGTGAAAAAACATTGGCATACAGATGAGCTAACTTGGTTTGACCGCAACAGTTCAATAACCTTTAACGGTTTTAAAGGCGAATATTTAGCCACAGTTTCTATTGATGGTTTTAGTGATGAAACTGTTGAATTTAATTGGCTTGATGGCAATTCAGACCTCACCCTTAGGTTACCTAATTATGTTAACCCTTAGTGTATTCGTTCACGCTTTTACTAAGTATTAAATACATAAAGAGTAGTATAAATCAGCTATTTTGTTGATGTTTATTAAGATGGGGCGAAGGCGAGTTTATCGCCTCTCGCCATCCGTTTAATGTCAATTTTTGAATCGCATTGTTTGTTTGAAATTAATTAGGGGGCGTGCCATTGCGCGACCTAAAACAGACACCATCATCCATAATTACTGAAAAAGAATACCTCTTGCCACAATTACTGAAAATAGCACCGTCTTGCCATCATGCTTTTGGATGGGACCTTCGCCAGTTTGAAGTGGCTTTAAAAGACACTTCCTTTATATGACGGCAATTTTTTTTCGAAGAAGTTGTTGGCCTCCCAATCGTTCAAAACAGCCTATGGGCAATCTTAATCATTTGAAAATATACAATATAATGATATTTTACCAATAAACAATGATCACAATATTCGGCTGAGGTGTTAAAGGACGTTGGCTATGAGCACACACCTAATTCTTTAGAGTTAAGGGTCTCGTCAAAGGGAGCGTTATTAATAGATTAAAATACTCGTTTTGTACTGGCATGATCAATATCAATATTCAAAGTGTACGGCCCATGTTTATTACAATCAAGTCAGAAAATACAGTAGACTCATAACAGCAGCGATTAGGTATAAATTTAAGTTCAAAACAAGCCGGCAGCGACAATTAAAATATTCTATTATGATAGGAATTAAAAATATAAAATATCTAGCATTTATATTACTCAGCAGCGTCTCAATTATTGTCGCCTCTATGTACTGGCACGTTACTGAGCTAAGAGATAACTTAATAAGCTCAAATGCTATTAATACAGCGCGCCTCTATACAACCGCACTCAACCAGTTTCGGGCAATATACACCTCTGAAGTTGTCAGTATTGCTAGCATGAATAACTTAGATGTTAGCCATGATTATGCAGTGCGAGACAATGCAATACCCTTACCAGCCACGCTAAGCATGCTGCTAGGCGAACAAATAGGCAATCTAACTGCGGGAGCAAGCTCACAATTATTAAGCCCTTATCCATTTCCATGGCGAAATCAAGGACAAGGTGTTGTGCTTGATGGTTTTGACCAAAAAGCTTGGAATTTTCTTTCTGAACATTCCACTGAACAGTACTATGAGTTTGCCCATGATAGCGAGGGAATAACATTGCATTACGCTATAGCCGATGTCATGAAGGCTGATTGTGTAGGCTGCCATAACAGCCACCCTAGCTCACCGAAAACAGACTGGAAAGTAGGGGATGTTCGAGGTATATTGAAAGTTAACCTGCCATTAGATGTCATATCTCTCGAAACCACTAGCAACTTACTTTCAACCATATCCATATACATCACTGTCGGAGTGGGATTGGTTTTTATTGTCGGCCTTGTAATAATTAAACTAAGCCGTCATTCCAAAACACTTGAACAAAAAGTCATTGAACGTACTAAAGAATTAGAATCTGAAATACTTGAACGTAAAAATCAGGAAGAGCGTTTTCGTATCGGTATTGAAGCGTCTCCGGCAGCAATGATCATGACCGACGACAATGGCAAAATCTTATACACAAACACTGAGGCAAATCGAGTATTTAGCTACCCTGTTGGGGAACTCATTGATAAGTCAATAGAATTACTTGTTCCAAATAAACATAGAGGCAAACACGAGAACCTCCAAAAAAGCTTTTTCCAAAACCCTTCACCCCGAAGCATGGTAGGACGCGATTTATTCGCACAAAAAATGAACGGGGATATATTTCCAGTAGAAATAGGTATTACACCAATTGAAACTTCTAACGGAATGCTGGTCCTTTGCGCAGTAACCGATTTAACCGAACGAAAGGCGGTCGAAGGTAAAATATTAGAGCAAAGTAAACTCTTGCAAGTGGCCAATGAACGATTACTGATCGAATCGACAGTCGATAGCTTAACCAATATCGCTAATCGACGCAGCTTAATTACCCAGTTGGATATTTTCTTAAAACTAAGCCGCCGTCATAACAGGCCAATTTCTATATTAATGGCCGATATTGATTATTTTAAGGAGTATAACGATGCTCTCGGTCATCTAGCTGGTGATTCAGCTCTAAAGAAAATCGCCCAAAAAATCGATGCTGCCAAGCGTGATGCCGATTTTGTTGGACGCTATGGTGGCGAAGAGTTCGTTATTATTCTACCCGATACCGATGCTGAAGGGGCAATATTGGCAGGCGAAAAAATACGAATGGCGATCGAATCAATCTCTACATTAGAGCGAAAAGTTACCGCGAGTTTGGGAGCGACCACGTTAAACATAAGCAAGGATGATCAATTTGAAGTTCAAAATTTAAGAGAACTCTTAATTCAAAATGCCGATGATGCCTTATACCATTCGAAGAAAAATGGACGAAATATGGTTAGCCACTCTAACATGTTGAATTAATGGATATTTTAACCACCGAAAAGTAAAACTGCTATTTAATCGACTTGCAATTAGTTAATACTTTTCGATGGTTACTACAGGTTACAGAGTTAAAGAAATCGCTTCATTATTGGTTAAGTTAACCTGATACGATTTAATCGAACCATCGTCTAACGTTACCTTAATATTATATAAGCCTTTAAAACCCCTAAATTTAACTCCGCCTTGAGCAGATGCTTTGGTAGACAGTTTGGTATTCCAAGTCTCATGGATTAATTTATCATAAGCCTGGCCACTTAAATTCAACTGGCCATTTTCATCATATAAATCACTAAGATTCCAATGAACGAAACCATCAGTCTTTGGGTGTGAGAAAAATGCAGTCAGTAAATCACTCATAAACTTGGCTTTTAATTCTTTATCAATTTCAAAAAAGTCAAACTCAGTCATGGTAATTGGTAAGTTAAATTCAGCAAAACGCTCTAATCGATTATAAAATTCAGCGATCGGCATTGGTCCTTGGAAATGGCCTTGCACACACACTTTATCAATGGCATTGTTTTCAGTGAAGTATTTCATCCAGTCATAATAAGCATCCTGATGCCAAGTATCGTAACGAGAAACAATGCCATAATCGTTGGCGCATCGAGCCGCATTCGGATTTATTTCTTTCACCGCATTTAGCCATTCAAGTGTTGCCTCTTTTCCTAGAATATCAACAAAGTGGTGCTCAGGAGATGGTTCATTTATTACGTCCCAGTCGCTGATCTGCTCCGGATAAAGGGCCGCAAATTCTTTGATATGATCGAGTATTACTTTTTGAAATTGTTCAGGGTGTTGTTTGAAATATTCTTGTTGTTTTTCTACGTCTTTATGGGCGCTTCGAAATCGTCCCCAAACTAATGCGTGGCCACGAACTTTTAAATCTTTTTCCTTAACCCAAGCCATAGCGCTTTCAACAACTTCAGGCTTGTAATAACGCCATTTTAACGCGTTATTAAATACCACAATATTACACATTTTTTCAATGTTATCGAGTTGTTGCTGCTTTTCTTGAGCGCTAAGACGGTTTTTTCCAAATATTTCTAAGGCTTTTAAACCACAACCAAAATTATAATCATGGCGTTGTAGGTTAACATCAACTTTGGCCGCATTAATCGGTTGCTGGTTAACGTCCACCAGGTTTAATTGAAAGTCAGCTTTACGATGCTGTTCAATACGAGTTTGTGCTTCAAAGCGCCAAGGGGCGTCATCTTCACTGCCAAAATAGTTAATTTTGGTCATAGGTAAAGCAGCCACATCCACTTGAGTTTTATAATTTATAATACTCAACTCAGCAATTTGAATATGCTGTTTCGGTAAGCCGCCCAATAACAATACCAGCTGCATGTCGCTGGCGTTCTTCTGTTTATCTACCTGTACCGGTACATAAAATGTTTGCCATTGCTTTGTTATCATTAAACGCTTATTAAGAACTGGTTTACCGCGTTGTTTATATTTGAAGAATAAATCAAATTGACCAAGGCTTCCGTCAGCAATCTCTGAACTTAATGCTCGGGCGGTTATTTTTACTAAAATGCTATCGCCAAATTCAACCTCAGGGTCTATAAAAGTGAAGGGTACCTGCACCCCCCAAATTTTAGTCGATGGTTGGTAAACCTTAACGTCTAATACATTTTTGTATTTTCCGTCATTTAAATTTACGGCTTTTAGGTCGGCAAATTCATTTTTACGTTTTAGCATCAACAATTCTGGTTGATATACCAAATTAACCCCACCTTCGGGGAGTTTTACCGGTTCAGCTTTAGCGCTGAAACAAAGTAAAAGTGTCAAGACTTGAATAGTTAATATTAGTGATTTCATTGACACGATTATCCTTGTAATTTAATGGGCTTTTTTAAATCCCATTTCATTTTTTTACCTGGCTTACGATACTGCGCATTTGCATCTTTTAACCAAGCCGATAATTTAGTTTGTAAGTCTTTTACAATTTCAGGATGATTTTTCGCGATGTTTTTAGTTTCGCCTTTATCATCATTTAGGTTGAATAATTCAACGAAACCATCGTTGTACCAATCGATTAACTTCCATGGGCCGTCAATAATTGCAGAGCTCATTCTGTCACCGGTAGAATTCGGTCGAGATATTGGCGAGTGCCAATACATTGCAGGGCGAGTGTAGTTTTTACCTTTTATGGCATCAACATAACTTAACCCATCTAAGTGATCACTAGGGCTTAAATCAAGACCAGCCACTTGTAAAATTGTCGGGTAATGATCTGTGCCTGTGACTTGTACATCACTTGTCGATCCGGCGGTAATGTTTTTAGGCCATTTGACAACGTGAGGCACACGAATACCACCATCATATAACCAGCCTTTACCATGCTTATAAGGAAGGTTAGATGTTGCTAGTTCTCTTTTTTTCGGACCTCTTGAAGATAACCCACCATGATCTGAAGTGAAAATAATAATGGTATTGTCGGCTAAACCGAGGCGTTTTAATTGGTCATTAATTTTACCGACACTATCATCAACCGACTTAACCATAGCGGCGTACGTAGGGTGGTTTTGCAATGTTTTCTGTTCTGAAATACCAGTACCATCAGACTTAATGTCGTACTGGTTGCCTTTTTTAACGGGCTTGCGGTCCATAGTTTTTAATTTATTGGTAAAGTAATCAGTGTCTTTACCTAGAGATTCAATAGGGGTATGAACGGCATAATGAGCAAGCACTAATAAGAACGGCTCCTTTTTATTTCGGTCAATAAAATCAAGGGCTTCTTCACTCATTCGGGTCGTAAGAAAGTCACCTTTTTTACCCTCGCTATTTGAAAAAGTCTCTTTACCTTTTTTCGATTTGGCTCCCCAAGGGTA
>CALJHL010000081.1 GCA_938075435.1 uncultured Thalassotalea sp. | reverse complement strand
TACTCGTTAACTCTACCGCAGACAAATCTTTGCCTTCTGCCGCTTGAGTATAATCGTAAGCTAATTTCCAAACTCTTTTCAAAAAGCGATGCGCACCTTCCACACCGGCATCTGACCATTCTAAGGTTTGCTCTGGTGGAGAAGTAAACATAATAAATAAACGCACCGTATCGGCACCAAATTTACTAATGACTTGTTGTGGATCGATGCCGTTATTTTTTGATTTCGACATTTTAGTCATGCCACCAGATATTACTGGTAAGCCGTCAACATTTGATGTGGCTTTAGTAATCGCGCCTTTTTCATCACGTTCAACATCAACATCACTCGGCGATATCCAAGTTTGTGCGCCATTACTTTCTTCACGGTAGTAAGTCTCAGCTAATACCATGCCCTGACATAACAAACTCTTATAAGGTTCATCACACTTTACTAAACCTACGTCACGTAGAAGTTTATGGAAAAAACGTGAATACAATAAGTGTAAAATTGCATGTTCAATACCACCAACGTATTGATCTACCGGCAACCAGTAGTTAGCTTTTTCGGGATCTAGCATCATTGCATCGTTGTCTGGATTACAATAACGAGCGTAATACCATGATGATTCCATAAACGTATCAAAAGTGTCAGTTTCGCGAAGTGCTGGCTCACCATTGTAAGTGGTTTTGGCCCATTCGAGATCGGCTTTGATTGGTGATGTTACACCGTCCATTACCACATCTTCAGGCAATATTACCGGTAATTGATCTTCAGGCACAGGTACCGTGTCACCATTAGCAAGGCGTAACATCGGGATTGGTGTTCCCCAATAACGTTGTCTGGAAACGCCCCAATCACGCAAGCGATAGTTGACGGTTACTTTACCCTTACCAGCACTGACTAAATAATCAGCAATTGCAGTAAATGCAGCATCTGCTGATAAACCATCAAATTGATCTGAATTTATTAGCGTACCCTTGTCGGTAATCGCTGCCACATTGATGTCATCGTCTTTACCGCCAGCAATAACTTGGCTGATAGTTAAACCGTATTTTTTAGCGAATTCATAATCGCGTTGATCATGAGCTGGAACAGACATAACTGCGCCTGATCCGTAGTCCATTAAGACAAAGTTTGCTGCCCAAACCGGCACTTGCTCACCAGTGATGGGGTGAATGGCTTTAAGGCCAGTATCAACGCCTAATTTTTCCATGGTTGCCATGTCGGCTTCGGCAACTTTATTATTTTTACAAGAAGCGATAAAATCAGCAAGTTGTGAATTATTTATCGCTGCCGCTAATGCTAGTGGGTGTTGTGTTGCTAGAGCAACATAGGTTACCCCCATTAGAGTATCTGGGCGTGTAGTATAAATATCTACAGTTTCATTGGAGTCGGCAACTGCAAAGGTCATTTCAACACCTTCTGAGCGACCAATCCAGTTGCGTTGCATGGTTTTAACTTGCTCAGGCCAATCTTCGAGTTGGTCCAAATCATTGAGCAATTCTTCGGCATAGTCGGTGATTTTTATAAACCATTGCGGAATTTCTTTACGCTCAACCATAGCTCCTGAACGCCAACCACGACCATCAATGACTTGCTCATTAGCAAGTACGGTTTGATCAACCGGATCCCAGTTTACCGTGGCGTTTTTCTTATAAACTAAACCTTTCTCAAACAATTGCGTGAAAAACCATTGTTCCCAACGGTAATAGTCGGGTTTACATGTCGCTAATTCACGAGTCCAATCGTAAGCAAAGCCTAAGGATTGCAATTGATTACGCATATAATCAATATTTTCATAGGTCCATTTTGCTGGCGCAGAATTATTTTTAATTGCCGCATTTTCTGCCGGTAAACCAAATGCATCCCAACCCATAGGCTGCATCACATTTTTGCCTTGCAATCTTTGGAAGCGACTGATCACATCACCAAGAGTATAATTCCGTACATGGCCCATATGTAAGCGCCCACTCGGGTAGGGAAACATAGAAAGGCAGTAAAATTTTTCTTGGCCTGGTTTTTCTGTCGCGACGAAGGTTTTATTTTCAGTCCAATTTTGTTGAATTTTTTGTTCAATTGACTGAGGATTATAAATGGATTCCATTAACGGCTTTTCTCGAACGTTGGTAGTGCTGTCATTGTCGCTTGTTAAGGGACACTATAGCACTAAGCATGAATTTAAAATATTGGTCATAGAATAACGTATTCCCTACCTAAACAACAAGCCAAATAGCCATCTTATTAATTTTTATGACTTCGAATTTTATCTATCACCGTCAAGTCATCGGTAATGGAGATGTTTCGGCTATAAAATTAGGGTTAATCGATATTAAAGTGCTGATCCCTTAAATAATTCTTCGGCTAGGACTATACTTTTATTAAGTGTTAGTTTTTATTAGGTAATAACTTGATGAGTGAATACAATCCTGGTTATCAAAACATCTTTGATAAAATATATGCTTGGTTACGACAAGCTAAAAAAGATGAAGTCCAGTCAATAATGAATTTGGTGGATAAGGCCGATGAGTTTATAACGGCGGCAGAAGAAGTGTCGGTGAATGAGTATCAATTATCGGTGGATGTTTTTAAACAAGATTTATTAGGCTTTTACGATAATTATCAAGCGGAAGCTGAAAAATCTTGGTACCTAAAATCTTTGCAAGAAGGTATGTGGCAACACTTGGCTAAAATGACCGATAAATCACAAATTGAGTGGAGTGAGCTAGTCGATGATTTTAATCACGACGGGGTTTATCATGCCGGTGATGTGATTGGTTTTGGTACGGTTATTTGTCAAGGCTGTGACAAGGAAACCGATATTTTACATGCCAGCACCTTACTTCCTTGTATTGAATGTGGCTCGAAAAACTTTACTCGAAAAGCCATTCAATAAACCTAGAGTAAATAACGCGTATTGTTAATCTAATACGCGTTAGCATGTTAGTCGTATAGCAATTAAATTGGTTAGCAGACCCTACATTTGTTTATCAATACGTACAGAACCGTTGGCTAAAAATATCATCCGAATTTCATCATGACGATTAAAAATCATTTGTGGGTCCAGATCTTGGACTACCATATATTCTTTACCTTCATCAGTTCTGATCATTAACTCAACCAAGTGTAAGGTTTTTTGTTTATATTGAGGGTTGCGATTATTTGCCATCGAACCACCAATCAAAGCACCTAGCACCGTCGCTACATCGTTGCCGCTACCACTACCAAATTGATGGCCAATAACGCCACCAACAAGGGCACCACCAAAGACCTTCCAGCCTTTATTTCTATCTTCAATGATCTCTTGTTCGGTAATATTTCGTACCGAGTCGATTGTGCCAAATAATACTTCCTGCACCGGCTCTGCTTTATTTCTTTCGGTGTAGGCATCTGCCGTTGGAATTAACAACAATGCGCAAATACATAATAAAATAACTCTCATGACATACTCCTCAGCTTCGTTAGGATAATCTTGATATGACTACCAACCAACAGACTCTTTCGCTTTGGTTTTGCGGATTTCGGTTTCATCAGCCCATTCAATTAAGCCACTCTCTAAATCCATTAAGCGCAGAGTGAATTTGTAATACACATCAGATTTATCTTTGTTAGTTTTAACTATACTCGATAAATTACCGTATAACATATATTCAGCGCCAACTTGCTTACCAAATTGTACCGCCTTTGACGCATCAACCATATCACCATAATTTTGGAATTCCAGTTGCTTACGAGCGGCTTCTACTCGGCCCATATCAACAAAGCGGAATTTGCCTGAACGCAGTAACTTAGTCGAAACTGAATCGGTAATCGATTCGGTATCTATGTGCTCACTGGTTTTGTTTTTAATTCGTTCAACAAACATAATTGGGCGTTTGTTTTCAGTAAGAGTACCTACTACTGGTGACACTAATAAAGAATCGGTCATTTCATTGGCTACTTTTTGTAAATCAGTAGAGCCGAAACTAATATCGGTTGTTTCTACTGCACCAGCGTCACCGTAGCTCACCACTGATTTATTGGCACAGCCAGCAAGTAAGGTAAGTGAAACAGCAACCGCAGTAACCATAATTTGTTTTTTCATAATCATATCCTTAAATTAATAATGTCTAAAATTTATAAGCTTTTTTAGGTACTTCACGTACATAAACACTGAACGTAGCCACTGCCTCAGAAGGCGCTAAACCACGTAATGCTGTGGTTTGCATACCGTGCAGCTCAACCGGCTTCCAAGGTGTTTTTCGAGACTCAATAACAAATCCTTGCGCGTCAAACCAATTAAAATGGTATTGTAGTTGCAATGATTTTTCATAAGTACTGGTCAGTTGTAAGTTAACTTCAAGTAACTGATTAGTCTTTCTCGACTTTACGTCGGTGATCAGTAATTTCGTCGCCAAATCAGGGTTATCTACCTGCAGATGCTTACTAAAGTCATCACCTTGAGTAAGTTGACCGGTACCCGTACCCGAGGTCGTCGGTGGCGTACTTGAACAAGCACTAATAAGTACGCTCAATACCGCGATAACACCAATTGTATGTAAACTATTTTTCATTTTTCTCTCCATTTAAAAAGTAATGGCTTTATAACCAGTATAGCTGCCAATAGCCGTAAAGTTGATTAAGGTAATGCCATTGGGCTTAACATCAACATCAATAAATTGTTGTTTACCGCCAATCGACACTTGTAATTGCTGCATGCCGGCGGCGACTGGGGCTCGTAATATTTGCACATTGTTCGGTAAACTCGACCAGCTGCGAGTGTCTGCATTTTCAGATGCTATGTTGTAAAGACTCACTAATATATTGCCTACATCGCCGCCTTTTTTGCTGACATTTTGTCTAACTTGCTCTTTTGCCACCAAACGCAACGCTTGGCGGGTAACCAAACCTGGTAATTGCTCTTTTAAATGTTTAGACGCTAATGATTGGATCCGCACTATTTCTTCAGAACGATAATTAACTCCCGCTATGGTGGCCGATAAAGGTCGAATCGTGGTAAAACCATTACGGTAGACCGGCAACGCAAAACTAAACATTTTCAAGCTAGTGTTGTGCCGATTACCACTGAAAATCGGTAAGTTAACTTTTACTTCTTCTTTTGGGTTGACAATATCTTGATCATAGAGAAAAACCACTTGACCACTTAGCTCAGCAGCTCGATATTTGCCGAAACGTCGCTCAAATTTAATTAAGTCATCTACCATGTCTAATTTAGTTGCTAACCTTAGAACGTCTTGCTGCAGATAACTGTTGTTGGGGGAAATTTCAATGGCTCGTTTATAATCTATATAAGCACTGTTTAGTTCACCTGTTGCTTCCCATAAAACCGCAGAAAGATAGAAGGTATAGGCGTTTTGAAAACCATTTTTAACATCACCAATAATACTGTCCATCGATGGGTAAGCCGAGTTTAATTTATCACCACT
>CALJHL010000080.1 GCA_938075435.1 uncultured Thalassotalea sp. | reverse complement strand
CAAATAATTAACAAAGCGCCGTGATATTTTAGGGTTATATTTAGCTAAAAGCATTGGTCTTTATTGCCTATCTGCAAAGCATCTACACAAAGTTATTCTTCATATAATTTATTGCTATGGCAATGAAAGCCTTAAGTACATTGCGTTTCATCAAGTTAAGGGGAGATAGGCTTGGATAATTTTTCGGTATAATTTTTTGGTGAACTTTATTCAGCTATTACAGCAAATAATCTTTTAGCTTAAAATGGCGGAATTAAAGATTAGTAAGATAATTGGATTTTATGGGAGGCATAGTGCTTGGCAAGTCTCAATAATAAAAATGCCAGTGTCGATCTAATGCTGGTAGCAATAAAGCAAAATAACGATAGCCTATTCGCTAGATTTACAGCTTGTAATTAGAAACAATTAGCAACTTTACTAATCGCCCCATTTTTGATTTAGATCAACTCAACAAAGGTCTAATATCTTGGCAATGATTAGCGCGTTGAAGCGCAACTACAGATTTAAGTTTTATAAAATATGGTCAACAATCTGATGACACATTTATACAGTATTCCAGTTTAGCAAATAGCGCGATAATAATTTATCCTATCGGAAATTGTATTAACCATTCAGCCTGATAATGCCCTTCTCCAGCTAACAAGCGACTTATCGTTATCAGCGCGGTTAAAAATTATCACTATCTGCAAGCAAAAATTCATTTTCATCTTCGCTGCGTGATCTCATGGTGGCTAATCGAGCTTTGATGCCGCCCATCATTTGGCTAAACTGCTGTTCATTATTCATTTGCGATAGAATAGGCTCTATGTCAGCTTGCCATGCTCTTACCCAACCTGCATCAATCCCACCTTGAAGATATTGATAAGCTTCACTTTTTTTATCTTTTAAGGCATTAATTAACGCGATATTATAGTAATAAGAGGGATCATTAGATTTTTTTGTTTTGCCTTTTTCTAAAAACTGAGTAAAACCATCAATTAAAGTTTTAGCCTCTGTAAGTTTTTCAACTTGCAAATAAGAATAAGCTAAATGAACCGCAGGCTGTCCTTCAGATATGTGAAAAAAAAAGTCTTGCCTAATCGAATTGGTATTCCGAAGCCGTTCAAAAGCGGTAATAGCCTGAGCATATTTACCCTGATAATAGGCACTTTCGCCCTCGATATAATCATTCATCACTGCCATTTCACCAATGAATTTAATATCTTTTAACGAATTAAGGGCTTTGTTGATATCTCCTTGTGCAGCATAAAATCGTGCTTTCATAAAATTCATATCTGCGTCTGAAAATTGTGAACCTTGATTACTGGCATAATCAAACCATAGATGAGTCTGTTCGATATTCCCCATATCCATATTCGCAATCAATAAACCCTTTATTGCTTTCTTATTGACAGGGTCAACATCAAGCGCTCTTTTATACATGTTAATTGACTCATCCAGTCTGCCACGTGTTGATAAAATATTGCCAACCAAATTATAGGCACCAGGATAATATGGGTCGTTACTGATAATTTGCGAAAATATATCCATGGCTTTTCTTTCAGAGCCAGCTTGGTAGTAACTCCAAGCAACATTGTATGCTGCGACTGGAGATTTTGGGTCTAATACGTACGCTTGTTCAAATAGCTTATGGGCACCGCTGTCATCGCCACTGCTTTGTAATAATGAGCCGTACCACATATACGTCATCGCGTAGTTAGGGTTAAGACTTATCGCCAGTTTAAATGACTGTTCAGCCTTTGTAGAATCACTTTCAGCAAACAATAATCCTTGAGTGGCATGAGCAGCAGCCAAATTGGGACTCAATTGAAAGGCGGTATTTAAGGCTTCTTGGGCCGCAGTATGGGCTTGTTCCTCGGAAAAGTTACCATAGAGGGCAAGCAAAATATTGGCTTCGGCAATGCCAACAAATGCTCGAGCATATTCGGCATCCAATTTAGCCGCCTCTTCAAAATGCTGTAACGCCTTATGAATTGATGGCGCAGTGCGATGCGCCAGCTCTTTTTTAGCTTTGCCAAAGGCAACCATGGCATCAACATTATTGGTTTCGGCAATCAGTTCAAATGGCGTTGTTTTGCCAAGTAAGGTGACTTTCATTTTATCGACTACGGCGCTGGCGATATCGTCTTGTATTTGAAAAATATCTCGGTATTCTCGATCATAAGTTTCTGACCATAGGTGCTCACCGGTACTGACCTTGATCAACTGAGCCGTTACGCGAATTTTATTAGTGGTATCGTTCTTGCGAATACTGCCTTCAAGAATGGTATCTACCCCCAACTCCCTACCTATTTCGACAATAGTTTTATTTGATACGCCTTTATAAGCGAAAGACGATGTTCTAGCAGCAACTTGTAAGTCGGGAATTTTAGCCAGTAAGTTTAATAACTCTTCCACCATACCATCAGCAAAATACTCGTCTTCGACATCATTACTAAAGGGCACAAAAGGTAAAATTGCAATCGATTCTTTTTTTCCAGTAGATAATAGCGGTTGAGCTACAGGCAATTGTTCGTCAGCGAGGACGGTTGCCTGTTGTGGCGTTTGTCCGTCTAGCCATAGTTGACCAGCTAACGTAACAATTAACGCCAATGCAAGTGTGCCGGCAACAGACACCGTTGTTTTGATATTAACTTGTGGTGTATTCTCTTGTGGCCCACCACTTTTCGCTCTGACGATGCCTTTCGCAGTAAAATTAAACAACCAAGCAAAAATTAAAGATATTGGGAATCCGACCAGAAATATTTGCAATAATAAAGTCATTACCGAGTCTGGTAGACCTAATGCGGGCACAGCTAAGTCGGCTATTTGGATTAACGGCCAAGCAGATACTGCATATATGGTGGCAACCTTAAATACTTGTCGCTGTCTTAATTGCGTTAAGAAGCTATCCAATTATCTTCTCCAACATCTCGTTAGGCGCTAAATTATTCATTAATGATTTTCTCTATGGAAACGGAGCCAGTCACAGTATTCATACTTAACTTGCCCGACCCATCACCAGAAATAAAGCTCAGTGTTTTCTTATGTAAATTGCCATCTATGGGTAAATCATCGGTAAGTTGATTATTAATGTCGCCACCAAACTGACTAACCACCTCGCACTCAGCATTTAGCTCATCGGTTACCTTATACAAGATGTCACCACTGACACTAGACAGACTTAATTGCGCATGATGTTTAACTTGACCACTGATTTGAGTATCACCGGATGTATTTTTGATCGTTAATTTATTGGTACCACTGACTTCAGCGAAAATATCTCCTGACATCGACTTAAGAAATGCTTGTTCAAAATTACCTGAAAATTCAACAGTACCGTTAACCGATTCAATTTGGGTATAACCTGAAGATTCTACCAATCTGACATTACCACTGACCACTGACAGCTTAATTCTGCCATTAGATTTTTTAACCATTAAGTCACCATGGATGGACTTTCCTTCAATATGGCTATTTAACTTGGCAATACTAAAGGAAGTATCAATGCCTTTGAAACGCAATTGTGATTGCTGGGGCATAAATATCTTCAGTACACTGCCATCACCCCAATGTTTTTGTCCTTGGGTATCAATCTTGATCAAGGTTTTGTCTTTTTTAGTCTTGAATATCAAAGTCTCCATAGTGTCGTCTAGCTCGCCTTTAACCATAACCTCCGGCTTATCCCAGCCTTGTATTTTTACCAGCCCTCGAGGTATTTCGACAAAAACTATACCTGTAGTTTCAACCGATAATGACTGATTAACTTTCTCCCCGGCCAAGCAAAAACTCGAACAAGTTATAATTAGAATAACGCTAAAATTACTAAAAATTGTATTCAAAAAGTGAGACCTCGTTTAATGCCAAGTGAGCATGTTA
>CALJHL010000079.1 GCA_938075435.1 uncultured Thalassotalea sp. | reverse complement strand
TGAGTATTGACTTCATATTCACTTTGGTTTTTTAGTACCGATAATGAGTTGTCACTCCAAAACATTTCGGCTTGGGCGGTAGAGTTTATGGCAAAAGTCGCTGAGACGACCATCATCGACAGTATTTTTAAGGTGTTATTCATAACTTTCCCTGATTAATTTTTGTTATTTATTTTTCGTTACAATCAGTACAGATCTGAACGAGTTAATCTGTACTGCTGAATTAAGCTTAATTTAAAAAGTGCCGCTTACATAAAGGCGAATTTGGCACAAAATAGAATTGATAAAAACCAAATGCTGGGGTTTATTTCAGCAAATCGACCACTGAAAATACGCACTGCAGCATAACTGATAAAACCAAAAGCGATACCATCTGCAATTGAAAAGGTTAACGGCATACTAACTAAAATAACGGTAACCGGTACTGCGTCCATTAAGTCATCCCATTTAACATGAACTAAACCCGCAACCATTAACACGCCAACAAAAAATAGTGCGCCAGCAGTTGCATAAGGAGGGATCATTGCCGCTAAAGGTGAAAAGAATAGCGCAGCTAAAAATAATACTCCTACAGTCACCGCCGTAAGTCCAGTTCTACCACCGGCACTAACACCAGCGGTACTTTCTACATAACTGGTGGTTGTTGATGTGCCCAAGAGTGAGCCAGCAATGGTGGCAGTTGAATCGGCTAATAACGCTTTTTTAAGGCGAGGTAGGTTGCCTTGTTCATCAAGCAAGTTTCCTCGTTGTGCTACTGCGATTAAGGTACCGGAAGTATCGAATAAATCGACGAATAAAAAGGCAAAAATAACACTGATCATGCCAACATCAAAAGCGCCGGCAATATCGAGTTGGGCAAAAGTGGGCGCTAGCGATGGCGGCATTGCTACTATGCCACTATAGGTAACATCACCAAACATTAAACCAAGCACGGTGATCAGCAAAATAGAGATCATCACCGCACCATTCACATTTAAAGAGATTAAACCAACAATAAGGAATAAGCCTAGCGTCGCCATTAGGGGTTCGAAGGTAGTAATAGAGCCTAACGTTACTAAGGTCGCAGGGCTAGCCGTAATGATACCAGAGCTTTTCAAGGCAATTAACGCTAGGAACATGCCAATACCTGCGGCTATACCAAACCGCAATGCCTGAGGAATTGAATTAATGATCCATTCCCTAACCTTAAATATACTCAGGATGGTAAATATCGTACCAGAAAGGAATACACCACCTAAGGCAACGTTCCAGGTATAGCCAAGTTCCATTACCACGGTAAAGGTAAAGAAAGCATTTAAGCCCATGCCTGGCGCAAGAGCAATAGGGTAATTGGCATAAAACCCCATAATGAAACAACCTATGGTAGCCGCTAAACAAGTGGCGACAAAGACCGCACCGCTATCCATTCCGGTTGCGGCTAGCATACTTGGGTTTACAAATATGATGTATGCCATCGTTAAGAAGGTTGTGATCCCAGCAAGGATCTCCTGCTTTATGTTGGTGTTGTGCTCTGCGAGTTGAAATATTTTTTCAAACATTTATGGTTCCTAAGGGATATAAATTGCACTAGGGCATTAACCACATAGCGCATGAATATTATTATTAATTAGTTAACGATAAAGTCATTATTTAATCGTTAGTATTACTGTAGCCAATTTAGACGATATTTTAAATGTTAATTAATTTAATTCAACGATATCAACTAAATCCATGGCTTCAACTTTTAACTTAGCTGTGCTATTAAAGGTTGTTGCAATGGGTTCTACATCGAAAGCGGTGTCGCCGCCATTGACAACCCCAGTGTGTAAATCTACCTCTTTAAAATTAAATAAATTATGATCGCAAAGGTGAGAAGGAACAACATTTTGCATGGCAGTAAATATTGATTCAGCACGGCCGGGATACTGTTTTTCCCAATCATTTAGCATCTGCTTCACATTTTGACGTTGTAAATTAGGCTGGCTACCACAGAGGTTACAAGGAATAATTGGAAATTCTTTTAATGCTGAATATTGTTTAATTTCTTTTTCTTTACAGTAGGCTAAGGGACGAATGACCACGTGCTCGCCATTATCACTAACCAGTTTAGCCGGCATGGTTTTGGCTTTACCATTGAAGAACATGTTGAGCAATAATGTCTCTATCATGTCATCACGATGATGGCCTAATGCTATTTTGGTTACGTGTAACCGTTTTGCAGTGCTGTATAAAATACCACGACGCAAGCGAGAACAAAGGCTGCAGGTGGTTTTTCCTTCTGGGATCTTGTCTTTTACTATCGAATAAGTATCTTCTTCAATGATCTGATAGTCGACACCTAATTGTTGTAAATATTGCGGTAAAATTTGATCCGGAAAGCCTGGTTGCTTTTGATCGAGATTAATGGCGATTATGTCGAAATGAATTGGCGCCGAGCGGCGTAATTTTAACAGGATATCGAGCATAGTATAGCTGTCTGCGCCCCCTGATAAACAGACCATTACCTTGTCACCATCTTCAATCATGTTGTAATCGTTAATGGCTTTACCCATATGATGGCGAAAACGTTTTTCCAATTTGGCTAATTTTTGTTTATTGGCATTGGCATTGGCAGTGATTGTTTCAGTAGACATTGGTTAATCTCAGGATCTTAAAAGCGGCATTATACCCAAGCAATAGTTATTGCAAAAGCGCTTTACCAACCAAAGTGAAAAAAATAGCAAAAAACTAAGAGTTAATAACTAATCGTTGAGAGCTAGGCTAACTTTTGACTACTTTAGAAATGGTGAACAATAACCATCGGGTTTTAATGCCAGTAAATCGCAATTTAACCGGTCGATAACATGCTCAGCGGTATTGCCAATTAAGACCGCAGATAATCCCGTTCTACCTACGGTACCTAAAATAACTAATTCGGCGTCGATTTCATTAGCAACCGTTTCAATAACGTCTTCAGGTAAACCCTCTTGGACGTGTAAAAACTTATCTTCAATTTGATATTTTTCAGCATGCGCCTTCATTACATCAAAGTGATGTTGTTTCATGGTCTCGTTATATTCATTGGCGTCAAATTCAGGGATTTCGATGGCAATATTAATTGGGGTACCGGGGTAGGAGTTAACAAAATGGGTATCTGCTTTAATTAATCGACTTAAATTTAAGGCTTCTTCGGTGACTTTATTGTTTAGTGACTTGTGTTCTTCTTCTTCGCTACCAACATTGACTGCTGCCAGAATATGACCATTTTCAGGCCATTGATGTTCTTTAACTAAAAGTAATGGCACCCAGCACTTTCTGATTAAATGCCAGTCTGTCGGCGTAAAAATTACTGATTGTAAGGTAGGATGCTCATGCGTACTTTTAAGCACTACATCAAAATTATTATCTTTCACTTCTTGTAAAATTGCTTCAAAAGGGCGGTTATGCCAGACAACTTTACAGATTATATCAGGTTCATAATCTTCACAAAGATCCTGTAACCAAGCTTCACGATCATTGACTACCGATGCACGCATAGCCTCACGCTCTTGCCCTGATAACATGGTGGTCATTTCGTAAGAAAAATCAAATATGGATAAAAATGCGGTGATAGTCGCACCCGAACGTTTGGCCAAAGTACAGGCTCTACCTAAGGCTTTTTGCTCGATTGTTGTGGGGTCGATAACAACTAGAATATTTTGATAGCTTTCCATAGAACTCACCAATTGAATAAAAAATTAAACTATAAGTGCTTTAAGCTTAATCTTATAATGCCATTGTTACAAATTTGTTCGCAAATTAATGCTAACTATCTAATTTTTAATATCAATTTTTTGGAAAATTTATTTTTTATAACCAGCAAGTTTATTCAAGCTGTCAATATCTAAAATAGTGACGCATTTATTTTCGACTTTAATTAATTGTTCTTTTTGAAATCGAGTCATTAAACGAGAGATAGTTTCAATGGTTAAACCGATGTAATTACCAATTTCACTGCGGGTCATCGGTAAATGAAATTGCAGAGCTGATAAATTTCTAGCCCCTAAACGACGACCATACGAGGTTAAAAAGGTTGCTAACTTTTCTTCAGCATTTTTACGATTAAGTAACAATAATATTTCACTGTTATTATGCAGTTCATTACTCATTAAGCTCATTATTTGCGCTTTGAGTTTTGGAATTTGACTGGATAGACTATCTAGTATGTCAAAAGGGATTTCGCATACCATTGAGGTTTCTAGAGCTTTTGCAAAACTTGGGTGGGTTTTATGACCAAGCGCATCAAAACCGAGTAAATCTCCAGCTAAATGAAAACCAGTGATTTGTTCTTCACCCTGTTCAGAAATAATAAAGGTTTTAAATGTGCCGGTGCGAATAGCGTAAAGCGTATGCAGAGTTTCACCAGCTTTGTATAGTTGAACGTTTTTTTGGATGGGTTTTTTACGTTGAATTATATCATCCAATAAGTCCAACTCAGAATCATTCAAGCTAAATGGTAAGCAAAGCTCACTGATACTACAGCTTTGGCAATTTATTTTATTGGTGTAAGCAATTTTTTGTGGCATTTGCGATTAATCTAAATCTAGAAATTAAAGGGATCATACTAAAATATAAGTTTTAGAGCAATAATCAATGAATAAACTCCATAACTTATTATTAATACAGCCGTAAACTTACGCATCACCTTTGATTTTAAGCCATTGATTAGCAAATTAAAGCCAGAAGATAATGTTAATAATGCTGGTAAGGTACCTAAACCGAAGGCCAACATAATAACAGCACCATTTAACCAGTTGGCGCTGGCCAAGCTCCAACTTAATGTTGAATAAACTAGGCCACAAGGAAGCCATCCCCACAGACACCCTAACAACATTGCCTGTTTGGTGTTGGTTACCGGGATACAATGTTTACTAAAAGGTTGAATATGGCGCCATAAATGCCGGCCTAATCCTTCTACTTTATTTAATAAAAAAGACCATTGGCCAATATAAAGGCCAAGTAATATTAAAAAAATTGCCGCGACTAACCTTAACCAGCTTAAATGAATACCAATAGATTGGGCAGCAACAGAGCCAGTATAGCCAGCGATTGCGCCGGCTAGGCTATATGAAAATATGCGACCTAGGTTATAACTTAAAATTAACGATAACTTAGGCGTGGCATTTTTTTCAATATTAGCACTAAGCATTGTGGTGATGCCGCCACACATGGCTACGCAATGGCCAGCTCCAGCCAAGCCAATTAAAAATGCAGACAAAAAATCAATGGTCATGAACGGCTAATCTCTTTCTGACGAAGAGGACGGATGATTTACAGATGATTTCTCATGGGGGGCACCAGCCGTGGTTTGCGATTCTGCTGCTGAAAGTTGTTGCTTGTCTTCGTTACTATTTGGTAATTTTTGATCCGACTCATCGTCAAACAATATACTCATTGCTTGTTTTTCAAGATCATCAAATTGCTCGGTTTTTACGGCCCAAAAAAATAAGTAAATAGCAATGCCAGTAAAAATAAGGGCAATCGGAATTAATA
>CALJHL010000078.1 GCA_938075435.1 uncultured Thalassotalea sp. | reverse complement strand
TGAACTACGTGATGGATGGATTAAGCTTCACCATTCTTAGTGAACCGCCCTGTGCGGAGCCGCATGCAGGGTGGTGTGGTGGCTGGAGGCTAGATACCTCCGGCTACCCGATTGTTGCTGAAAGTGAATTATTACATCGAGAGGTGCTGTTTTTGCGAACAACACTTTTATGAGTGTTTTTCAATTTTCTTCGCCAAATGACTAGCCCTAACAGCGCTAAACCATAATATACTGCCCCTGAACCACCACTGTCATCGCCATCGTTACTGCCATCGTCACCTGACTCTAGAGTTACAGTAACAACAGGTGATGCCGGAGACTCATTAAACGATCTATCTTGGGCAATTACGTAATAATCATATGAATTACCAATTGAAACATCGTTGTCCTTATAGACGTTGTTATAAAGTTCGGAATTCATTAACGCAAAGGCACCGCCATTTGCTGAGCGATAAAGTGCGTATGCTTGAAATGCATTATCGTTGATAGGGTCCCATTTTACTGCAATATGATCAGAGCTTTCTACCGCACTTAGGTTAGCTGGTGTATCCGGAGCTACAGAGTCGATTATGGTTTTGAAATATTCATTACCTACAGTGAATTGCCCCGTGTAAACCTCATAGCCAGCACGTACCGATTTTACCCATAAATTTGGATCCGCCACTTTTTCATTCGCTAAGGCCAGCTCAGCAGAAGGAATATCAATATATTGCAAATAATCGACTGTCGCATCAACAAAGGTTTTTAATGGGTGGTCAATATAAGGAGTTACATTGTTATTGTCTACCGGAATAAATTTAATGTGTACTTTAGTGTTTTTGTCACCACTATTTTGAAAAAATTTATAGCGTACGGCCCATTTATAACCAACACCGTCAACATTTAAAACTAATGGCTTTATCGTTAAGTCTGGATTACGGGCAAACCACCAGTAAGAAGCATTATTCGCTTTTTCTTTATCGGTAAGAGGATCCTGTTCATAGCGTTCCATTTGGATGACTACATCATAATCACGATCAGCACCTACAGGTTCAGCAACACCACTACCACCGTCAAAAATAACGTTGATAGTCGCCCACCACTTATCGTCGGCATCATGGGCATCTGAGTTTTGAAAAGTTGCCCACTTTAAACGAAAACTGTCATCTAAAGATTGAATTTGTACAGGCATGCCGGTTAATGAATAATCCCCAGGGAGCCAAGAACCACCGGCTTTTGTACCGCCAATAGTACCTTGTACATAAGCATCCATACCTGAGCCGCCAGCATCGACATAATCGATTGAGAATGCAGCACCGAGCGCATCAATTTGAGCTGGGTCGTACGACATATCACTGCCATCATTATATAAATTGTTACTTAACAAGTAGTGATCGGTTTTAATTATCGTATTTGCCCTAGTTACAACTTCGGCCTGAACTAAAGAGCTAGATAAACAATAAAAAAGTATTATTATTGTAATCGTTTTAAATTGAGTGCTGATGCGATGAACCGCCGAAGATCGATTTTGCATAATAGGATTTCTTATGAACTGGCTACTTAAAAATAGATGATATATCTTTTATCACCGAAATGATATCGTTATCAAATTATCTGTCTGAATTTGTAACATCTAGATTTTTAACAGGATAATAAAATCATCACTACTCATTTTGGTGACGCTCAAGATGAGGATATTTTAGGTAGATTTAATATTTTATGAATAAGAACAAAAATAGTTTAATACAATTTTTCAAATGTCATATTAAACAAGAGTGATAAGCTACTGATTTTTGAAGGGTGGTGACAGAGCGAGGTAATTTTAATACTTGCTTGAATTAGTCATCTGTTGGATGATTCTTATTTCTGGGATAATATCGCAACTGCTAAGCTCTTAGTGTTATCCTTATTTATGCACTGTAACAAGCTGGAGTCATTTGATCATGCCTAATACCGACACCATTGGACTACATTCACCATTACTGACAGAGTACTTAACGGAACTAAAAATATTAAGTAGCGAGCTTCCTGTACTCGATTTGGCTTGTGGCAGTGGTAGAAATGGTCTGTATCTGATTAGTAATGATATCGCGGTTATTTTTGCCGATATAAATAAAATATCTCTAGAAAAAATTTCAGAAGTCAGTGTAAATTCACTATCTGTTGAAAAAACTCAGCTAGTAGAGCTATGGCAAGTGGACTTTGAAGATGAAAGTACTAGTCCTTTATCGGATAAATGCTTTGCTGCAGTTATCGTTTATCGATATCTACATCGTCCCTTGTTCGAAAACATCAAAGCATCAATAAAATCTGGTGGATTGGTTGTCTATGAAACCTTTACTACAGAACAGCCGCAATTTGGCCGACCTAAAAAAACCAATTTTTTATTGAAACACAATGAACTATTGCAGCAATTTTTTGGTTGGCAAGTGTTGCACTACTTTGAAGGCGTTGTGAGTACAGCTGATGGACAAGGTTCACAGGCGATAGCACAAATTGTTGCTCGAAAACCTTAGGTCGTAAACTTCCATGTTTAATTTTCGTTATCTGTTAATGGTTGACGATGATTACTAGAGAGAGGGTGGTTATTTTAATCGTATGCCACGTGAAAGACAAAGGGTAATACAGCTCTAATGCCGGTCAGTTAACGCTGACCGGCTTTATTTTTTGCGTATCTTTGTGGTCTTGGTTTGACACTTCTGGGGTATTTTCTCTCCCGCCTTGGAGGTAATATTAAACTTGGCGCTAATTCGTAGAAATATTTAAGTT
>CALJHL010000077.1 GCA_938075435.1 uncultured Thalassotalea sp. | reverse complement strand
AGCGAGCAAAAAAACACTACCAAGCTCATCGCCCCGCAGTAACGTAATAACAAAGATCAGGCTGATAAGAATTAAGATGCCGTAGGTAATACGTAAGGTGAAGTTTTCAATGCGCAACAATAACGGTGGTTTGGTTTGCTCACTTTTAATATCTTGAGAGATTTTTCCAATTTCGGTTGCCGATCCAGTAGCAATAACATAACCATTACCGCGGCCATTCAGCACCACAGTACCGGCAAAACAAGTTTGTTGTTTATCAACCTTGGCTTGATTTTTATGGCTAGTCTCTAGAAAAGCCGCAACACTATTAACTTCATTAGTAATAACTTTATCAACGGCCATTGATTCACCGGTAAGCATTGATTCATCTATTTTAAGGCTATTACTGGTGTGTAAGATCATATCCGCGGGTATTTTATCACCAGGCGCTAGCTGAACTAAATCCTCTGGCACAACGTCTTGGCTATTAATTTTTATTAATTTATTGTCTCGAATTACAGTCGCAAATGATGGCACCATTTTTTTTAAGGCGCTGGCAGCCTTTTCCGCCGAAAACTCCTGAACGGTACCGATAATGGCATTGATTAATAAAACCGCTAGAATAAAAAAAGCATTGATATTTTGGCCAAGAAAAAAGGACAAAATTGCCGCGGCAAATAATACATAAATAAAGGGACCTTTAAACTGGCGCAGAAAAATTAACAGCATGCTCTGTTTTTCAGTTTCAGGCAAAACATTCAAACCAAACTTTGTTAATGCCTGCTCGGCTTGCAGTTTAGTTAAGTTCTTAGGGTACGAAGTCACTAGATTATTGGTTAACCTCTGCTGCAACTATAAAAACGGAACTCCGAATAGCAATGCGGTCTTTTTTCACCCACAGCAGGCTCATAGCAACATCTTCACCATCGTTATTGATGAGATTAGGCAGTTTTTCAACCAGTCCAATATCGTCACAATCGAACTCATAATAGCTAATATTTTTAGCATAAGGATCTGAAATTAATACTATCTTGTTTGCATCATAAGGATGCTTGCCCAAGCAGCCAGAAAAAGCCACATGCATACTTTTAAATTGATTAATATCAATAGGTAAATGATATTTGACTAAATTAGTACTTTGCGACTCAATAATAAAATATGGCATTATTATTACCTAATAATTAATAATTAATTAACCCTATAAATTGGGCTGCGAATTTCGTCGGTAAATAACGTGATAAACAAAAGCAACAAACAAACTACCACCAACCAGATTGCCCATAATAACCGGCACTAAATTGCTAAATAAACCGCCCCAAGTAAGCGTTGCAACCGCCAAATTAGAGCTACCAAAAGATTGCTCCAACATTGCCAAAGGAATAAAATACATATTAGCAACACAATGCTCGAAGCCAGCGGCGACAAAAGCTGATATAGGAAAAACTATGGCAATGGCCTTATCAATAACACTACGCCCAGCAAATGCCATCCAAACCGCCAAGCACACTAACACGTTACATAAAATGCCTTTGAAAAATGCACTCCAAAATGGCAAGCTGGTTTTGATGATTGCTATTTTGATATACTGATCAGCAACAGCACCATCGTTGATCTCATTATGACCAGACAAAAAAACTAAAACCGCTAAGCCTAACGCGCCGATAAAATTAGCAATAAACACTAAAACCCAATTTTTTAAAACCTGTGCAGTGGAAATTTTTCCTTCAGCCCATGCCATTGCCATTAAATTATTACCGGTAAAAAGCTCTGCGCCAGCAACAACAACCAGAATTAAGCCCAAAGAAAATGCTATCCCGCCAAGTACTTGGCCAATGGCAAAACCCAATGTGGCATCCGATTTTATTAAGACAAAATAAAGCGCGCCTAAACCGATAAATACGCCAGCAAGAATGCCTAATATTAATAAAGATAAAATTGGTAACTGTACTTTAGCAACACCTACGTCATTAACACGCTGCGCTATTTCTTTAGGTGAAAAGGGATCTGAGCCGAATATTTCAGACATGAAAAATTTCCATAGCAAATGATAAGTAAAGTATAGGTTAAATATAGACCAGCAAAACATTAAGGTATTTAGACTTGATAAAGATCAATTAATTGCAAATCACCCTAAGCTAGTACAATTATTAGCCACTATACTTACCGACAGAGTTAGCGTTATGTTATTTATTTTGATCAGATAAAGTAAAGGTGCTGCTATGTCGAACAAACTTATCAATACAATTTGCCCATTTTGTGGAGTTGGTTGCGGCATACACTTAAAAGTTGATGGTAACCAACAGCTTATCGGGGTTGAACCCCAACAAAACCACCCTATTAGTCAAGGTAAACTGTGTGATAAAGGCTGGAGTACTGCATATGCAATAACGTCATCGCAACGCTTAACCCAACCATTAAAACGTATTAATAACAAGTTCTATCCAATTAGTTGGCAAGAAGCATTAACCACCATTGGCGATGAATTACAGGGAATTATCGAGCAATGGGGGTCACAAGCCGTCGGGGTTATAAGCAGCGCTAGAGCCACCAATGAAGACAATTATGCTGCACAAAAGTTTGCCCGAGCGGTATTAAAAACCAATAACATTGATCATTGTGCACGGATTTGTCACAGCCCAACGGTTGCTGGATTAAAACAATCTTTAGGGTCAGGGGCGATGACCAATAGTGGCAAAGATATTTTTAATAGCGATTTAATACTAATTTTTGGTGCTGACCCTACCGAGAATCACAGCGTGCTGGGGGGGCATATAATGCAAGCCCATTTACAAGGAGCTCAACTCATTGTGGTTGATCCTAGAGTAACCCGTTTGGCTAAACTTGCTAATCAACATTTACAACTAAAACTTGGCAGCAACATAGCGTTAATCAATGCCATGCTCCATGTTATTATTCAAGAAAAGCTCTTCGAT
>CALJHL010000076.1 GCA_938075435.1 uncultured Thalassotalea sp. | reverse complement strand
TATTGCCAAGCATAATTTACTTGATATAGCCTCAGCAAACTTTTAATTCCTTGATAACTGCATTCTCAATCGTTTTTCATAAATAGTTACAATTCAACTAAGTAGTAACTATTACTCAACATAGTGTTTAATTTCATTTTTGATGTATATTAATAACATATACATTTTAGAGTGAGATACGCATGAGCAAAACAATTACAGTCAATGGTGTGTCATATCCCATTGATGTTGATGAAAATATGCCATTATTATGGTTTTTGCGAGATCGATTAGAATTTACCGGCACCAAATTTGGTTGTGGTAGCGGCTTATGTGGGGCTTGCACCATTCATGTCGACGGCCAAGCAACCCGTTCATGCGTACTA
Organism: uncultured Thalassotalea sp.; assembly: GCA_938075435.1. Classification (GTDB taxonomy): domain Bacteria; phylum Pseudomonadota; class Gammaproteobacteria; order Enterobacterales; family Alteromonadaceae; genus Thalassotalea_A. The sequence goes on along the minus strand of CALJHL010000076.1, from coordinate 4,536 downwards.
CCTGTCGGCTCCGCTGCGGGTAAAGCCATTACCACCATTGAAGGCTTATCTGAAAATGGCGATCATCCATTACAACAAGCTTGGTTAAATAATAATGTTCCACAATGCGGTTATTGCCAAGCAGGGCAAATAATGAACGCAGCGAGCTTTTTAGCAACCAATGCTAAACCAAGTGATAGTGATATTGACGTTGCCATGCAAGGAAACATTTGTCGCTGTGGCACCTATCAACGCATTAAAAAAGCCATCAAGTCTGCGGCTTACGATTTAGCCAAGGAGGTATAAGATGAATAAAGATATATTAGCAGCCATGGCTGAATGGCAAGATAATAACCCAGTAAATCCAACGCCTCAACACCGCGTAACTGGCTCTGATTTATCACGTCGAAGTTTCTTAAAAATAGCGTCTTTCGCTTCTGGTGGTTTAGCATTAAGCGTAAGCCTGCCGAGCTTTGCCGGCAATAATCAACAAGCTTCAGCTGCTTTCAATCCCAATGCGTTTATCCATTTAAGTGAAAATGGCGAGCTGTTAATTTATTGTGGCCGTTGTGAGATGGGCCAAGGTATTAGTACGGCTTTGCCCGCAGCGGTAGCCGATGAAATGGACGCAGACTGGTCACGCGTAACCATAAATCAAGCCGATGGCGATGAAGAGAAGTACGGCTCTCAAGCCACTGGTGGCTCGGCAAGCATACGGACGATGTTTGTACCAATGCGCGAAGCCGGAGCCGCAGCAAAAGAGATGCTTATCCTTGCCGCCGCCAAAGTTTGGAAAATTAATGCCAGTGATTGTTATGCTAAAAACCATTTCGTCATCAATAAAATTAACCAGCAAAAATTAGGCTACGGCGAGCTAGCAAGTCTAGCAGCAAACAGTGATATACCAAAACAGCCAACCTTAAAGACCAAACAGCAATATCGCTATATTGGTAAAGCATTAGACCGACATGATCAAGACCAAGTTGTTATTGGCAAACGTACCTATGGTATAGATACAAAATTACCGGGAATGAAATATGCTGCCATCAGTCACTGTCCGGTATTAGGAGGCAAATTAAAGTCAGTTGATAAAAGCCAAGTATTAAAAATGCCAGGGGTAATTGATGTAGTTGAAATAGCACCTATCAAACACCCTTTTAGTTCCATTGGCGGCGTTGCTGTTGTCGCAGATAATTCTTGGACAGCACAACAAGCGTTAAAGCAACTTAAAATTGATTGGGATCTTGGGCCAAATAAAACCTATAACAGCAAAGAATACAAAGCCCAATTAGTCAGAAACGTAGAGCAACCGGCCCAACTAATCAGCGAACGAGGTGATTTAGGTAAAGCCTTTGCCGAGGCAAATAAAACGATCAAGGCCACCTATACTGGTGGGCATTTAAGCCATGCACCGATGGAGCCAAACGCCAGTGTTGTTTGGGTACAAAAGGACAGTTGTGAAGTGTGGGCATCGACACAAAGCCCTGCCGATATTCAAAAAGTATTGGCGCAACTGTTAGAGCGGGATGCAAAAGACATTAACGTTCATGTAATGATGGCGGGTGGTGCTTTTGGTCGTAAGTTTAAATGTGACTATGTGCATGAAGCCGCCGTCATCTCCAAACAAATTAACGCGCCGGTGCAACTGACTTGGTCACGCGAAGAAGACATGCGCACTGGTTTTTATCATTCAATAAATGCTCAACATATACAAGCATCACTCGATAAAGATGGCAACGTCAGTGGTTGGTTGCATCGAGCGGCTTTTCCATCAATTAACACGTTATTTGATCCTTCAGTAACCAGACCTACCGAAAATAACTTCGGTGATGTTGATAACCACCCATTTGCCATCAGCAATTATCGGTCTGAATCTGGCGAATCCCCAGCACATACCCGAATTGGTTGGTATCGTGCGGTATATGCTATTTTCTATGGTTTTGCCTTTGGCTCTTTTGCCGATGAATTAGCACATGCAAGCAACCAAGATACCGTCAAATTTTTGCATAACCTTTATGATTCAAACCAAAACCCTAAACAACAACAGCACGCTGCACGCTCTAAGGCAGTGTTAGATCTTGCCGCAAAAGGCGCTGGTTGGGGTAAAACCCTACCTAAAGGCGAAGCCATTGGTATTGCCGTGCATTTTAGTTTTCAAAGTTATGTCGCGATGGCAGTACATGTCAAAGTGGATGGTGATGACATTAAAGTGCTAAACGTTGATTGTGCTATCGACTGTGGGCAGATATTAAACACCGATGGTGCGACTGCGCAAATGGAAGGCGCGGTAGTGATGGGCATGTCTTTAGCATTATATACCGAAATATCATTTAAAGATGGCGCGGTAGTTAATTCTAATTTTCATGATTATCCAGTGTTGCGGATTCAAGAGATGCCAAATGTTAGAGTTCACATTGTCGATTCTGACGAAAAGCCCACCGGTTTAGGAGAGCCAGGTGTTGCCCCATTTGCCCCGGCTTTAACCAATGCCATATTTGCCGCTTCGGGTAAACGCTACCGCGATTTACCTATCAAACCATTAACGGTCTAGCCTTATTACTGCAACTTTTTATTTGGTCACCTTTTATTTGGTCACACACCTATATTTGATTAGAGGTGTGTGACCAGATAAATATGACCAGATAAATAACCAGATAAATAAATCACATGAAAAATCCTCAAAAAATCTTTCAAATGGCTATAACTTATATATACTTATAAAATAAGTAGCTAACTTAATATATGGATAATAAAGATCATGATGACATTTAAAAAATTAGTGACTATTGTAACTATTGGGGTATTAGTATCTGCATGTAGTTCTACAACAGAACCTGAAACAACGGTGAACGCAGGTTTCTTAACAGATTATTCTCTATTAAAATCAGTAGATAAAGACGACAATTCGATTACTCGTCAATATAAATCTACGACTCTCGATCTCAGTAAATATGACAGTGTGATCATTGAGCCTATTTATTTTCACCCGACACAACCGAAAAACAGCCAAATATCAACTGAAGTCGCCAATGAAATAACGACTTATATTAATGAAAATATAACCACCTCTTTCAAGAGCGCTTTTACCCTCACTAATGAAATAAGCCCTACTACCGCAAGACTTCGAGTGGCGATAACTGGCTTAACCATTGATGATAAAAAAATGTCCGCTTATCAATACATACCAGTTGCATTCTTAGTTACGGCTGTCTCAGGCGGTTTATCTGATATGTCGGTTAAATTACAAGCTGAACTTGAACTTACCGATTCTACATCGGGTAAAATCATTCATGCTGTTTCCAAAATAGAAGCCGGTGAAGTATTAGATAATGATAAGACCCAACTCACCTTTGCTCACCTTGAGCCGTTATTACAACGTTGGTTTACAACGCTAAATGCAACAATAAAAAAATAGTCTAGCCATTAATTGGGCGCTATCTGGTCGCTTATCCGGTCACGCTTATCCGGTCACACACCTATATTGGATTATAGGTGTGTGACCAATTAAAAGAGAGTAAAAAAAAGACGCGTTAGCGTCTTTTTTTATGGGGGTAAATTATGACTATTTTGCTAGTGATAATTAACCGATTTGAGTCATACCACCCATGTAAGGTTTTAATACTTCAGGCACTAATATTGAACCGTCTGCTTGTTGATAGTTTTCTAAAATAGCCACTAAAGTACGCCCCACTGCCAAACCTGAGCCGTTTAAGGTATGTAAAAGCTCTGGTTTGTTTTCACCGATACGGTAACGAGCTTGCATACGGCGAGCTTGGAAGTCACCCATATTTGAACAAGACGAGATCTCACGATAAGTACCTTGTGCTGGTAACCACACTTCGATATCAAAGGTTTTGGTGGCACTAAAGCCAATGTCGCCAGTACAAAGATTTACGGTACGATATGGTAATTCTAATAGCTCTAATACTTTTTCAGCATGGCCAAGTAATTGATCTAGCGCCGCAAACGAATCTTCAGGCTTAACGATTTGAACTAGTTCAACTTTATCAAATTGATGTTGACGAATTAAGCCACGAATATCACGTCCTGACGAACCTGCTTCGCTTCTGAAACAACAAGACAGTGCCGTCATTTTAATTGGCAATTGTTTTTCATCAATAATTTCATCACGAACTAAATTAGTTAACGGTACTTCAGCAGTTGGAATAAGAGAAAATTTCTTGTTGCCTAAATCGGTATGGAATAAATCTTCACCAAATTTAGGTAATTGCCCAGTACCGTATAATGAATCACTGTTCACGAGTAAAGGAACGTTCATTTCTTGGTAATCGTGCTGTTCAGTATGTAAGTCCAGCATAAACTGACCAATGGCACGATTTAAGCGAGCTATTTGACCGCGCATTACCACAAAGCGTGTTCCTGATAACTTAGCGCCACTTTCGAAATCTAAGCCTTTATCTAGCGCTGTGGCTAGATCTACATGGTCTTTAACGTCAAAGTCGAATTCTTTTGGCGTGCCCCAACGACGAATTTCAACATTGTCATCTTCAGTTAATCCATCGGGAACCGATTCGTGTGGCAAATTTGGAATTGCCG
>CALJHL010000075.1 GCA_938075435.1 uncultured Thalassotalea sp. | reverse complement strand
ATGAATTCGATTTAGATAAAAACTTTGCTTTTACGATAACAGCACGAGTATATCGTGGCGGAGGATTCACCAAAGATTATTTATATTTAAAAGGATTTAAAGATGTTGTCAACCTCGCTAAAGAGAGATCTATTGATAACTTACTGATAGGGAAAACTGGTTTACTCGATTTTGATATCATTTCAGAAATTGTAGAAAGAGGAATGATAGCAAAACCAGAACCGTTATTTGATTTAACCTATAAGTCATCGGGCGATAATGTATTAGATTTCATCGTAAATTCAATTAAGTAACCATCTAAGGTCAGCTTCTCTGCAGAAGCTGTCAGTTTCCTTTATTTCGAGTCATTAGTACTCATAAGTATTGTCTTTTTTGGGGCAAAAGTGATCGTGTCATATCAAAGGCCTTCCGTCCCTTCATGGCTGTGATTTTAACTTGTAAATGCAACGCTATCCTAGAAGAGCTAAAGGACCGCTGACATGAGCAGAGTTTGAATTGAAATAGATTCTCTTACCGAATGGCATTACTTACTTAGCAGGCCTAGTTTTGGCGAAAATTTGCTATACTTATTGCACCGTAACGTTGAAATCTCAGGAGTGCAAAATGGCCATAGCAATGAGCTTTAATGAGTACCTTAACGAGCATGATGTTGATTATCAATTAGTCAAACATCGAGCGACGAGATCATCTCTTGATTCATCCTGTTCAGCCCATTTACCCACCTCGCAAGTCGCCAAAGCGGTAGTCTTGCAAAGCACCGATGGCGAGTACTTAATGGCGACTTTATCCGTTGGCCATCGACTCAATATTAGTCAGCTCCATCAACTAACCGGTAAGCAATATCATTTGCTTAGTGAAATACGCTTGCGAGATATTTTTACTGATTGTCAACAAGGTGCTATTCCCAGCATAGGCTCAGCCTACAAAATAAAAATGATAGTAGATGATGCTTTGCTCAATGCTGAACATGTCTACATTGAAGCTGGCGATCATCGGCATTTGGTAAAGATTAATCATCAGCAATATGCAAAATTGATGTCATCTATACCACATGGCGATATTAGTGGCCGAGTTATTGGCTCGCCGAAGTGGGTTGAGCATCTTAGTAGCGCCTGGACTTTAGCTTAACTAAATCACCAAACCTGATTTGGCATTGCGATATCAAACCATGTTAAAAATATATTAATGATTCAACTTATTTTATTATTGGCTATTGGGTAAACATAAGCTAGCATCAGTAAACAACAACCAAAAGAATTGGTTACGGTTTACTGCTTAGTTAAGTTAACCATTACCTTATTGATGAGATAACTGTGAATATACCTGATCTACCCAACAATCATGCCTTGGCAATGATGTTTATCACCGTGTTAGCACTCTACTTTTTTCGCCGTGAAGATATTCCCCTGCAAACCTCTTCTTTGGCGGTAATTGTCATCTTAGGATTAGTATTTACGTTATTCCCTTTTCATTATAACGGCGAACATTTAGAGCCCTCTTCTTTATTCTTTGGCTTTGGTCATGAGGCGTTAATAACGGTATGTGCGTTAATGATCATTGGTCAGGCATTGGTTCGCACCGGGGCATTAGAGCCTATCGGTCGAAACTTAGCAAAGCTCTGGAAAATAAGCCCGATGCTGTCGTTATTAATTACCTTAATCGTTGCCGGTACCTTAAGTGCTTTCGTCAATAACACCCCAATTGTTGTATTATTTTTACCCATATTAATAAGTGTCGCCATCCGCACTAAAACTGATTCATCACCGATGTTATTACCTATGGGGTTGGCAACATTAGTTGGTGGCATGACAACCACTATAGGTACGTCTACCAACCTGTTGGTGGTCAGTGTTGCCCATGATATGGGGTTACCTCGATTTAGCATGTTCGATTTTGCCCTGCCAGCGCTAATAGCCGCCAGTATTGCGGTTATTTATCTATGGCTAATTGCTCCAAAACTATTGCCAAAACGCACGCCATCGTTGCCAGATACATCGCCAAGACTATTTAGTGCCTATTTAAATATTAAAGAAGATAGTTTAACCATAGGTAAAACCGTCGCTGAATTACGAAAATTAACCGATAACCAAATGGTAATCGAATTTATTCAGCGCAGCCCCGATAATCGCAAAGTAATGGCTTTACCAGATACCATAATTAAAGCCGGAGATCGGTTGCAGGTAAAAGATTTCCCCGACCAATTAAAAGAGTATGAGTCGGTGTTAAAAGCGACGTTGTATGCTGGAACTCATCGAGTTGACGACGACCATCCGTTAATGGCAGACAAGCAAGTATTAGCCGAAATTGTGGTTATTCAATCATCAGGGTTAAATGGTAAGACCTTAAAACAAGTAAGCTTTAAACAGCGCTTCGGTGTTTCGGTTTTAGCATTACACCGCGGCGGTAAAGCCATGGATATTGGCCGACGCAGCATTGGCCAAGTTGAAATTCAAACCGGCGACGTACTTTTAGTGCAAGGCGATTCAGAACAAGTCGATATACTTAAGGCCACCAGGGGATTGTTGATCATTGATGGCGCGGCGGCTTTACCGCATTCGCAAAAAGCACCGATAGCCCTAATAACATTGGCTGGCGCAATTTTATTTGCCGCACTTGGAATTTTACCGATTGCAATGAGTTCGCTTTGTGGGGTGTTAATTTTATTGGCCACAGGTTGTATTAACTGGCAAGACGCCTCTTCAGCGTTAAGCAGCCAAGTTATTTTGATAGTCGCGGCATCGCTGGCCTTAGGCGCAGCCATGATGAAAACTGGTGGCGCCGAATATATTGCTCAACTTTTTGTTGCTATTGCCTTTGATTTACCGCCATCAGGAATACTGGCAGCATTAATGCTCTTGCTGGCAATATTAACCAATATTGTCTCTAATAATGCCGCCGCGGTCATTGGAACGCCAATTGCGGCATCGGTGGCGAATCAACTAAATCTACCGGTTGAGCCTTTTATCTTGGCGGTATTATTTGGTGCCAACTTAAGTTATGCGACGCCAATGGCCTATAAAACCAATATTTTGGTAATGAATGCTGGTGGTTACAAATTTTCTGATTTTATGCGAGTCGGTATACCCCTGATCATTTTAATGTGGGTAACATTGTCATTTTTACTTAGCTGGCTTTATTTATAGTTGCTGCCAACACTCAACATCTCTGCCCTAGTGGTTTATCCTAGACCGATAAACCACAATTACCCCTAATGGTTTAAAGTTAATTCACAGTCAAATAGTTTTAAACCATCAATTGACAACGTTATCAATAGGTGCTAAAAATACTGTTACTTAAATCGGGTAAAATGAAAAAATATAAGGATATAGATAAGTCACAAATTATAAAAATCTTAATCTTTAAAGGTCTAATTCATGTTTAATAAAAGATTGCTGAAATTGTTGCTCACCAGCATCGTTTTTTTTACGCAAGTTGATTGTTTTGCTAAGACCATTAGCTTAAATGCCGAGGCAATTCAGTACCAAGGCCGAGTGACTGCACAACAACAATTTGCCTGGACCGGTTCAGGCTTTGAATTTGGTATTGATAAGGGCTCGGTCACCGCCACCTTTGATTCTTTAAATGATAGCAGCGCGTTAACTGTAATTGTTGATGGGCTTGAGACGGTTATCTATTTAACGAAAGGTAATAAACCCTACTTACTTGCTGAAAATTTAGTTCCGGGTACCCACCAAATTTCAATATTTAAACGAAATGAAGCTGGCCGAGGTACTGTTCAGTTAACCAGCTTAACCATTGATGATTCTGCGACTTTAGTTAAGCTTAAGCAAAAACCCAATAAATTACTCGCCATTGGTGATTCAATTACCTGTGGTTATGGTAATGAAGCGCTAAATTCCCAGGAAGGTAATACCAGAAGCAACCAAAATGGTTATTTATCATACGTAGCAATTTCGGCGCGGCGTTTAAATGCCGAATTGATGCTCACTTGTTGGTCCGGGCGAGGTATGTTTCGTAATCGCAACATTTACGAGGATAAAGTTGGCGTCTTGCCTGAGCTTTTTAAGTACACCCTACCGAGAGAGCAGCAAGGCTTGTGGCAGCATCAAAAATTTGTACCAGATTGGATCCTAATAAATTTGGGGACAAATGACATCAGCAATGCGATTAAAAAAGGTCCCTTAAATAAAAGCGACTATTTAATGGCTTATCAAACCTTTGTCGAACAGTTATTAGAATATTACCCCAAGGCAGAATTGATTTTTGCGATTGGTCCGATGAAACATAATAGTTTAAATGTGTGGTTAGCCGAGTTAAGTGACCGCTATGATAATGCCACCGACTTACAGTTTTCGGCTTATGATAATCCAACCGATGTTGGCGGCCATTACCACCCCAGTATCAGTAAACATAAGCAAATGGCTGACACCTTAGTGGATCATATTAATAACTAATAACTAGGGTCAGAGTCACGTTAAATTTTAACGTGACTCTGACCCTGAGGGATCCCCACAATTTTATCCACCCTCCCAAGAGAGTTGATGAATTTCATTTTTTATTATCTTCAAGGCAATACTGAGCTGCCTTGAAGACAATTTAAATTGTTTATCCACTACAGCC
>CALJHL010000074.1 GCA_938075435.1 uncultured Thalassotalea sp. | reverse complement strand
AATTTTCAAAAAATTGTTAGCCGTTAACAGCATCTATTCCAGCAATTAACTTTTCAAAACATTCCGCGTTTATCTGTGAAGATGTCCCGAAGAAGTGGAGCGCATTTTAGAGATTTTTACGCTGCCGTCAACACCTTTTTGTCATTAATTTCAAAATGAAGTTTAACTGCTTAATTAGTCGACAATCAGTATAAATAGTAAGCACAATGTAAGTATTGGCTGATAAATTTGGTTTATTGGACAATATACAAATATATATTGTGTATCGATTGAACTTCCTGTTATCTATATGCTCTAACTCTACCAGAGTAGAATAATAATTAAGGTTCATTCAACATGAAAGTACTCATATCAATTTTAGCTTTTGTATTTTTAAGTACTTCCGCTCTTGCAGGCACCTCCAACAATAAACAAAAATTTGTTACAAGCTTGCTGGAAAAACAAGTTAGCAACAACATGTCCATTGAACGCAGTTTAAGCAGTTTATTAAAAAGCTACCCAGATCAACAACACATGATTATAGATAGTGCATATCAACTCTATCCAGATCAATACAAACAGGTTATTCGCGGTGCACTACGAGCAAACCCTTCTTACAGCTATGATGTAATCGAATTAGCGATGAAACACAATGTTGCTCATTGTGATGAGATTATAAAGGAAGCGATAAAGGCTGAACCGGCTTATGCTGCTGATGTGGTCTTAGTGGCAAGTACCATTCATCCTCAAGACAGAGACCAAATATTTCAAACGGCGCTAATGACTCAACCCGTTATGGCTGACACTATAATTAATGCTACCACCGAAGCTTATCCTGATGACTTCACTTTGTTGTTAACCATGGCTTTTGAAAAACTACCGAGTATGTTTATGGAAGTATTAGAAAATGCTTTTAATAATTTTCCAGATCAAAGTGAAGAAGTGGTGACCATAGCGGTAAAAAATGTACAAAATCAACAGCAAGTGCAATTAGTCATTGATAGCGCGATTAAGTCGGGGTTATCTGTTGACGACGCAGTTAATGCTGCAATAGCCGGAGGAGCCAATGGCGAGATTATTGCCAAAGTCCCTTAGACATTCTTCACCAACCTTATAAAGCCTGCGGATTAGTAGGCTTTTTTTGTATTTTAAGATCAAATATTTTATTTTTCTTGCCCTCTACCCTTACAACTTAGTTTTTTGTTAGAATATGCGCAATTAAAGGAGAGTAAATTTATGCCGGCTTATGTAGTGGGACACAAGATCCCCGATTCAGATTCAATTGCTTCAGCTATTGCATTGTCTTATTTAAAAACGACAATAGGTGAAGATGCTGTACCAGCTCGTTTAGGCGAGCTTTCACCAGAAACCAAATTCATTCTTGAAAAATTTGGTTTTGAACAACCAATGCTAAAAACAAGTTATGCCGGTGAAGGTATTTACATTGTTGATCATTCAGACAAGATTTTAGGGCCTGACGATATTGATGAAGCGATAATACTCGGTATTATTGACCACCATAAACTCGGTGACATAACCACATCTACACCATTAGAGTGTTGGATCCGCCCGGTAGGCTGCACTAATACCATCATTAAGATGATGTATGATTTTCATAGTGTTGCAATTCCAAAAAACATTGCGGGTTTAATGATGTGCGCAATTCTAAGTGACACGGTGATATTTAAATCGCCAACCTGCACTACCGCTGACATAAAATGTGTTGAAGCCCTGGCTGAAATTGCCGGTATCGAAGATTTCAAAGCCGTAGGCATGGAAATGTTTGAAGTTAAGTCTGCAGTTGTTGGTACTCCGGTACGAGAACTCGTCTTGCGTGACTTTAAAGATTTCAACATGAATGGCAAGAAAGTTGGCATTGGTCAATTGGAAGTTATTGATCTAGCAATATTTGATGATATGAAAGCTGATTTGCAAGCAGACATCGCTAAATTAAAAGCCGAAGGTGATCGCCATAGTGTGTTATTGCTTCTTACTGACATAATGAAAGAAGGCTCAGAAGTTTTAGTGGCAAGTGATGATGAAAATTTAACACTTAATGCTTTTGGTAGCGCCAGCTCAGATGGTAAAGTTTGGCTAGACGGCGTGCTTAGCCGTAAGAAGCAAGTAGTACCACCGCTTCAAGAAAGCCTTATCTAGTGAGTTCAATCGAGTATCTATTAGCCGTAAAAGGCATCCTGCCTGCTAGGTAATAAATACTTGCAGAAACAAAAAAGCCCAGTGTTACTGGGCTTTTTTATGCAATGATATTAATTGTATTAAACGCGTTCAAACACAGTCGCAATACCTTGACCTAAACCAATACACATAGTTGCCAAACCGATATTCGCGTCTTTGGCTTCCATTAAGTTGATTAATGTAGTGGAGATACGGGCACCAGAACAGCCTAAAGGATGGCCGAGAGCAATCGCGCCGCCATTTAAGTTAATCTTATCATCGAGCACATCGAGCATGTCGAGTGATTTTATACAAGATAATGCCTGTGCCGCAAATGCTTCATTAAATTCAGCAATATCAATATCTGCAGTAGTTAAACCAGCACGTTTTAATGCTTTCTTAGTTGCAGGGACTGGACCGAAGCCCATCGTTGCTGGATCACAACCAGACACGCCCATGCCACGAATTTTAACTCTTGGAGTTAGACCAAGCTCTTTTGCTTTAGCAGCCGACATTACTAACATCGCACTTGCACCATCTGAAATAGCAGATGATGATGCGGCTGTTACGGTACCATTTACCGGATCGAATACCGGTCGTAATTTAGACAAACTTTCAGCGGTAGATTCTGGACGAATAACTTCATCGGCATTAAAAACTTTTAAAGTACCATTAGCATCATGGCCTGCAACTCCTACAATTTCGTTATCCCAACGACCTTCTTGTTGAGCAGCAAAGGCACGTTGATGAGATCTTGCCGCAAACTGATCCTGCATTTCGCGACTAATATCAAATTGACGACCTAATAATTCGGCTGTTAAGCCCATATTGCCGGATGCTTTGGCCATATATTTTGCCATAGCGGGGGCAAAATCAATATCGTACATCATTGGCACATGCCCCATGTGTTCGACACCGCCAATTAGAAACACATCACCTTGACCAGCCATAATGCTAGTGCTGGCATTGTGTAATGCTTCCATTGATGAACCACATAAGCGATTAACCGTTACGCCACCAATTTGTTTCGGCATATCGGCAAGTAAAGCAGCATTGCGAGCAATATTAAAACCTTGCTCTTTAGTTTGTTTTACACAGCCCCAAATAACATCTTCAATATCATTAGGGTCTAGTTGCGGATTGCGTTGTAATATTTGACGCATTAAACTCGCTGACAACTCTTCGGCGCGGACATTGCGAAACATTCCGCCTTTTGAACGCCCCATAGGAGAGCGAATACAATCGATAATAACTACTTCATTCATAATAATTCTCCGCTCTATACGTTTTTATTAACATTAGCTGTTTTAACATCGGTGTTAAAATAAGATTTTCCAGATTTAGCCATCTCTCTTAAACCATCAGTCACTTGGTAGTATTCGCCTAAGTGAGCAAACTTGTCTGCTAAAGTAATAAACTCATTTAAGCCAAGTGTTTCAAGGTAACGGATTGGACCGCCTCTAAATGGCGGAAATCCTAAACCAAAAATACAACCCATGTCTGCTTCGGCAGCGCTAGCAACAACACCTTCTTCTAAACAACGAATGGTTTCGTTGATCATTGGGATCATAGTTCGAGCGATAATATCTTCAGCACTAAACTCAGTTTTCGCACCGCACACATCCGCTAATAAAGCACAGCTACTAGCGCTGGCAACTTTAACTGGACGGCCACGTTTATCTTTAGAATATTCGTAGAAGCCGACACCGTTTTTCTGACCTAAGCGGCCATCGTTGAATAAAATGCTTACTGGATCGTTGTCAACCTTAGCCATTCTAGTTGGGAATCCTGAAGCCATTACATCGGTACAATGATTCGCCGTATCTATGCCAACAACATCGAGCAAGTATGCCGGCCCCATCGGCCAGCCAAATTGTTTTTCCATGACCTGATCAACTGCAGTAAAATCTGCACCGTCTAAAGCTAATTGACTAAATCCGGCAAGGTATGGAAATAAGATCCGGTTAATGTAAAATCCAGGGCAATCATTAACGACAATGGCAGACTTACCCATTTTACTGGCGTAAGCAACGACGGCAGCAATGGTATCATCTGATGTATCTTTACCGCGGATGACTTCAACAAGTGGCATTTTGTTTACCGGATTGAAAAAGTGCATGCCACAAAAACGCGATGGTTTGTTAATGCTTTGTGCCAATAAATCAATTGAGATAGTCGACGTGTTTGAAGTAATAATTGTATCTTCACTCACCTTAGTTTCAACTTCGGCTAATACCGCCGCTTTAACCTTAGGGTTTTCAACAACTGCTTCTACTATGATGTCGACATCTTTAATACTGTCATAAGTTAATGAAGGCGTGATGTTATTAAGAACTTGCGCCATCTTTTTAGCATTTAAACGGCCACGTTCAACTTGCTTTGTTAAAATTCCTGCTGCAGTTGTTAAGCCCAGATCTAACGCTTGATTGTTAATGTCCTTCATAACAATCGGAGTACCTTTATAGGCAGATTGGTAAGCAATACCTCCTCCCATAATACCGGCACCTAAAACTGCTGCTCGCTCAACCTTTTTCTTGGCACTTTTAGCGGCTTTCTTGGCTTTACTTTTAACCACTTGATCAGCCATAAACAAACCGACTTGCGCCGTAGCCGCATCAGTTTTGGCTAATAAACCGAAATATTTATTTTCTAACAACATTGCTTCAGTACGATTTAACTTAACTGATTTTTCAAGCATGGCTACTGTCATTACTGGCGCAGGGTAATGCTTACCAGCTTTTGCGGCTACCATGCCTTTAGCTGTTGAAAAGCTCATTGCATGTTCAATAGCCGTTAATTTTACAGGGTCTAATTTGGCTTGTTTTCTAGCACGCCAATCGTGCATTCCGGCAATTGCATCTTTTAACATTTCTAACGCAGAGGTTGTTAAATTTTCCGGCGCAACAACCGCATCAACTGTGCCAAACTCTAAGGCTTGAGCTGCTTTATAAGGCTTACCTGTCGTCATCCATTCAAGGGCATTATCAACACCAATGATACGAGGTAAACGAACGGTACCACCAAAACCAGGCATAAGCCCAAGTTTTACTTCAGGTAAACCTATGCTAGCCGTTGTATCGGCAATTCGAAGATCACAGGCTAAAGCCACTTCACAACCACCACCTAAAGCAAAACCATTGACTGCGGCAATTGTCGGTATATTTAAATCTTCAAATGAATCGAAAATATCACTACTTTGCTTAAACAAACCAGCAATTTCATGATCGGGAGTTTTAAAAAGTTCGGTAAACTCGGTAATGTCAGCGCCTACAATAAATGTAGACTTAGCCGATGTAACTAATACACCCTTTGCTTCGCTACATTGTGAAATAGCAACAATGGCATTTTTGTATTCTGCTAATGTTGCAATATTTAAGGCGTTTACTGAACCTTTAGCATTAAAACATAACTCTACGATACCATCGTCGAGCATTTCGGCAGAGAGGCTGTTGCCTTTATAAATCATGCCTAAACTCCTTATTTCTGTGAAAAGTTGAATAAAAAAAATCAATTAATATTTTTTAAGATGACTGAGTTTGCCTTGTCTATCATGGCAAAGCAAGTATTATTTAAACGGGCGTTTGAATTTTTTGCACTAACTGGATGTTAAGTAAACTTATAGTAATTATTTTAAGTTTTAACAAATAAAAGCCGATACCATCATATTGAAGGCATCGGCTGAAAAGCTATAGAAGATTTAAAGTTTCAATTTATTGTTGAGCTAAAAAACCTTGAATTTCTGCTTCGTAACTGGCTTTTTTATCATTAAAAAAGCCAACATGGGCAGATTTAGGTTTGCCATCACGACCAATAATATAACTGCTCGGCATACCTTTTAACTTGAATTCTTTGGCGATAATCCCTTTGGGATCATAAATAATGTTAAAATTTGCAGGGTTAGCTTGCAGAAATTCCAAAGCAAATTGTTTTTCAACATCAACATTAACAGTAATTACCGTCAATCCTTGCTGTTGATATTTAGCTTGCATGGCATTCATCCATGGAAATGACTTTCGACAAGGTACACACCACGAAGCCCAGAAATCAAGATAAACAACGTTACCTTTATTTTCATCTAACAGATGCTGCAACTGCTCTTTACTCGTTGCTGTTTCGGTAGCTTGAACCGAAAAACAACAGATGAATAAGGCAATTAAAACCACAACTAATTTGTTGCCCATAAAAAAACCTTAAATGTTATGGATTAACTCTATTTTTTTCTGCTTCGCCGGCAATGTCTTGTTGATCTTTTTTAAGTACCGCTTTTATTTCTTTATTTTCACATCTAATATCGCTCATATCGTCACGATAATAGCGAATGTTTAAACAGTTTAATTCATAACGACGTTGCAATTCTGTACGAATAATCGGACGATCTTTGGCGTTGACAATTTGCCGTTGCAGGCTGCTACACTCAGCCTGTTGCTCCGAAGAAAAGGTAACTCCATCACAAGGATCGTCTTGAAAGGTCGAGCAAGCAACTTGTGTTAATAACAGAGTTGAAATTAGGGTAATTGTGATTGTTTTCATTGAAATCCTACTAACTAATTGGGAAAAGTATTACTTTCAAGTAACATAGCATTTACCGCCTTAAGCGGCAATTTAAAAACTCAAAAACAACAGCTGAATAACTTTAATAGGCTAGAATATACTATTAATATAGTTGGTTTTAAAAATAAAGGAACTACAAATGCAAGTCGTTGACTATAATTCGAAAAATGCCGGTAAAGATTTTGTCAAATCGTTACATGAAACGGGTTTTGGGGTATTAGTAAATCACCCGATTAAACAAGAATTAGTTGAATCAATTTATACCCATTGGCAGCAATTCTTCTTATCGGCAGAAAAGCAACAATTTGCCTTTGATCCTGAAAAGCAAGATGGTTATTTTAGTAGCGAGATTTCAGAGACGGCTAAAGGCCATAAACATAAGGATATTAAAGAGTATTTTCATGTTTACCCTTGGGGGCGAATCCCTGAAGAGTTAAAAACAGAAATATTATATTATTATAATTTAACATCCAGTTTAGCCCAAGAGTTACTCGATTGGGTTGAAAAATATAGTCCCGCCGATGTCGCGAAATTATATTCAGAGCCGTTATCAAATATGATCATCGACACCCCTAATACCTTGCTGCGCATTTTACATTACCCACCATTGTCTGGTTCAGAAGAAGCGGGTTCTATTCGCGCTGCCGCTCATGAAGATATTAACTTATTAACCATTTTGCCGGCCGCAAACGAGCCAGGTTTGCAAGTGCAAACAAAAATTGGAGAGTGGCTGGATGTACCTGCCGATTTTGGTAATTTAATTATCAATATTGGCGATATGTTACAAGAAGCGTCTGGCGGTTATTTCCCCTCGACCAGTCATAGGGTTATAAATCCAGAAGGTAATGATATGAGTAAATCAAGGATCTCGCTGCCGTTATTTTTACACCCTAGAAGTGATGTGGTTCTGTCTGAGCGGCATACCCAACGTAGTTATTTATTAGAGCGCCTAAGAGAGTTAGGGGTTAAATAGCTAGGGGTAATAACTAGGTAAGAGCCAGTTTAAATAAATTCAGGAAATTTAAGCTGACTTAGACCCGGTTGGTTTAAATACCATCACCATCGGTATGCAAGCCACATTCTCTTTGCATACCATTAAAGCGAGTTTCTTCTTCAGACATTGATGCAGATAATGGCTTACTCGAATGAGTATCGCCAACCGACACATAACCCTGCTCCCAAAGAGGATGATAGGGTAAATCATGTTCTGTTAAATATTCATGGATTTGCTTATTACTCCAATCAATAATTGGATGTACTTTAAAACGACCACGAATTACTTGTAATACCGGTAAACTCTGACGGTGAGCCGTTTGACTGCGGCGTACCCCAGAAAACCAAGTGTTAACTTGCAGTTGTTGTAAGCCTTTTTCTAAAGGCCTTACTTTGTTTTCTTGATTATATTGCTTTAATTCCTTTTCGCCTAACAACCATTGTTCACCATATCGAGCTCGTTGCCACGCCGGTGAAAGATCTGAGCGAAAAACCTGTAAATTTAAATTTAAACGTTCTTTTAATTGATCAATAAATTGATAGGTTTCATCAAATAAATAGCCGGTATCGGTGACAACAACCGGAATATCTGGTTGAATTTGGGTCATCATGTGCAACATCACTGCCGATTGAATACCAAAACTCGATGTTAATGCAAAATTCGACGGCAAATGTTCAAATGCCCATGCAACCCGTTCCTGGGCAGTGGTGTTTTCTAATTTAAGATTCCACTGAGCCAATAATGTATCTGGCAAGGATGCAGGGAAACGGTTTTTCACAGCTAAATTACCCATGGAAATCCCTAGCACTGTTTTTGACTTCTGCGATAATGCCGGCACGAATGACAAAGTCACCGAAACACTCTTGCGGCTGACGCTCTGCAACCCATTGACCAATTAATTCATCAAGTAAACTCAATATTGAATTCGAGGTAAGGTTTTCTTTATACAACTTAGGTACTCGAGTACCGGCAATATTGCCACCTAAATAAACATTATATTTATCAGGACCTCGGCCCACTAGACCTATCTCGGCGAGCATTGCTCGACCACAACCATTTGGACAACCGGTTACCCTGAAGATAATATGCTCATCGCTAATATTATGTTTGCTAAGCAAACCTTCAAGGCGAGTAACATATTCAGGTAAAAATCGCTCTGCTTCAGCCATCGCTAATGGACAAGTCGGGAACGCTACACAAGCCATTGAATTTTGGCGTTGAGCACTTTGTGTATCATCAATTAAGCCATGTGCTATCGCTATTTTCTCAATAGCGGCTTTATCTTCTGTGGCAACACCGGCAACAATTAAGTTTTGATTTGCGGTCATGCGAAAATCACCTTGGTGAATTTCAGCAATTTTCTTAACCCCAGTTTTTAAGGGCGCAAGATTGTTGTCTTTAATACGACCATTTTCAATGAATAAGGTTAAATGCTGCTTGCCATCAATACCTTCAACCCAACCGATACGGTCACCACGAGTAGTAAACTCAAAAGGACGAGATGCCGCGAAAGCTATGCCGGTGCGGCGTTCAACCTCGGCTTTAAACGTGTCGATACCGACTCGATCTAAGGTGTACTTAGTTTTGGCATTTTTACGATTAACTCGGTTACCCCAATCACGTTGGGTAGTAACTACGGCTTCAGCAAACGCCAAGGTGTCTTTTAGTTCAATAAACCCAAAATCATCGGCGCGACGAGGGTAGGTAGAGTTGTCACCAAAAGTCATGGCTAGGCCACCACCGACCAGTACATTAAAACCGATCAAATTTTCACCATCGCTGATGGCCACAAAATTTAAATCATTGGCGTGCACATCAATATCATTATCGGGAGGAATAACAACCGTGGTTTTAAATTTACGTGGTAAGTAATTGTTGCCTAAAATAGGCTCAACATCGATGTTGTCGCCAGTGTCTTCAACCTTCTCACCATCTAACCATATTTCTGCATAAGCACGAGTTTTAGGCAGTAAGTGTTCACTGATCTTTATTGCCCACTGATAGGCTTGTTGATGAAGAGTCGATTCAATCGGATTTGAAGTACAAAGAACATTACGATTAACATCGCCAGCGGTAGCAATCGAGTCAATACCAATACTATTTAACGTTTGATGCATTAGTTTAATATTCGGTTTTAATACTCCATGAAATTGGAATGTTTGCCGGGTTGTTAGACGAATGCTGCCATAAGATGAATGATCTTCTGCAAATTTATCTATAGCCAACCATTGCTTAGGGGTAATAATACCTCCAGGCATTCTTGCTCTTAACATTACGTTATGCAATGGCTCTAATTTTTGTTTGGCACGTTCATTGCGAATATCACGATCATCTTGTTGATACATACCGTGAAAGCGAATTAATTGAAAATTATCACTGGTAAATCCACCCGTTATTTGATCGTCAAGATCTGCACTTATGGTGCCGCGTAGATTCTTGCTTTGGCCTTTAATTCGTTCATTTACAGCTAATGGGCCTTGCACAACATTTGGGTCTATAACTTGGGCAGACATTAATATACATCCTTCTGGTAACGCTTATTAATGCGTAACTGTTTTAAGTAATCTTGGGCTTGGGCTACTGATTTATTGCCATATTCGCTAATAATTTCAACTAAGGCTTGTTCGACATCTTTCGCCATGCGTTGCATATCGCCACAAATATATAAATGAGCACCCTGCTCTAACCAAGAGAATACCTCTGCACCTTGCGCCTTAAGTTTATCTTGTACATAAACTTTGTTCGCTTGGTCTCGAGAAAAAGCCAGGTCTAACCGAGTTAACAAGCCAGACTTAAGATAATTTTGCCATTCCAGCTGATAGAGGAAATCTTGGGTGAAGGTTTGATCACCAAAAAACATCCAATTTTTGCCTGCGGCTTGATCTGCATCGCGTTGCTGAATAAACGCCCTAAAAGGCGCAACGCCAGTGCCTGGACCAATCATAATAACTGGGGTGTCATTACTTGCTGGCAAGCGGAAGTTATTATTGTGCTCAATAAATACTTTTACTTGATCATCTTCAGTTAACCGTTCAATTAAGAAACCAGAAGCACTACCTAAGCGGCGTTCATTTTCAGCTTGATACTCTACTAGGCCGACAGTGATATGTACTTCTTCTTCCACATCAGCTTGGCTTGATGAGATAGAGTATAGTCTTGGTGTTAAGGCTGCTAATGCTGAAGTCAGCTGCTGGGCAGTAACTTTAGCTGGATATTTTTCAATAAAATCAACTAACTGACAGTTGTTAATAACTGCCCGTAATTGTTCACCATCTGCAATTAGATCATTTAACTGCTGATTATTTGCAACCTCAGCCCACGCAGTAATCGTGGCTTTGTTTAATTTGGTGATTTCAAGTTGTTGCTTTAACGCATTATGTAAATTAGTTTCCAAGCAGTTAATGTCAACAACATCATCAGCAGCAAGTTGTTGTAAGCTAATTATTGTCGCAACCAGCGCATCATCATTAACTGGCCATACCCCAAGCGAATCGCCAGGTTGGTAAGTAAGCCCTGAGTCGGCCAAGTCGATTTCAATATGTTGGACAACTTTATTAGAATCACGTCCGGTAATTTTTTGATTCGCTAAAATAGTCGCGGTAAAAGGGCTCTCTTTATTAAAAGCACTTTCTGTTGATTGGCTAAGTTGTTCAATTGGCAAGCGAACCACGTCGGCGCTATTGGTAGATAGCTTAGTGGCGACATCTTTTAAAACTGTTTCTTGCCATTCTTTAACTTGTTGCTGATAGTCTAAATCACAATCGCTACGTTCATTAAGTTGGGTCGCACCTAATTTAGCGAGCATTTGATCAAAATCTTTACCAGTTTGACAAAAGAACTCATAGCTGGAATCGCCAAGAGCAAGAACAGAGTACTCAAGTTTGTCTAATTTAGGGGCTCGTTTTGAACTTAAAAATTCGTGTAATGCTAAAGCATCATCAGGCGGCTCACCTTCACCATTAGTACTGACAACGACCATAAGGTGGCTTTCATTTTTAAGGTCTTTGCCTTTATAGTCGGCCATATTAACAGAGCGAGCGTTTACTCCAAAACTTTCAGCATTGGCTAACACTTGCTGTGCTACCGCTTTTGCATTGCCAGTTTGAGAGCCATATAAAATGGTTAATTTACCAGCCTTATTTTGATTAGCCTGAGGTTGCGCAGAAATTTGCGGCTGTGGAGACTCACTTTTGGCGGCAAGGTAACCACTAGCCCAAGCCAGTTGTAATGGCGTATATTGATGAATAACTTGCTGAAGCTGCTCTATTTGATTACTACTTAAGCTTGCTGGCGAGTCATTATTGGCTTTTACCAACATGATACTGTTCCAATTTCTAACACTAATTTAACATGTGTGTAGAATAAACAGTTCCATCTAAAACATAAAAGAATAGATAGCGATTTTTTATTCCAAAAACGAATAACGATATATTGATTTGATCGGTCTTAGTTAACGCGATTAAAAATATGACTATTTATAAACATGGCTAATAAAGATTTTGGAGTTAAATAAAAAATAATGCCAGAACTGGCTATGTAGAAAAAAGCGGCACTATTCGCATTAATTGTTGAACGATATTTTGTCTCGGCAAATGCCACTTTGCGGAAGGTTTGGTTTGGGCTATTGGTGTTCAGGCACCGCATAAATGCCGATTTGGAGCTTTCGAAAGAAAATAACTCGATTTACCCTAAGCAGACTTTGAACTAAACCAAACCTTCCGATATGTGGCAAAAGTTGACTCGAACTACAATTAACGCGAATAGAGCTAAAAAAGCCCATTGGTTTACCAATGGGCTATGTTAATCGTTAATTTTTTTACTGATTAAAAATGTACTTCGATGCCAGCAAAAACACCATCAAAATCCAAGTCACTATAGATGTTATCTAAATCATCCAGTTCAACTTTAGCAACTCTATATCCAGCAGAGATATTGACATCAATAAGCATGTTATCAATCATCGCCCAAGCAACCCCAACTTGATAATCACTTAAGGTATGATCATCAATACTTAAAAAGTTACCTTCAGCAAAAACACTTAAGCCAGTAAGCGGCAAGCCTACTTCGGTTGAAGCATACAATTGTGGGATCCATTCATCGATAGAATCATTGTCTAGATGGCCACTTAAATCTTTTGCGGTAAAGCCAAGATCAAATGAAAACAAACCATTATCAAATAATTCGTAATATAAAGTGTAATCGGTATAGCTTAAGTCTAACTGGGTATCATTGAAGTCCATATCCTGCAGGGGATTTATCTCTTGCCCTTGGGTTTCAAGTTCAGAGTATGCCACTTTTACATTAGGAATTAATGGCAGCGGGTGTTCTAATTCAATGTAGAGGCGAACTTGCGCTTCGTCATTAAAACCGTAATCAGTTTGATTATTATCTACGCCAAAACTCCCTTCTGTCGCCATATCCCAACCTTGAGCACCTACATATACGCCTAAAAGGGTATCTGCGGCAGCTGTAAAACTTGTTAACATCATTAGCGAGCTAATTAACACAGCTGATTTTTTCATTTATTGTTATCCTCGGTTTAGTAATTCTCTTAGGTCAATTATCGCAGCATTCGCCCGTGAAATATAGTTCGCCATGACTAAAGAGTGATTAGCGACGGTACCAAAACCACTGCCATTTAAAATCATAGGGCTCCACACCGTGGATTGAGTCGCTTTTAATTCACGAATAATTTGATTTAAGCTTACTGTCGCATTTTTAGTTTCAAGTACGTCGGCAAAATCAACCTGCACCGCCTCAAGCATATGTAACAACGCCCAACAAGCACCACGTGACTCATAAAACTCATCATCTATTTTCCACCAATTTGTTTCAACTAAAACCACGTCATCGACACGAGTTGATTGACTGGCATCACTATCTCCGGCCAAGTTGGTATTTAACTGGCTTCGGCCAACACTAGAACTTAAACGCTGTGAATAACCACCCAGACGTTTTTCAACTTCGCGTAACCAGTCTTGTAAGTTGTCAGTGCGAGCATAAAACTGTGAATCTTGTATCTGGGGATCAGCCAAGTCATGACGATATTTATATAAATCGGCAATTGCTGAGCTATATTGACCTTCAGAACTTGGCATAGCCCAACTGGTAGCGTCAATATTAAACTTGGTCTGGGCGTCTTTTAAGTGTTGATTCTCTAACGATTGCGATTGCGAACGTGAGAAAGATTGTCGCATTGCCAATGCTAAATCACGAACCATCACTAGGGCGCCAAATTCCCAAGCTGGAATATTATCTAAAAGAATAGACGGTGGCATCACATCATTAGATAAATAACCGCCAGGTTTATCCATTAATTTTTCAGTAACCCGTATTAATGTGGTGGTTGTCGTATAACCAACTACAGGCTGCAAATTTTCTTGCCTAGCGTCATTTATTGCTTCAGCTCGAACATCAAAATTATCCGGTTCAAAGCTCCAAAAAACGCCTAAAAGATAAAATAAAAATACCACAACAATTGCTATGGAAGTGATGGATTTAAATGATAAATTAAACTTCATAATATTTCCTTTAATGCGTTTTCGCGTTTCTTGTCAGAGCTTGGATCGGAACAATGATTTCCTCATTATCGCCGTTGGCAAAATGAAGAGTGAGGGAAATTTCATTATTAGCCATTAATGGCTGATGTAAATTGAAAATCATCAAATGATAACCATGTGGCTGGAGAACGATTCGGTCATTAGCTTTTATTAGTATAGAATCAACTTGCTGCATTTTCATCATTCCATCGGCCATTAAATGTTCATGCATTTCAATTCGTTCACTAATACTAGACGATATGCCGGTTAAAGTAACATCTGTAGATTGGTTATTGGCAATGGTCATGTACGCAGAACTTATGCTCGTTCCTGGGATGGTTTCTCTCGCATATTGACCACTTACTTGGATATCGGCTGCAGCTGCCGTAAAGCTTAAAAAGGTAGAAAAAATGACTGTTGAAATAAAACCGAACTTCATGCTAATTACTCCGTTTGCTTGATAACTTAAATAATCTCTTATTTAGTCGCATCCGACAATGGTAATTAACCAATTAGCTTAAAATAATACAAAAATACACATAGTTATTTGGCCGTATAAGGACTTTAAGTCTTAATCCCTGGTTTATCTCGACAACATAGCCAAATAGCTATTGCTATAAACAACACCGGCCAAAATATGCCAATGCCGACTAACAAAATGCCACCACAGGCCAGTAACGCCACAAATAGTATGGTACCAAAGACACTCAGCGCGATCGCAAACGCAACCATGATTAAAGTAACCACCGCCAACGCCGAAATACTGATAGCCTTTATTGGTTCAACCTGATGATCATCCATATAAATGCTAATATTGAGCATTTCCAATAAGCTGATACCAAATACGTAGGTGAGTATTAATGTAGCAAAAATGGCTAATATTAGTGATTTAATAAAAGTCATTGGATTGACTAGTGACGATTCGGCATTATTAATGCTGCCACGACATAGGCGACAAGGGTAACCACCGGCATCATAAAACCAGCAACAACTACTGCCGCTCGAACTAGCAACCTTGGTACATCAAAATGTCGGGCAACCCCGGCACATACTCCAGAAATCTTTTTATGAACCAAATCCTTTGCTAATGGACGTTCTACACGATAACTGCTCATGATTCTCTCCTAAAATTATTGTATTTATTTACGCTTGAACTTGAAAAAAGCGTGCTAAGCCAAAGACACCAGCACCGACAAAAAAGGTTATCACCGGTACTAACCAAAGGGTAAACATGATTGAAAATGGAAACATAATTTATACCTATTAATTTGCATCAATACTTAAGTAATTAACCGTTAACTACTTTAAGTTTCATTGTTTGTAACTCTTGTTCAATACTGTCTTCATTTTCAAGTTGTTGAAATTGACTTTCTAAGCTTTGATTTTTAGTAAAATCATAGGCTTCAACTTGAGCTTCAAGGCCGTCGATTTTTTGTTGAAATTGTTCAAATTTCTCGATACTTTTATCGATGTTTTCAGTACTGAACGTTTCTCGAGCTTTTAGACGTACTTGCGCAGAATTCTCTCTTAAAGCGATGGTATTCTGGCGGCCTTTGGCTTCCGATAATTTGTCCTGTAAACGTTGGCTGTCATCCTGGACACCATCTAGCATGTCGTTAATAACGTTTAACTCTTTTTGCAGAGCATCAACTTCAGTTTGTGCTTTAGTTTTTTCAAGTAATGCACTGCGAGCTAAATCATCTCGGTTTTTCGTTAACGCTAATTCAGCTTTTTTATGCCAATCTGCGACTTTATTTTCTGCTGTTCGTAAACGACGCAATAAGGTTTTTTTCTCAGCAATATTTTTTGCTGCCGCCGATCTCACTTCAACCAAGGTTTCTTCCATTTCCTGAATAATCAGTCGGATCAATTTTTCAGGGTTCTCGGCTTTTTCTAATAAGCTATTGATGTTGGCATTAATAATGTCTGTTAATCTTGAAAACATACCCATAATATTTCTCCTTTATTATTCGCTGGCATCATCTGATGAATCGTCTTCATCATTGATAGTTAATTGATTATCAAAAGCAGATACCGTTACAGTAGGTACACCATGATCATTGGCAAACAAGCTATCAATCTTAAAGTTGGCAACTTCTTGTTCAATACTGTTAGCAATCTGATGACTCATTTGATTTATAACCATGCGGCTTTGTTGTGACACTAGGATTTCAACCGCGGTGTCTAATGAGACCAATTGCTCGGCTTTAACTGTTGTCGCCATTAATGCGCTTGTTGTGATTAGTGCGGCAAATAATTTTGCTTTTGTAGTTAATGTGTTCATTTTCTTCTCCTGATAAAACAGTGTTAGTAAATACTGCTAATAATGATATTTACAATACAAGTGTCGTGCCAACGTTTAAAAATATTTTAACTTGTTGTTTTTAAAGAAATTACTAAAAAAGAATTAAAAGCCATCTTCTGTTAATGATTTGTTAAAAAACATTAAATTGCATTATTGACCACTTAAATAGTCAATTTGACTAATTTATTATTTTAAGAGTGTTAATTGAGTTTTAGAAATGAAAAAATCAGGCGTTTAAGACCTGATTTTTGTGTTTTGAAAATATTTTGATGGCGAGCTAAAATGCTTGGCTTATCCCCTCACGGCCCTTGTTGGCTATGAGTTTAGAACAAATACTGAGGATGATTGAACTGCCTAATAGACAGAATACAGGTAATAAAAAAATTAACAACATCATAGTTAAACTAGGCATACATCCTCTCTCTTGACTCTCATGAAATAAACCTTTTCAGCTTATTTATTGTTTTGATTTACTACTTAGTCGCAGTAAAGTCGCAAAAGGTTGGGTTTATTAACAATTTTTTAACAATAATGTTGCAATTACCATTTTCGCAACAAATTTACAAAAAAATTCCCATTTCCGGCACAATCGCCACAAATGGGAATATTTGAGCAATAGCTACCGAATAATAGCTTCGATATTTTAATTAAGCGGGCTGGTCATCAACTAAAGCAAAGGCATCGATTAATACTTGTGAAGTAGCACCTTCTTTACAGGCATTTTCACTTAGGTATCTGCGATAGCCTCTAGCACCTGGCAAACCGGTAGTTAGCCCCAACATATGACGCACCACATGCCATACTCGCCCACCATCAGCAACGTTACGGTCTATGTATTCGCACATCATTTCAATAATCTGTTGTCGAGTAATAATAGCTTTATCATCACCCCAAATTAATTGATCAGCTTGGCTTAGCATATAAGGATTAGCATAGACTTCTCTTCCGATCATCACGCCATCAATGTGTTGCAAATGATCCTGACTTTCATTAAGAGTTTTAATGCCACCATTAATCGAAATTTTTAAATGGCTAAAATCCTGCTTAATTTGATATACCCTTGAATAGTCTAACGGTGGAACTTCACGATTTTGTTTAGGGCTTAAGCCACTCAGCCAAGCTTTACGGGCATGCACGATAAAGTGCTGACAACCGCCCTTGCCGACTACATCAATAAAGTTATGCAGAAATTCATAACTATCAAGATCATCAATACCAATTCGTGATTTAACGGTGATGGGCACATTAACTGCGTTTTGCATCGATTGGACACAGTCGGCTACCAACTCAGGCTCGGCCATTAAACACGCACCAAACTTACCATTTTGTACTCTATCTGACGGGCAACCAACATTAATGTTAATCGCGTCATAACCATGCTGTTCAGCCATTTTTGCACATTCAGTTAATGCCTTAGGGTCGCTACCCCCCAGTTGTAAAACAACAGGATGCTCTTCATTGTTATACGACAGGTAATCGCCTTTACCAAATAAAATCGCTCCGGTAGTGACCATTTCGGTATACATAACAGTATGCTTAGACAGTTGTCGAAAAAAATAACGACAATGCTTATCGGTCCAATCGAGCATTGGTGCGACTGAGAGTTTTTCTGAAAATGGGACTGTGTTCAATGCTATGAGGCCTTATAACAAGATGACGAAAGAAAATAAAAACTTACCTGTCATTATATCACTAAATATCAGATCCGCTGCAAGCAATTGTTGTCTATCGCTTGGGCTTTTTACATACAAACAACTTAGATCAATAAACTTAATTATTGTGTCAATATATTAAAAACAACCTGGCATTGTGATTCATTGCCTTGTTGACACTGCTCATTACTTGCGGTCATCAATTGATAAACAAAATCACCTTGGTCAGTAAAGCTTATAATTTGATATAAGTAATAGTCTTCAAAACCATGACCAACGCCAGCATTTTCTTGCTCATGGATAAACTTATCGGTATCAAAAAAGATAAAGTAAGGATGGCCTTCGTCAGCCCAACTTAAATAGAGGTATTTACCATTATCAGAAAATGCAAAGCCACCAAAAGAAGAAATGGAGTTATTAGTTTGATGTGTGTTTAATTGCAGTTTTTGTTCGCCTCTAATCAGGTAAAACTTAACTGAGCTCATTAACACACCTTCATAATGAATATGTTCTACGGCACAAAGGGAGTCTGTACTGTGAGGAATAATTTTACAATTGGGGTTCACTTTGGTTAAAGTGATGTTCGCTTGGTGCTTTAGCGCATACCGGCATCATACAGCCAGATAAGGCGCTAACAAATAGAACCATATTCATTAATTTTACAATTTTTGTTATCATATTGAAAATATCTACCATCTTGGCGGCTTTATAAATAACACAAATGGGTAATAAATTTTATTTTACAAAAAAACTTAACCATTAATACCAGATTAACGTTAAACAAATGTTAAATAACTACAAAAAAATATAAAATAACTTCTATAGTTAAACTTAAATAATTCATTTTAAACAAATAGTTATTTTTATAAGGGAATGAAAGACATGGCACTATCTTCGAAAAAGCGATTATCGACTCTAACGCTTATGATGCTTCCTGTAATGTTTAGCAGCAATGCTCATGAGCAGCACTTTGATATTAAAAACCTATGGAATTTTGTCAATATTTACGATAATAAGCAAGGTGACTACTTTAAATTTGATGGCCGATTACAAGCCGATAGTGCTTGGTTCGATGCGAGTGAAGGCGAATATGAAGATGCCCTATGGCGACGTTTTCGTTTTGGGATGAAAGGCAAATTTGGCGCCACTACCGCTCAAATAGAAGCCGACATTGACCTTAATGGCAGTCTTTCTGACAGTTATAATCGCCTAACCTATGCTGGGCTAAGCTGGATCCTAGGTAAAAATCATAAACTGCAAGTATTAAAACATGACGCTAAATTTACTCTCGATGGCAGCACCTCTTCGAAAAAACTTTATACGCCGCAGCGCAATAATCTAACCAACAATTTGTGGTTTACTGCCGAGTATTTTACCGGCATTAGTGTCACTGGTAAACTTGACGATGGTTGGGGCTACACTGGTGGGGTATTCTCTAGCGATGACAGTGATGGGGTTAGTATTTCAGAAGCGAGTTATTTTTCCTTGATCACCGTATCGAAAAAACTTGAATCTAACCAATATTGGCAAGGTGCACAATTTACAGTTGATATTGTTTACAACGATGAAGATGAAGATGCCAATACTCGAGATTTTTCTAATGTTTATAGTTTTTCCAGTAAAGTTGATTTTGGTGACTGGGATTTATGGACTGACGTCGCGATGGGTAATGGCTATTTAGGGCAAAGCGATATTTGGGGCGTAGTTGTTATGCCTTTGTATAAGCAAAGCGAAACCCTGCAATGGGCAATACGCTACACTTATTTAGACAGTGACCAACAAAATGGTTTGCGTTTAGGTCGCTATGAAAGCAGCATTGTTTCAGGTCGTGGTGACACTTACCATGAATTTTATGGCGGTATAAATTGGCTTTTAGATGGCCATAAAGTTAAGTTTCAAGCCGGCATACAATACACTGATATGAATGATGATGCCGTCGATGGTGGAGAATATGAAGGCTGGGGCTTAACTACTACCTTTCGCACTTATTGGTAATCAACTGTTAATTTGACTTTATTCAATGCCGAGATACGCGCTAAATAATATCCTTAAAATATTTTTTAGCCGTATTAAAGCTATGTTACACTAGCTAAAAATACTGAATAATTGCTGGTTATGGACTCTAAAAAACTTTTACTACTCGCCCACCAAACCTGTAAAGAGCGTGGCGCTCGTTTAACCGCAATTCGCGAACAAGTGTTTATGCTTATGGC
The DNA here is from genome assembly GCA_938075435.1 of uncultured Thalassotalea sp. Taxonomy (GTDB): domain Bacteria; phylum Pseudomonadota; class Gammaproteobacteria; order Enterobacterales; family Alteromonadaceae; genus Thalassotalea_A. The sequence goes on along the minus strand of CALJHL010000074.1, from coordinate 4,987 downwards.
TGAAAATGATGGTGCCATCGGTGCTTATAACTTGTTAGAAAAGTTACAAGCAATTGATCCTGCAGCCAAACCTGCAACAGTTTATAGGGCACTAGATTTTTTAGCAAAACAAGGCTTTGTCCATAAGATAGAATCAATTAACTCCTTTTTGCTGTGTCACCATTTTAGTGAATGCCATCACCCAGTGCAGTTATTGATTTGCGATGAATGTGGCAACGTAGAAGAAATTCAATCGAATAATTTAGACTTAGCGATACGCGCACTAGCAGACGCTAGTGGTTTTAATATTAACCACCAGATTGTTGAGGCTCATGGTAAGTGCAATAAATGCCAAGCCTAAGTAATAACAGTTATAGAAAGTTAAGAGTATAAACTGCGGTCCCCCAATGAATTGCGCAGTCGACAATTGCCATCTAATACCGCAATAATTATTTTATTATCACGATAAAATTTTGGAAATATCACTCTTTTATCGGTTTCTAACTCTAAGTTAATTAGCACATCAGTACATATCGAAGTCATGTCATTCTGATCATAATACAACACAGTGACCACATTACTATTATCTTCCATTACACTAACCCTTTGAAAACTATTAAAATAGCAAAATCTAGTGAGTTTCCCTTGTATCATTGCGATAAAAGGCGTAATCATAACTATAGACAGTGAATTAGATTACGTCTATTTTAACGCGGCGAGTGATGTTACAAAGTAGTTCGTAAGGTATGGTTTCTGAATGTTTAGCGATGCTCGATACCGGCAAATTTTTACCCCAAAGCTCAACGTAATCACCAACTTTATCATCGGCATTTTCACCCAAATCAACGGTGATCATGTCCATCGAAACACGGCCAATTAAAGGCACTAGTCGGCCATTAATCAATACCGGACAACCATTTTTAGCATGTCGTGGATAGCCATCACCATAACCAATAGCAATTACACCAATGCGAGTATCTTGAGGTGTTGTCCAAGCCGCGCCATAACCAACACTGTCGCCAGCTTTTATATCGCGAATAGCAATTAAGCTTGAATGTAACGTCATCACAGGGTCAAGCGGATAAGTGGTGCGCTGTTGCTCAGGTTTAAGCGCGGGCACACCATACAAGATCAAACCAGGGCGAACCCACTGATAATGACTCTGAGGCCAGGCTAAAATGGCAGCAGAATTAGCCATACTTTTTTCGGCCGAATAACCTGCAGTTAATTGTTCAAACAACTCAATTTGTTGCGATGTTTGCGGACTTGCAAGTAAATCGGCACAACCTAAGTGGCTCATTAAACGAATATGTGAATGGACATTTTTACTGGCGGTTAAGCGTTGATAAAATTCAGAAAACTGCTTAGGGTTTATTCCTAAACGGTGCATGCCGGTATCTATTTTTAACCAAACATGAATGGGCTCAGCAAGAGTAACTTGTTCAATAGCTTGCAATTGTTCAATATTATGAATGACGGTTTGAAAATTATTAACCGCAATAATCGGTAAGTCGAGCGGGTCAAAAAAACCTTCCAGTAAAACAATCGGTTTAATAATGCCACCGTCTCTAAGTTCCAGGGCTTCATCAATTCGAGCCACGCCAAAGGCATCTGCTTCGCACAGGGCTTTGGCGATTCGTACCAAACCATGCCCATAGGCATTGGCTTTTAACACCGCGAGTATTTTAGCCTCGGGCGTTATCGCTTTTATGGTGGTAAAGTTATTGCGCAAGGCATTGAGATCAATATCTGCAGTGGCGGTAAATTGCACCATTAAAGAACCTTTTCGTTAGTCTTCTTCAAAGCCTGGCCCAGCATAGTTATCAAAACGAGAGTATTGACCTTGGAACGTTAATCTTACTCGTCCAATGGGACCATTACGTTGTTTACCTAGAATAATTTCAGCGGTACCTTTATCGGCAGAATCCTCGTGGTACACTTCATCACGATATATAAACATGATCAAATCGGCATCTTGCTCAATTGAACCTGATTCACGTAAATCTGAGTTAATCGGTCGTTTGTCCGCACGTTGCTCCAATCCACGGTTTAATTGCGAAAGAGCGACTACCGGAACTTTCAATTCTTTAGCTAAGGCTTTTAATGAACGTGATATTTCAGCAATTTCTAGGGTACGATTATCACTAAAAGCAGGGACTCGCATTAGTTGTAGGTAATCGATCATGATCATTGATAAGCCACCATGATCGCGATGGATTCTTCGAGCTCGTGAACGGACTTCGGTCGGGGTCAATCCTGAGGCGTCATCAACAAACATCTTGCCCTTTTCCATCAGTAAGCCCATGGTTGAGGACAGTCGAGCCCAATCTTCATCACCCAATTGCCCAGTTCTAATTTTGGTTTGGTCAATGCGCCCTAAAGACGCCAGCATCCGCATCATAATTTGTTCTGAAGGCATTTCTAATGAAAATATCAGCGCCGGCTTATCTTGCATCATTGCCGCATTCTCAGCCAAGTTCATCGCAAAGGTAGTTTTACCCATCGAAGGTCGACCAGCGACAATAATCAAATCCGAAGGCTGCAGGCCAGCAGTCATTTTATCTAAATCTTGGAAACCGGTCGACACGCCAGTTACCCCATCATGTGGTTGGCCGTATAATTTTTCGATTCTATCGACGGTTTTTTCTAATACTGAATGGATGTTTTCTGGACCTTCAGATTTATTGGCCCGTTGCTCTGCAATTTGAAAGACTTTTGATTCAGCAAAATCAAGCAGTTCACTACTCGGTCGACCTTGAGGGTCATAGCTGGCATCGGCAATTTCATTCGCAACTTTGATCAACTCGCGCGTAACAGCTCGCTCGCGAACGATATCGGCATAAGCGTAAATATTCGCTGCACTTGGGGTGTTGCGCATCATTTCAGCTAAGTAAACAAAACCGCCTACATCTTCAATGGTTTGCTGATTCTCTAAGGCTTCAGACAAGGTAATTAAATCGACCGGGTTACCTTTTTCAATCAAGGTACCAATGCATTCAAATACAATGCGATGTGAGCGTGAATAAAAGTCACCAGCAACAACCCGTTCCGCGACATTGTCCCAAGCATTATTATCAAGTAATAAGCCGCCTAATACTGATTGTTCGGCTTCTAACGAATGCGGAGCAACCTTGAGACCTTCAACTTGTTTATCTTTAAACTGTCTTTCTTTAAACTGTTTAACTGCTGGTTTTTGCGCCATTGCTTTGCAAATCCTAAAATTGAAAATTAAACCGGTCTATTGAGTTAATATCCATTATCATGAAATTAACCGTATGGTTTTACTAAAAGCCATTATCACTAATTTAGCTCTTCAAAGTAAGCTAAATCATAAAATAATTGAAGTTAAACGTGGTTATAAATGATAATTTATTTATTCATCAGCAATGACGGGACAGCGACTTAGCAGGTTCTGCTGACCATCGTCAGCAGCTTCAATTAAATTAACTGGAAATTGCCATAAATAGTATAAGTGTTTCATTACTTCATCTTTGGCATCGGTTAACGGGATTTTGTTTTGGCTAATATATTGCAAAGTCAGTGAGCGGTCATTATTTATATCGGCCTTAGTAATTTGAATATTGGCCTCTAATAAGCTTAAATCATATTGCCTTGCTAAAGCCGAACGTATTGTTTTATAACCCGTTTCATTATGAATGGCGACAACATCTATATAAGCTTTACTGCTATCATCTTGCAGATGAAACAGTTTAAAATCACGAATTAGTTTGGGTGATAAATATTGGCTGATAAAACTTTCATCTTTAAAATTTTGCATGGCAAAATTCAAGGTGCTGCGCCAGTCACTGCCGGCAATTTCAGGGAACCAGACATAATCCTCTTGCTCTGGTTTTTCACAAATACGGCGCAAGTCAATAAACATATTAAACCCCAACGCATAAGGGTTAATGCCGGTATAGTGAGGGCTGTCGTAATTGGGTTGCTTAATGACATTAGAATGGTGGTGTAAAAATTCCAACATAAATTTATCACTGAGCAAACCTTCATCATATAATTGATTAATAATAGTGTAATGCCAAAAACACGCCCAACCTTCATTCATTACTTGAGTTTGCTTTTGTGGGTAAAAATATTGAGCAATCTTACGGACAATGCGGACGATTTCCCGTTGCCATGGCTGTAATTGTGGCGCATTTTTTTCGATGAAATACAATAAATTTTCTTGTGGCTCTTTTGGAAAATTACTCGCTACTTGCTGCTCATTCGGTTTTTTCTGTTGGTCCAATTTTTGCCAGAGGGCATCGACTTTTGATTGCAAATACTGCTCTCGTTCTTTTAAGCGCTCTCGCTCTTGTTGTAGTGATAATTTTTGTGGTCGCTTATATCTATCGACACCATGATTCATCAAGGCATGACACGCATCTAACGTTGTCTCAACATGGTCAATACCGTATTTTTGTTCACATTCGGAAATATACTTTTTAGAAAACAGCAAATAATCAATGATGGAATCGGCATCGGTCCAAGTTTTGAATAAATAATTACCTTTGAAAAATGAATTATGTCCATAACAAGCATGGGCCATCACCAAGGCTTGCATAATTAAGGTATTTTCTTCCATTAAATAACTAATACAGGGGTTGGAGTTAATCACAATTTCATAAGCTAAGCCCATACGCCCACGTTGATAGGTCTGTTGGGTTTGAATAAATTTTTTACCATACGACCAGTGTTGGTAACCTATCGGCATCCCAAAACTAGCATAAGCATCCATCATTTGTTCGGAACTGATCATTTCAATTTGGTTGGGGTATGTTTGTAGGTCAAAATCATTGGCAACTCTGGCAATATGGTGCTGATATAACTCAAGATGGGCGAAGCTCCAATCGGCATCATCAGGAAGAATTTTCTTGGTCGGTGCTTTAGCCATACCCACCTCCCAACTCTTGCTGCTTATGCTTTTTAAAAATACTTCTAAAAATAGGATAAATATCTGCAACCTGTTTAATCTGTTGCATACTAAAATTACTGGATGATGATTGTAATG
>CALJHL010000073.1 GCA_938075435.1 uncultured Thalassotalea sp. | reverse complement strand
AATCGTTGAATTTGCGAATCAGTTACGTGATGCCGGCGAGGAGTTTACTAACGCTATTGTTAAAGGCGCACAACAACGCCTGCGACCAATAGTTATGACGTCATTCACCACGATTATGAGCTCTATTCCCTTGGTACTCGCCAGTGGTCCAGGTTCGGAATCGCGAATGGTAATAGGCACAGTCATTTTCTTTGGCGTGGCGCTTGCCACCGTGTTTACCTTGTTTATTGTTCCCGGCGCGTATTATTGGTTATGTCGTAATACCAAGTCACCGGAATTTATTGCCAAGCAAATTGAACAGCAAGCTAGTTAGCTAGCGCTGAGTTTAAATCGGCCACACCGGGTTGGTGTGGCCGTACTTTCGCAACAATACGATAATTCATTTTTAGTTGCCTTTAACAATGTCATAATTTTTTCACAATAAGATTTTATAATTCAAGTATAATCGTCTTAACACATACCAATACAACAACTTCCAAAGGAAATGGGTTGCCTGAAACTAAGCCTAATTGCTCATCGATAAATTTATTAACGCCGCCTTTAGTCACAAATTTAACGCTTAAATTTGCAACTTTCAACCTGTTTAATTACCTTGAACCACCAGCTGCGTGTTATGACTTTGACCGTATTTACAGCATCGAGCAATGGCATAAAAAGCAAAACTGGATCAGTGCTTACTTACAAGAGCAACAACCCGATGTTATTGGCTTTCAAGAAGTGTTTAGTCCAGAGTCGCTGCGCGAGTTAGTTGCTAGGCAAGGCTATCGTTATTTCGAAGTGGTAGACCAAGCCGAAGTACATGATGAATTTATCTATCGGAGCCCAGTGGTAGCGATAGCGTCGCGTTTTCCAATCGTGGCGGTTGCGGCGGTACAGCCCGATAAAGATTTAGCACAATGTATTGGTCTTAGCGATGACTTCAATTTTAGTCGCAAAGTATTAAGGGCAACCGTTGATTTGCCCCATATTGGTCAATGTGATTGTTACGTAGTGCACTTTAAATCTAAACGGCCAGTAATCGAACACGAAAATAGTCGTGAGCTAAACGCTGAACAAAACATTATTGAAAAACTCAAAAATCAAATTGCCGGTGGTTGGGGATCGAGTGTGCAACGCGGAAGTGAAGCGGCTTTACTGTTGGTTGAAATGATAAAAAGGCGAGCAGTCAAAGGTCTGCCAATGATATTGTTAGGAGACTTTAATAATCAATTAAACGATGGCATTTTAGAACATTTATTAACCGACACTTTACGCTTTGTTTCTAAATTTGATAGCGATGCCTATTTAAATAAATATATTTTAAAAGATGGCTGGGATTTATACCAAACCACGATTAATGGCCAGGCTAACATTACCCGCCCAGCAACTCATTATTATGGCGCCGTTGGTAGTGTGCTTGATTACATATTATTGTCTTGCGAATTTGATCCAAACTATCAAGCCAGTCTATTTGAATTAAGTGACTATCACACTTACGAACGTCACTTAATCAACCCGATATTTGCCAGAGATAGTGAAAGTACTGACCATGGCATTGTCATGGTGACCTTAACATTACGCTCATAACCATAACCATAACTATAAGCTTTCTAGCTTATTTAAAAAATTGGCTTAAAATGCTTTTGCAATCTTCTGTTTGCACTAAACGAGAAAATTCATTGGCTTCGGCGGCCATTACCTTAGGTAATATTTCGGCAGTCGCTTGGCGAATTAAGCGGCGACTTGTCATTAACGCATCTAAGGGCAGGGCGGCAATGGTAGCCGCACATTGTTGTGCTGTTAACAATAACTCTTCTGGCTGACAAACTTGATTAACAATCCCGTACTGCAAGCCTTGCTCGGCGCTAAATACTTTGCCTAACACCAATAATTCAAACGCCCGGTTTTGTCCTAAACGTTGAGTTAACAAGTAACTAGAACCGGCTTCGGGAGATAATCCAAGTTGAGTAAAGGGCAGTTTAAATTTACTGTTAGTGGCTGCAAAAACCATGTCACAATGTAATAGTAAGGTGGTACCTATACCTACCGCGGGGCCAGCTACTGCCGCAACTAAAGGTTTGTCAAACGCCGCTAAAGTATTAATGAAATCAAACGCGGCTAGATCTTTAGCCTCAGTACTTTTGATAAAATCTTCAAGATCATTACCTGCACAAAAGCAGCTGTCGTTGCCTTGGATCAATAAGCAATGAATACTCGGCGTTTGACTCGCATAATTAAAAAGCTCGACAAGTTGCTGATACATGCCGCTGTTTAAGGCATTTTTCTTAGCGAGACGATTTAAAGTAATAATGAAAACCCCTTGCTTTTCTTCACTGATAATTAATGGCGCCATTGTGGTTACCTTGATTGCATACGTTTTATAAATGGGAATGAAAGTTGTTTGCTAGCGACCAGTGATGAGTCGGCTACTAACAATCCAATTATGGATATTGCCAGCAGCTACCTAATTTAGGCCGACTTACTTCACATCGCTGTGTGGCACTTTAGTAGGCTTGATTTGTTCACTTGCATAACAGCCAAGTACTTTAAGAAAACGGGTACTTTCATTTAAGTTGGCCAAACATTCTTGCATCGCCGATGATTTTAAATTCGCTTCTAAATCGATGTAAAACATTTCTTCCCAAGGACGACCTTGAATTGGGCGAGACTCAAGCTTAGTCATGTTAATACCATAATCCTTTAAAATAATTAGGCAGTTAACTAGTTCACCAGGATTTTGACCAGTGGCTAAAATTAAGGTAGTTTTAGCAGGAATTTGTTCGGCGACATCAACAGGTTTGCGTGCCACTAAAATAAAACGAGTGTGGTTTTCTTGCTGATTGGCAATAGACTTTTTCAGCGGCATTAAATCGTATAACTTACCACCTTCTTCGCTGGCGATTACTGCAATGTTATCGGCCTTTAATTGTTTTACTCTTGCCATGGCTTGCGCACTGGAATCTGAAAATTCGATGCGAATATCATCTTGCTTATTTAAAAAATTACTGCATTGTTGCACGGGTTGCGGGTGTGCATAAATAGTATCAATTTTATCTAATGATGAATTTACAGATGTTAATAAACAATGATCAATCGGTTGCGACAATTCGCCAACTATAGATAAGTTAGTATGTTGCAACAAGTCATAAACTTCATTAATGCTACCAGAACTGGTGTTCTCGATTGGCAGCATACCGTAATCTACATTGCCCGATTCTACTTGATCTAAAATACCGGCAAAGGTATCGCAACCGAACTCAATGATTTCTGCGGCGCGGCGTGAGAAATAGCGATAAC
>CALJHL010000072.1 GCA_938075435.1 uncultured Thalassotalea sp. | reverse complement strand
AATTACAACATACCCTCTCTTCAGGCTATCCCTGCCTGCCGAGGATCAGTACATCCATGTACATAAAAAACCAGCATAAATATGCTGGTTTTTCAGGTGCTAATTAAAGCATTATTTACTATTAGTGACTAAACCACGACGCTCAAGTAAATGTACTGGATTTGGCTCTTGACCACGGAAGCGTTTGTACATGATCATCGGATCTTCAGTACCACCGCTTTGCAGTACATTTTCACGATACCCTGCGGCAGCTTCTTGGTTGAAAATACCTTTTTCTTTAAATACTTCCCAAGTATCGGCATCAAAGATGTTTGACCAAATATAACCGTAGTAACCAGCAGAGTAACCACCAGAGAAGATATGCGAGAAGTAGGTTGAACGATAACGTGGGGCGATTTCGTTAATTAAACCTAAATCGCTTAGGGTGTCGGCTTCAAACTTGTCTGCATCTTGTAATTCCGCAGTTTCAAGGGTGTGCCATTTCAAATCAAGTAAAGTTGCAGCCATGTACTCAGTAGTCGCAAAACCTTGGTTGAACTTACCAGAGGCTTGAATTTTCGCAACTAACTCAGTTGGAATTACTTCACCAGTTTTGTAATGTTTAGCAAAGTTAGCTAACACTTGTGGCTCGGTCATCCAGTTTTCCATCACTTGTGATGGATATTCTACGTAATCACGTGGTAGCGAAGTACCAGTTAATGACCGATAGTAACCATCAGATAATAACCCTTGAATCGCATGCCCAAATTCGTGGAATAACGTTGACGCTTGATCGAACGTTAATAATACCGGCTCACCATTAACCGGAGCAGGGTAGTTAAGTACGTTATAGATGATAGGTTGAACATCTTTACCGTACATTTTGAATTGCTTACGGAAAGAACTCATCCAAGCACCGCCACGCTTTGACGAACGCACATAGAAATCAGTCATGTAAATACCAATTGATGAACCGTCTTTATCAATTACTTCATAAGTGGTCACATCTGGATGATACTTAGGTAAGTCATCACGCTTTTTAAACTCAACGCCCCATAACTGGTTCGCTGTGTAAAACACACCTTGCATGGTATTGTTTAGTTCAAAATAAGGTTTAGTTACCGACTCATCTAAGTCGAACTTCGCTTTGCGTACTTTCTCTGAGTAGAACCACCAATCCCATGCTTCTAGTTTAAAGTCTACACCTTGGGAGTTGGCAAACTCTTGCATGTCAGCAACTTCTTCTTTGGCACGTGCAAGAGCAGGTTCCCACACCTTGTTTAATAATCCGTAAACATTCTCAGGCGTTTTCGCCATATTGTTTTCTAATACGTAATGGGCGTGAGTTTTATAACCTAAAACTTGTGCACGTTGGTAACGCAGTGATGCTATTTCAGAGGAAATTGCTTTGTTATCATTGGCATTATCGTTATCACCGCGATGGGTATACGCATAGAATAACTGCTCGCGTAACTTACGGTTAGTTGAGTAAGTTAAAAATGGGTAGAAACTTGGACGATGAGTGGTGAATACCCACTTACCTTCATGGTCACGTTCTTCAGCCGTCGCGACAGCGGCAGCAATAATAGATTCTGGTAAACCCGCTAAGTCTTTTTCATTATCAATCACTAATTCAAAACCGTTAGTTTCGTTTAGTAAGTTTTCACCAAATTGAATACCTAACTTTGACAGTTGGGTATTTAAACCACGTAAGATTTCTTTGTCGGTTTCGTTTAGATTAGCACCTGAACGAACAAAACCTTTGTAAGTTTTTTCTAACAGCGTTTTTTGTTCGGTATTAAGGGTTAATGAATCTTTTTGATCCCAAACTGTTTTAACACGCTTGAACAATTGTTCATTTAAATTAATGTCGTCACTCATGGCCGAGAACTTTGGTGACATCTCTTTCGAGATGGCTTGCATTTCAGGAGTCGACATCGAACCAATTAGACCATAAAAGGTATTGGTAACTTTATCTAACAGATCGCCACCTTTTTCCATTGCTTCAATGGTATTCTCGAAAGTAGGCGTTTCTGGGTTATTGATAACTAAGTCAATTTCCGCTAATACCTCAGCAATACCCTTTTCCATTGCTGGTTGGTAATGCTCAATTTTAATTTTTGCAAATGGTGGAATACCAAATGGCGTGTCATATTCTGAATAGAATGGGTTAATCGCTTCTACGCTTACCGTTTGTTGTGCTACTTCAGCAGTTTCACTGCTTTTGGCCGTTTCATTAGTGGCTGGATTACAACCAGCAAGAGCAATTGCTAATGCAATTGGTGTTAAAATACGTGCGTTCATTTAAGGTATTCCCCTGTAATGCTTACTATTACCTAAGTTGGATTCTATCGAGTTAGGCTAAAATTATTATTCGACATCGTTTTTATAACAAAGTCGCGGTGTTGTAAAATTATTCACTAAGTCCATAGTACTTAATTTGTAACGAAATACTACCAAGCTGTTACGAAATGATTACATCGCAGTGGCTAATTATATTCAAAATATGAAAAACAACTATTTGGGAGTGATTAACGGGGTTAAAATAATGGAGAATGAGCGAAAGCTTTGTGCTCCTATTATCAGCTCTGGCTCTACTAAAACACCATTTTCAATCTTGCCAATAATGAAGCTAGGAGTACCTGTCACTCCTAATGATTTTCCTAATGCTACATCGGTTTGTATTTTAGCTAGATGCGAAGCATCACTGAGGCATTGTTCAAATAATGGTGTATCTAGTTTTAATTCTTTGGCAAGCTGTATGTAGTAACTTTTTTCTAACTTTTTCATATTGTTAAATAACGTATTTCTAAATGGCCAATAACTACCTTGTTGTTGGGCACAAATACCGGCAATGGCTGCGCCTTCGGCTTTAGGGTGAAAACTTAATGGGTAATTACGAATTAAATATTTAACTTTGCCCTGTTCAATATAGTTTTTACTAATTTGTGGAAATGTTTGATCAATAAATCTTTTACAATATGGACATTGAAAATCTGAGAATTCAATAATAACAATCTTGGCAGTATCATCACCTAAACTTGGAAGCGTACCATTAGCATCGAAGTTATCTTGATCAGGGAGTTTTCTGGTTTTTGGTTTTTGTGATTGCATGGCTATTTCATGAATGTCATTCACTTGCTTTTGAATTAAATCAACTTGACTGCTTAATTTTGCTATTTCAGTTTTTAACTGGTCAATTTTCTTGTCTTTTTCTTGAGATGAACCTTGAGGCTCACATGCAATAATTGTAAACATTAACAAGCTAACCAAAAGTAATCTTGAATGATAATTTTGCATCAGTTTTTATCCTATATTTTATTCGTTATCACCAGTGTTCTTCTATTTTCACTAAAGCTTGATGTTGCATTTTTTTACTAACCGATAGAATGTTGTTCGAGAAATTTTTAGCTCTCTCGCTGCGGCTGTAATGTTGTGATTGTTGTGCTCAATTGCGGCTAATAGGGTTTCAGTATCTATTGGTTTTTTTCTGTTGTTCATATATAAAGTATTAGCGTTAATTTTTTGAGAGTTTAAGCCTAGATCTTTTATATTCAATTCTAAATTATCGGCCATTACTACGGCTCTTTGCAGTCGGATTTTTAGTTCTCTAACATTGCCAGGCCAATCATAAATTAACATGCCCTCTAACGCCTTATCACTGAATGTAAATGTGCGGCTTTGGTCTTTTTTTATAAACGTATTGGCGAGTAATTCAATGTCTTCTTTATGATGCCTTAAACTTGGTAAATTAATATTGATAATGTTTAATCGATGATATAAATCTTCTCTAAATCGTCCTTCTTCAATCGCTTGTTCTAAATCAATATGAGTGGCAGCAATTATCCGACAATTAACTTTGGTTTTTTTGCAACTTCCCAGTCTTTCTATGGTGTGCTCTTCTAAAAAATGCAGTAAATTAACTTGCAGATTAAGCGGTAAATCACCAATTTCATCAAGTAATAGCGTGCCGTTATTCGCTTGTTCTATATGACCAATGTATTTATTTACAGCACCGGTATACGCCCCTTTTTCATGGCCAAAAAGCTCTGAATGAATCAAGTTTTCAGGCAATGCTCCACAATTAATGCTGATATAAGGGCCATCAGCCCTAATCGATTGCTGATGAATAATTGCAGCACATAAATCTTTACCAACCCCGGTTTCACCGGTGAGTAACACTGAGGTGTCAACTTGAGAAACTTTTTCAATATTATATTTTAATTGCTCTATGAGTTTAGATTTTCCGATTATTTCATTGTTTTTACTTATTGATTTAGATGATTTTTTATCGTTTATGTCGATCATTCCTTGAGCATGCCCTAAACAATTTATAAGATGTTTGCTATTAATTGGTAAATGAAAAAAATCGAGAAAATAAGAAGAGAATCGAGGATCCAGTTTACTTTTATTGCTTTGGTAATCAGTTAAAATTGCGACCCAATTTAACCGTTTATAGCAAGATGTTAGGTTATCAATAAGGTTATAAATTTTTCCTTGATTGGTGATTGAGAAAATGGCGATAGCGACCTTTATTTCAAGTTTACTGATAACTGCATTATCGTGATAAATTTGATTCAAAGGTAAACAATGCCAATTAAACTGTTTCAGATCAGCATTAAAGTTACTCAACTCTTCGCTTTCATTAACAACTAGAACATTTCTCTTTATTGCTTGTTTGCCTTGTTCAAATTTATCCATAATGATCCTTGAACGATGAAGTTTTAACTCCAAAATAAAGCTTTTCATTAACTTGAAAGTGTAGGTATATAAAGGGCTGTAA
>CALJHL010000071.1 GCA_938075435.1 uncultured Thalassotalea sp. | reverse complement strand
TGCTACCTGGCGGAAATGGGCCTTTAGCAGCACCGCCAAAGCCAAACGGCAATTTCAAAAAGCCCTTGGCGCCTATTTACTGGACGACTTCGCTCAAGCCGAGCAGTTAATGGCAAAATGCGCACAACGCTCAGGTTTAGCTAATAGCGCTTGGTTAATTGCCGCCTCCGCTGCCCACAAACAAGGTTTGTCAGCAAAAACCGAAAACTATTTGCAACTACTCAACGAACACCCACAAGCACAACAAAACTTTAGTTATGAAACGTTACTGGTTGCCGGCCGATTAAATTTGGCGGATCAACAGTTTGCTAAAGCTCGAGAAATTCTTGATAACAACCATAAGTTAATTGGCCATGACGGCCGCTTATTGGGGCTAGATATTGAAGTGTGTATACACGAATCGCGCTTTGATAAAGCCATTGAGCATTTAAAAGTTGCTCGCAAAGATAAATCGATATTAAGCGAGAGCCTAACCGATTGGGAATTAAGAGCCTTTAGTGGCCATTTTGAACAGTTATTAACTAAAGCCAGTATCGACTCGGTAGACAGTTACTTTAATGGTTTAAGCCGCAAGGAAAAGCAGCGCGAAGGTATTGTCCTCGCCTACGCCAACTGTCTTAATAAGCATGGCTTAACCGACAAGTTAGAAAAGCTGATCTTGCCATTAATTAAAAAAGACACCAGTGCCAGCTTTATTAATGCCTTAAAAAAATTATCTATCCACAACTCTCAACATATTATTGCCAATGTGCAAAAGTTATTGCTAAAACAACCGGACAATACCTTATGGTTAAGTGCCCTGGCTAATTTATGCGCGGCGAATAAAGAATATGACAAAGCCAAAAAAGCCTTTCATTCATTATTAAAACTGCAAGCCAGCAGCGATGACTTACAAAGCTATGCCGAGTTATTAGAGTTAATGGGCGAGCACCAACAAGCCAACCAGGTGTATCAGCAAATATTAGCGCAACACTAACACCATAAAAGCCAATTAATGAAATTGAAATGATCAAAATTCTTAGTCTATTATCTATCAGTTTGGCTTTTACAGCCTTTACAGCCGTTGCTAACAACGCCAAATTTGTATTAGAAACCAGCCCTAACATCGGCCAAATGCAATTATTTAAAAGCAGCGACTTATGTACAGTGGCGAACAACACGCAACTTTATATCCGTAACAATAAGGATAAAGTTGTCAGCCAAATCAAACAATTCAATCAGCTTGATATTACGTTAGCGAAAGTTGAAAACACCCTAAATTTCATTTGTCAGACTTACCGTTTTGATGTTCGTAACCAGCAGAATAGCCGCCTGCATGATGCTCAGTTTTTAACGGATAATTTTAATTTTTATCGCTGGTATCCCGACACGAATACCGCCACCACTATTAGTAAAAAAAGTACCAACGCTAAGAAAAATAGTCTGCTTACCGGCATACCCACAGATAAGTTATTTATTACCAAATATTACACCAAGCGCTTAACCGCCAGCCCGGTAAAAACCGAAGTCTATAACCAAGCTTTATACCAACTGCCCGCAGACGAACAAGGTTTAAGCTTAGAGCAAGCTGAGTTGCAAAAGAGCTCTCTAACTCGTTTTAAATATACTCGCCAAGACGTTATCGGCGGCGCTCTTAACAATCATAATTTAGCCAAACCACTGGTATGGCTTAGCGAAGAAAGCCTTCATGATGTATTGTTACAGGGGACAGGGGTATTAGAAGTCGATGGTAAAATTCGTTATTTTAATGTGCATCGTAATAATGGCATTAGTTACGATTACAGCATCGGCAAGACTGACCAAGCGCGCTACTGGTATTTTGCCGAAGTGCCGTCAATTATGGGCTATGGTAGTGAGATAGAATCTAAAATAGAGATCAAGGCGCAGGTCACCTTTGCGGGTAATGTTGAGCAATTGGGCTTAGGTAAACTGTTTATGATTAACTACCCACTAAATGGTCGTTCCGTGAGTCAAATGGGGATTTTAGCGGATACTGGCGGGGCGTTTGACAACAACCTATTTCAGCTAGATTTTTTAGTCGATAGCTACTTCGGCTGGACTGATTATCATCAAGCCAATAAACATTTACCCGATTACGCAACTACCTGGCTAATGTTAAAAAAATAATCAATTGGTTGCTTACTCGCCAATTCCCTTGTCAGATTTTTTAAAGCGGGCATCAGGCTGTTTCATACTCCAATCCCATAACCAAGCACCTTGTTGACTAACTTTGTCAATATCACGAGCCAGTATCCAGCCTTCGTTCAAACTCTTTAACGTCATTTTTCTTAAGTGGCTCAAGTAAGATTTTTTACTGGCGTAACGAGACATAATACGCTCTACACTCCACTTTCTCATGCTGCCCCGAAAATTATTAATTTCATTACTCGAAAATTTATTGTAGCGTAGCGACCAAGGAATAAAGGTTGCAATTGGAGCCCTTATTAATGGGTGCCTAATGCCGCTAATTTCATGGCCGTTACTATCGACTTTAGGCACCGGGGGTATTATTTCAGCGATCATTCTTGGTGGTTGATTGGCAATTATGCCCTGTTGCCAGTTATCGCCATAATCAATTTCATAGGCGGTATGTGGTTTATAAGGTTTGTCTATTTTTAACCATGCGGGTAATTGAAAATGCGAAAAGTTTATTAAAGTTTGATCGGCATATTTGGGATAAGCACTTTTTGGTGGTGCTTCATCATTAATTACCCATTGGCTTAAATGTGACAATAAGGCTCGTAAATGAATTTTAAAATCTAGGGTATTACCTTGAAAAACCCCCTCATTTTCATCAATTAGGGTTAAGTTTTTGCTGCTGCCAACAAAATGTTGCGCCGAGGCGAAATGGTAAATTCGCTCATTGGCCATTGGCGCAATATCATAAACGTCGTGGCTATGAATTAAACCTGCGGCACGGCCCCAGTATTCATAACCGGTGTTGGTGTGGAAAATTTTCGGGTAAAAATCTTCGTGGTAGCGCTTTAACAAACCGGCTTTTTTATTGGTGATAGCTGAACGTACTCGGCTACTGGTAAACGGAAATAAGTCGGTAGGATAAAAGAATGATGACATTCGATGCGCATCTCGAGAGGGTTGGCCAAATCTATGATTGAAACTGCCACGACCAGCACCGGCGGTATGGATCAACATCCCATCAAAGGCGATATACCCTAGCTCGGTCTCATTAAAGCCCTGATATAAAAACTGTCGTAAAAATCGGCCAGTTTGTGACACCCCAAACGCAATGGTTTTCGGCACCTTATACGGACTATCCTTAGCTTTTAAATATTCGGCGCTATCACGAATAATGGCCAAGCCTAAGCCAACAACAATCGGGTCTTTACTCGGATAAACCAATTCGTATATACCCGGGGTAAAATCGCCGGCAATTTTTTTACCGTCGCTACTAAATTGCCAATTATTGCGCGGCACCACAGTACGTAAGTTATCACGACCCATGCGCTTGGTTAACCAGGCTTGCTGTTGCTTGTCAAAATTTACTGGGTAGACGGTATTAATGTTGTCTTTATGGGCTAGGCTCAATAACGATTTAGAGTTATCTACGGTCCAATCACTGCGCACCCAACCTTCAGTGCCAATAATACGTGGTAAGTTGGCGTGCATAATATTATCGTGCATAACATTGTCTTGCAGAACACTGTCGCTAACCACTAAATCAGCTTGCCAGCCAACCCAGATTAATGACAAGCCTAATTCTTGTATTAGGCCATCCCCCAACACCGAAGCCTTATTAGGCATCGAACTATAACTAGCATTATTAAAGTAACGTAGCGCCGCTTTTGAGCCACGGTTACTGACTTCCAATAATGCGCCTTTACGTAGCTTGGCATCGGTGGGTTGAATAATAAAAAAGTTAGCTTGTGCCGCAACTTTGCCATTAGCATTTAACGGCGCTCCAGCGAGATCGACAATAACTTGATTAGGCTCGAGCTGAGGGTCAAATTCGAAATGAAACACACCCGAAATAGCCTCTAATTCCATGCCTTTAAGTTTGAATGTTTTACTGGCGGTAATTTGTTGTGAAACTAATGCAGCTAAGCTAGGAAGGCTTAATAATAGGAAAACTAGGCAGGTCAATAACACTCTAATTTTAATCATGAAAATTCTTATTGTTGTTGGTATAAGTATTAAAAAAAGCTATTTTGTATAGCTTACTCTTGTATCACTAAATTGCAAGTAGCTGCTAATGCCTCTAGGCCATGTTGACAGAGGCTTAATGCCTTAATGGTCGCTTAAAAACCTGCCGATAGAGCTAAACCTTGCCAATTAATAACGGTATATCGACAATTAAATTCGAAATTTACTAAATTCCTGCTAGATTAAGACCTAACTGCACAGCCATCTTTAATAGCGAAATATATCCGATGGCTATGGTGTTGGTTAGCACGATTATTGTGGCAAAAATTGAATTTTATCGGAGTGGAAGATGTTAGTTTTTGCTCATCGTGGCGCTAGTGGTCATGAACCAGAAAATACCATTTTAGCAATACAACAAGCGATAGCAATGCAAGTTGATGCCATCGAAGTTGATGTGCATTTATGTGATGGCGAATTAATTGTAATTCATGACCGTTGGTTACATAAATCGACTAATGGCAATGGTAAAGTAGCAGATATTAAGTTTAGCGAATTACGTAAACTCGATGCTGGTAAAGGTCAATCTATTCCGACACTAGAAGAAGTTCTAGTAGAGGTACATGGTCGGTGCTTGGTTAATGTTGAATTAAAAGCCGATAAAACCGTTATTCCTTTAATGACCCTGATTAATAAAGCGGTAGCAGAATATGGTTTTACATATAACCAGTTCTTATTCTCTTCTTTTAATCATCACCTATTATTCGAAATTAAAGCAATAAATAATAACTTAAACATTGGCGCGTTAACTGCAAGTTGCCCTATTGATTATGCCGCCTTTGCCGAGCAGCTGCATGCTTATAGTGTGCATATTGATATTGATTTTGTTACTGCTAATTTTATAGCCGATGCCCATCAACGTGGTTTAAAAGTGTATGTGTATACGGTTGATGATGAAGCAGATATCATTGAGATGCATCGTTTAGGTATTGATGGCATTTTTAGTAATTATCCAACCCGTTCATTAGTCAAAATTGCCCAGTTAAAAAACTTAAGCTCTATTGAATAGCGAATGAAGGTAATTATACTTGTTCTTAAGTTCCTGCTAGATTAACGCTACTGCGCAGCCATATAAGGTATTAAGATGTTATTATCCTTAACGCAAATTTCTTAAAATTATGCATAACTTAAAGTTTTTACTATTTTTTGTACTGCTGTTGATTAGCTCTTGCGCTAATTTGCAACCGTATGAAGACTTACAAATAAAGTTAATCGCCATTGATTCTGGCAAACAGCAAGGCATGTCTCCCAGCTTTACCCTAAAATTGTTAGTCACCAATCCTAATGCCGTTGATTTTGAAATTGATGGCCTGAGTTTTAAGCTCGATATTGCCGACCAACAGATCCTTTCTGGGGTTGCCAATAACGTCCCTACCTTACTCGCCTACTCCGACACCGTTGTTGCAGTACAAGCTAGCATCAGCTTTTTTAATTTGCTAAAATTTTTGGCCTTTGTCAGTACCGATACTGAGCAAGTGTTAAATTACCACTTGCGAACCAAAATCGATCCAAAAGGCTTTATGGTTTTTAATATTGAACATCAAGGTAAGCTTGATCAAAACCTATTATCGGGATTTACTAACCCACAAAATTAGTGAGTGTTATCCATTTTTACGATTAAAAATGAGCAGATTTATTCGTTGTTATTCATCTTACTAATAAATAGATAAATATAGAAAGCACCGATACCAAATAAAAGCAGTAAACCGCCAGCTGAAAATAAAACAACGGGGTCGGTAAGTAATACTTGCAAGTTATCCATGAGGTCATCCTGAGAGCAATTCTAGTGATGGTTAAAGGATAAATTATCTGTTGAATTAGGTTCTGATCTGGATCAAATTAACGAGGTGTTAACCTTGGCAATGGCATTTGAAAAAGCGCGATTACCCAAGGCGAAGCCCCCAGTGTAACCGCAGTTCGAATCTGTGGTTTACGATTCTGCAGACTTAAGAATGCAAAATGCTTTGTAATACTTCAGCATCAAGCAGCTGCATAAACGTTTGGTCAAGCGCCGCTAATGACTCATTAGCAACAAAACGGCCAGTGTCATCAGAGCAAATATACCCATATTCACGCAAGGCATTAATAATTGCGGCTTGCGATTTTTTATCGATAAACTCTGGGGCGTTAATGCTATGCAAGGTCGACATCCGCTTGGCCAAGGTAGTTGCATCTTGTTCAAGGGTGCTGCGGCTCGCAGGAGCTAATTGTTTAAGCAATTTTATAACAATGGCGTATCGCTGCATGGTTTCACCGATGCAGGTCGACATTAAGTTGATTTGATAGGTCTGACTGTTGTTCTCGGTCAGGCTCCAATAGCCAGCTTTACTGTGTTTAATAATCGCTTGTTGGTCAAGCACTTTTAAAATAGCTTGTACTTGCCCTGGCATATCGTCGGCACCAAACCATAAAAACATTTCAGCTTTAATTAACTGAGTTAATTGTAATGCCTTCGCGATTAAGTCTTGCTCAGAGAGCTTGTCGTAGCGAAGTAATAACCGACAAACTATAGCCGGCAACACGAAAGCGTGAATAATATTATTACGATAATAGCCCATCTCTAATGCAGCTTGCTGAGAAAGAGAAATAATTTGTCCTAAATCATCATCGGTAACCGTCACTTTGTTTAAGCGGATCACCGCATCAACCAGCTCTTTACCACTCTCATTTGGAATGATCATATCGCGAGAATATGGCGCTTGGCGTTGCATATTAACAAAAAAGTCTAATTGCTCTTCTAACTCTTTACGGGTTAAGGCATGATTTTCTGAGCTTAATAAAATTAGCGCCGTTAAGGTAACTGAATTTAATGCCACGGCTTTATTGATTTCTACCATCACTTTATTTGACAGATCGTTTACCGTTGGTGACAACCATTGTGGTTTTGGCGGCTCAATTGGGTCAATACTGTCTTTCCAATCAGGGACTTGTTTATTTAAAAAGTCATTAATATTAATGGGCTCGCCAAAGTTGACAAAGCCTTTACCGTAATTGCGTAACTTACGAATGGCTTTCACAATGCCAAAAACTGACTCTTTTTGCTTCGAACTGCCTTTCAATTCTTTATGGTAGGTGGTCACTTCCATTACATGCTCGTACCCAAGATACACCGGCACTAAAGTTAATGGTCTATCTAAACCTTTAAGCATACTTTGCACTGTCATCGACAACATACCAGTTTTTGGTTGCAACAATCGTCCGGTCCGGCTGCGGCCACCCTCAGTGTAATATTTAACGGCGTAGCCACGATTAAACAGCAAGCCTAAATATTCACGAAATATAGTGGAATATAAGCGATTACCACGAAAGCTACGGCGAATAAAAAATGCCCCTGCTTTTCTGAAAATAGGTCCTGCAGGCCAAAAATTTAAATTTATACCGGCGGCAATCCTTGGTGTTACCAAGCCTTGTTGATAAATAATGTAGGTAAGTAATAAATAATCCATGTGCGAGCGATGACATGGCACATAAATAATTTCATGGCCGTCTTGTGATAGCTGTCTTAGTCGGTCGGCGTGTCTTACGTCGATACCATCGTATAAACGATTCCACAACCAGCGTAAAAACCGTTCACTTAAACGAATAGTAGAATCACGATAATCGGCGGTAATTTCTTTCATCATTGCCAATGCTTTGGCTTTTATTTCAGCCTCTGATTTACCCTTGGCTTTGGCTTCATCTTCAATCACTCGTTTAATCGCCGGATTGGCAAACAGGGCTGTGAATGTTTGTTGGCAGTCCATCAGTCTCGGACCAGTGGCAGCAATAGTTTGACGATGAAAATGAAAGCGAGCAACACGGATAAGTTTGTGCGCAGCAACCTCATCACTACCTTGGGTGTCGACCATTTCACGACATGACACTGCGGTGCTAAAGCGCACTAAGGTATCGCGCCCTAAAAACAGCACAATCCAAAATTTACGTAAAAAATTTGGTGAGGCTTGATCAGCGAGTACGGTGCCAACATTGGCTTGTTTTTCTTTGGTGGGAATACGTCCCCACAAAATATTTACCGGTACCAGTTTGGCATTTTCCTGTGGATTCTTTTGATGGCGTTGTAATAGCGCTAGGCCTTGCTTAAGTACTCTAGTTTGGCGGCGTTTAACCCAAGGAAAAATTGAACTCGGTTGTGCTAAACACAAACAGCGGCGAAATGACTGGCCTTCTATTTCCACATTTTCTAACGGATTGGGCAAGTTTAATTTTTTACAGGCCATTTGCAGAGCAAGTAAGTCACTGGCAGAGCGATGACGGACTATATAAAAAATAGATTTTTCATCGCTCAGCGGCGACACGTCCTCGGTGCTTGCCGGCACAATTTTACAACGCACTAATAAGCGTAAAGGCCACGAAAGTAAGAAATAAAACAATGAACGCATAATGATTGGGACTCAGGTAAATATACCAATTTGATTAAATATATTATCAGCTTGGTATCACATAAATGGATATAAAAAAATTATAACATTAATAAC
>CALJHL010000070.1 GCA_938075435.1 uncultured Thalassotalea sp. | reverse complement strand
GTTTGCTACTTTCTTTAGCGCCATCTAAATCAACAAGATGGAGAATTTGTGCACCTTGGTTAAAATAACTTTCGATAAGCTGTTCAGGGGTTTGTTTATAATTGGTTTTTTGTTGGTAATCGCCTTGATATAAACGTACCGTTTTACCGTCAATTAAATCGATTGCTGGAATGATCATTAACACAGCTCCATAAAATTCTTTAATAGTTTTGCACCAGACTGACCTGAGCGTTCGGGGTGAAATTGCACCCCATAAAAATTATCTTGTTGTAAACTTGCCGAAAATTTTTGGCCATAATCACAAACCGCTAAGGTGCATGCATTAACGGGGACGCAGTAGCTATGGACGAAATAAAAGTAATCGTTTTCATCAATGTTAGCAAATAACGGCGATGAATTAATTTGCTCTAGCGTATTCCAGCCCATATGCGGTAAGCGTAATTCTTGTTGACCAATATCGATGCGTTCAACCGCGCCGCTTATTAAGTTTAAGCAGGGGGTGTCGATAGCATTTTCAACGGAATGTTCGGTTAATAACTGCATCCCTAAACAAATGCCTAACACCGGTTGTTGCAGAGCGTTAATTACTGTTGCTAAGTGGCGGCTATTGATGCTTCGCATCGCAAACTCAGCAGAGCCAACACCAGGTAAAAAAACCTTTTTTGCGACGCGAATATCATCAACATCTTCTGATACTAATATTTGATAACCAAGGCGCTCAAGCGCAAATTTTAAAGAGTTTATATTGGCGCAACCGGTATCGATGATCAGAGCGTCATAATTGCTCTCTACGCTAATATTAGAGTCGGTTTTGTTGGCCGTTATGGAACTCATAAAACACCTTTTGAACTTGGCATCGCATCACCTGACACGGTAATGGCTTGTCCTAAGGCCCGTCCAAATACTTTAAACAAACTTTCTACTTGATGATGACAGTTACCTTTGCTGGTTGAAAGGTGCAAAGTTATTGCCATCGCATCGGTTAAACTGCGGAAAAAATGACTCACCATTTGCGTCGACATACCACCAACGCGAGTATCACTAAACTCACTATTAAATTCTAAATGCGCCCGACCAGACAAATCTAGGCTACATTCTGCACGACATTCATCCATAGGTAGCACAAAACCAAAGCGAGTAATGCCGCGCTTATTACCTAATGCTTGTTTTAACGCTTCGCCGAGGGCTAGTGCGGTATCTTCTATGCTGTGATGATCGTCAATGTGTAAATCACCGGCAACACTACAGTGCATAGAAAAGCCACCATGGGTGGCAATTTGATCAAGCATATGATCAAAAAAGCCGATGCCAGTGGCAATATTATTATCGCCTTTTTTATCAAGGTTAACTTTAACCTTAATATCGGTTTCTTTGGTGGTTCGAGTCACTTTAGCAATACGTTGCGAAGTTAATAGCGCATCGCTAATCGCATTCCAGTCTAGGCTGTCTCTATTATATTGTAGGGCTGGCAAGCCCATATTGGCGGCCAGCTGAACATCGGTTTGACGATCACCAATGACATAGGAATTAGCAAAATTTATTCGTTGCTGTTGCAAATAATCGCTTACTAAACCCAAGTTGGGCTTGCGGCAATTACAGTTGTCATGTTCAAAATGCGGACAAATTAATTGGTCGCTAAAGATCACGCCTTGGCCAGCAAAAATCTCCAACATTTTGTTTTGGGCTAAATCAAAATCAGCAACGGGAAAGCTATCAGTTCCTAGGCCATCTTGGTTGGACACTAATACCAATTTGTAACCGGCAGCAATGAGCTTTAATAAAACTGGAATAACCTGTGGTTCAAACACCAACTTTTCTAGGCTATCGACTTGTTTGTCAACAACCGGCTCTTCGATTAATGTGCCATCGCGGTCAATAAATAAAATGTTTTCAGCTTGCATAATGATCCTGCCGTTAAAAATTTGATGTAGATGATGAATTTTCGAGCGTGGGTTTTGTCGCTAATTGCTGGTTAAAAGTGGTAACCGCCGCGATAAAAGCCGAAATTTCTGTTTTATTGCCAATACTCACTCGTAAGCAGTTGGCCAAATTTAATTGATTTGATTGGTTGCGAATTAACACCCCTTGACTGGTTAAAAACTCAAATAGCGATTCAGCTAACTCGGTGTTAAATAAAATATAATTGGTGTTCGAACTAAAGCGCTTGTTAACCCAAGGCTGTTGGTCTAAAAAGTCAATTACTGTTGCTCTTAAGGCAATAGTGTTATCAACCCGCTGTTGCATAAGCTTAAGCCCAGTTGCGTTAAGAGCGGCACTGGCTATTTCGGCAACCGGTTGTGAAATTGGGTAGGGAGCAATAACTTTACTCATCATAGCAATGACTGCAGGGTTTGCTAAGGTAAAACCACAACGTAAACCCGCTAAAGCAAAGGCTTTTGACAAGGTCCTTAAAATCACTAAGTTGGGGTAAGTGGCAAGCATATCAACCAAGCTTAATTCTGGACAAAATTCAATATAGGCTTCGTCCACCACAACTAAGGCTGAATCTTTAAACAATTCAATACAGGCGATAATATCATCGCGATTTATTATGTTACCGGTAGGGTTATTGGGTGAACAGATAAATACCAGTTTACAGTGGCCTTGTTGTGCATTAAGCGCCGGTAAATCTAATTGTAATTCAGCAGTCAATGGCACAGTAATAGTGTTGGCATTATGGCCTTTAGCACTTATTGCATACATGCCATAAGTGGGAGGGCATATTACAATGCTGTCGGTTGCACTTTCACAAAATGTTCTGATTAACACTTCGATACCTTCATCAGCACCGCGAGTTGCTAAAATTTGCTCATTGGTTAACTGGCAGTATTGTGCATAACCATTCACTAGCGCTTTCGGTTGAAAATCAGGATAACGGTTTAAATTATCTAGGCTAACGGTCAGTTGTTCATTGCCTCCTGCTTCATTAGCATTTAGCCAAAAATCACCTCCAGTTTGACCACGTCGAGCCGATTGATAGGCAACCATCTCTTTAATATCGTTACGCACTAATTTATCAACTAAGCTTTGCTCTGCACTAGTACTCATTAGTTGTCCTCTAGGCGAATTGTAACCGCCCGTTGATGCGCATCAAGGCCTTCGGCATCGGTTAACTCGATTATGGTTTCGGCTAAACTTTGTAAGCCGCTGCGAGTTAACTCTTGTACGGTGTAGCGTCTCGAAAAGTCAGCTAAAGACAGTGATGAGACAACCTTTGAATACCCATAAGTTGGTAATACATGATTGGTACCACTGGCGTAATCTCCGGCAGACTCTGGTGAAAAATCGCCTACAAAGATTGAACCTGCGTTGCGTAAATCCTTCATTAACAGCTGTGGCTGTCGAGTTTGCACGCTTAAGTGTTCCGGCCCATACAGGTTAGAAACTTGCACGGCTTGCTTTAAATCAGCCGTTAAAATAAGGCGGCTTTGCTCTAAGGCTTGCTTGGCTATGTCTTTACGAGATAACAATTCAACTTGCTGGTCAAGTTGTTGTTTTACCGCTTGCAACAACTCGACAGAATCCGTTAACAAAATAACTTGCGAGTCGGGTCCATGCTCGGCTTGTGATAATAAATCACTGGCCACAAATGCGGCATTAGCGCTGTTATCAGCTATGACTAATAACTCCGAAGGTCCGGCAGGCATATCAATGGCAAAACCGGGAACCTGTTGTGACAACTGTTTTTTAGCTTCCGTAACAAATCGATTACCCGGACCAAAAACTTTATTGACCGCTGTAATGGTTTGCGTGCCTAATGCTAGAGCGGCAATTGCTTGGGCTCCGCCTAAGGTGTAGATTTCATTAATACCACATAGGTCGGCAGCAAAGATGATCTCATCGGCTATCGAGCCATTGATGTCTGGTGGACACACTAACACGACGCGTTCACAACCGGCTATCTTCGCGGGTACCCCTAACATTAATACGGTTGATGGTAAGGGCGCCGAACCGGCCGGAATATATAAGCCGACACTGGCAATCGCTTCAGTTTTTAACGTACAAACCACCCCAGGCATAGTTTCTACTGTGATGTCGTTTGCTACTTGGGCTTGGTGAAAACGGTCGATTTGTTGATAAGCGGTATGAATAGCTTGCTTGCGCTTGCTGCTTAACCGACTGCTCGCTTTACTAACCTCATTGCTATTTAGCGCTAAACTGCTAAGTTTTACTCGATCAAATTTTTCGGTAAAACTATAGAGTGCGGCATCACCAGCCGTGTTAACGTCACTAATAATTGCGGCAACAGCCGTTGCTAAATTGGCATTGTCAGCAATCGCTGGGCGCGCTAAAACTTGCTGTTGTTGGCTTGCTGATAAAGTTGACCAAGTTAACATAGTTTATCCCATCATTTTTTCAATTGGCATCACTAAAATTGAATTACAGCCAAGTGCGGTAAGCTGTTCCATTGTTTCCCAAAAGAAGGTTTCGGTACTTACTACATGAATTGCAACTCGATCATCTCGCTCTGCTAGAGGTAATACCGTTGGCGTTTCGGTCCCCGGCATTAGCGCCACAACTTCATTTAATTTATCTTTAGGCGCATGCAACATTATGTATTTGCTTTCTCGCGCTTTAAGTACGCCCTGAATCCGTGGCAGTAACTTATCTAAGGTTTGTTGTTTCACTGCAATTAATGGCTGTGCCGATTGAATTAGAGCCGCTTTTGAACGGTAAATTTCAACCACTTCTTTTAAGCCATTGGCTTCAAGTGTCGCCCCAGTGGAAACTAAGTCACAAATACCATCGGCAAGGCCGACCCGCGGCGCCACTTCCACTGAACCATTGAGTTGGCACATTTCAAATTTAATACCATTGTCATCGGCAAAACGATTTAATAATCTTGGGTAGGTGGTTGCTAAACGCAGTCCGTCCAAGCTTTTAACACCCTTGTATTCCATTTCTTCAGGAAGGGCAATCGACAATCGACAGCCACCAAATTTCAATGATAAAATTTTCTCAAAATCTGCATTTTCACCAATCAATAATCTTTCTAAAGCGTGCTCTTCTAGGGTATTATCACCGACGATGCCAAGATCACAAATGCCATCCATGACTAAACCTGGAATATCTGAGCTGCGCACTAGCATTAAATCTATCGGCATATTTGCCACATGAGAAATTAAACGCCTGTCGGATAAGTTAATTTTTAAACCACAGCCCTTAAGAAGACGTTGTGATTCATCGCTTAATCGACCTGATTTTTGAATAGCGATTCTAAGGCGAGTGTTATCTGTTTTGCTCATGTAATTCTCCAATACTTATTAATGCGCGCTTATATTTTAATACCAACATCTAAAACCAATAATTTAAAACTAAAAAACCCCGAAAAAGAGGACTCTTTCGGGGCTTGCTATAGAGCTTGGCGCTGAAAGGTCCACAGCCTCTCAGCGAATAACCTGAGGGCTAGTCGAGAATAATGCGATGATGGTGTAATTTCAGGTTATACATAATAAATTCTTCTAGATGTTTGTCTGGTTATAACTTTATGTTTTTAGAGGGTGATGGTCAAGAAATAAATATGAAATTATTGTTATAAATTATGACTTTTAGGAATTTGACATATAAGGGTAGTTATTTAAAAAAAATCAATGACTATTTAAATGTGCTGTAGTGAGTAAATATTATCACTTTTATTTGTCAACGTTAATCTTTAACTAAGCTTGAATGCCGTTGTTAAGCCTCTAATCAAAACAGTTAATTATGGCCTTTTCGATTGCTAAATCAGCAAAATCAATTTAACCTAAACATTATTATTTTAACTTCAATCGACCGCTATTATTTTGACTCCTGTTGCTAAGGCATTTGCCGAAGATGGCTTATTAGCCAATATTATTGCTGGCTTTAAACCGCGCCAAGCCCAGTTAGATATGGCCGAAAAAGTTGCTAAGGTAATAGCAAAACAACAAAGCTTAATTGTAGAAGCCGGCACTGGTACCGGCAAAACCTTCGCTTATTTAATTCCGGCCCTGCAAAGTGGTAAAAAAGTAATCGTGTCAACCGGCACTAAAAACCTGCAAGAGCAACTCTTTCATAAAGATCTCCCTATTGTTAAAAAAGCGTTAAAAAGTTCACAAAAACTTGCCTTGCTAAAGGGCCGTTCTAATTATTTATGCCGTTTTCATTTAGAAGAAAACTTTAGTAGTTCACCGCAAAAACGTCAGCAAGCGGGGGCAGTACTTGATGCTGCAACATTATCTGACTTAGCGGCGGTTAGGCGATGGGCGAGCAGTACTCAAACCGGCGATATTGGTGAGTTAACCACGGTTGCTGAAAACTCGTTAATTTTTGCTCAGGTAACATCAACTACCGATAATTGTTTGGGACGAAATTGCCCCGATTATGAAAAATGTTATTTGACCAAAGCTCGTGACCGAGCCATTGAAGCCGATTTAATCGTGGTTAATCATCATTTGTTTTTTGCCGATATGGCCCTTAAAGATACCGGCTTTGGTGAATTAATACCGCAAGCCGATGTAGTGATTTTTGATGAAGCGCATCAATTAGGTGATATCGCCAGTGAGTATTTTGGCCAAGCCTTTTCAACTCGGCAAATGTTAGAATTGGCCAGTGATGCCTTACAACAGTATCGAGTTGAGCTTACCGATGTTAAGCAACTTGGCCTAGCGGCAGAAAAACTACAAAAAGCGGCCGGCGATTTTCGTCTGTTATTTCCCTATGACGCCGAACGTGGTAATTGGTACCATAAAATGGAGCAAACGCAATTTTCCAAGGCGTTTGGGCAACTACATACCGATCTTAAATTTCTGTTTGACGTATTAAAAATGTGCGTATCTCGCTCTGCGGTTATTGATAACTGTTTTGAGCGGGCTGGCGAATTATTAGCTAAGTATCAAGTAATGAAGGATACCGATGGTTTAGGCATGAGCCTTTGGTATGAAACCACTCGTCGACATGTGGTGCTACACCAAACGCCGCTATCAATTGCCGATAAGTTTAGTGGTTATATTAATAAGACCGAAAGCGCCTGGATTTTTACCTCGGCGACACTGGCAGTAAATGACAGTTTTAGTCATTTTGCCGATGAGCTCGGTCTTAGCAGTGCCGAGCAATTATTATTAGCGAGTCCATTCGATTATTGCAATCAGTCAAAACTATTAGTGCCAAGATATTTACCAGAAGCAAATGACTTTAATCGCGCCTCGGCATTAGTTAATATCGCCTTGCCGTTGATTGCGGCCAGTAAGGGCAGTTGTTTTTTATTATTCACCTCTTATCGAGTGTTGAATCAGGTGGCGGAGTTATTAGCTGAACAAATTAGCAATCCGTTATTAGTTCAAGGTAAAATGGCGAAAACCGTGCTGTTAGATAATTTTGTCGAACAACAAGATGCGGTATTATTAGCAACCGCGAGTTTTTGGGAAGGCGTGGATGTACGAGGTGACAATTTAACCTGTGTTATTATTGACAAATTGCCATTTCGAGCCCCAGATGAACCCTTGTTACAAGCGAAAAGTGAAGACTTAAAGCGTCGTGGTGGTGAGCCATTTGCGCAAATTCAACTACCTGAAGCGGTAATAGCCTTAAAACAAGGCGTTGGTCGTTTAATTCGTGATGTAAGTGATAAAGGCGTATTGGCTATTTGTGATTCACGTATTGTTAATCGTGATTATGGGCACGTTTTTTTGGCTAGCTTACCACCAATGAGCCGTACCCGAGATATTAATGTTGCGGTGAAATTTTTGCAGACAATTAACCAGAAAAAGTTAACCAGCAATGACACCATAATTGAAAGTGACAAAATCGTATAAAACAACCACACTTAATCTAAATTTAGTAACCGGTAATACCGGAATGAGAATATAACAGTGAATTATTTGGCCATTGATGCCTCAACCGAAGCTTGCTCGGTAGCCCTTGAATACCAAGGGAAAGTATACAGTCGTTACGAACTATGCCCACAATCGCATAGTTTATTATTATTGCCTATGGTGGATGCTGTGTTGCAAGAAGCCGGCGTTAAACTAAGCCAATTAGACGGTTTAATTTACGGCCGCGGGCCTGGCAGTTTTACTGGTGTTCGTATCGGTATCGGTGTCGCTCAGGGCCTAGCCTATTCAGCTAATTTAATGCTAGTGGGTATTTCAACCTTGCAAGCCATGGCGCAACAAGCATTTGAATTACACGGTCAATCAATGGTTATTGCCGCAATTGATGCGCGAATGAGTGAAACCTACAGTGGCTTATTTGCCCTTGATGACCATAATTTAATGCAACCAGTGAAAGCTGAGGTTGTTATCGCTCCTGAGTTACTTAAAAACTACATCGATGACAATAGCGTTACCAAGCTAAGCGGTGTGGGCTCTGCTTGGGATGCTTACCCAGAGCAACTTGCCAATATAAGTGATCTGGTCGAAGTGAATAATCAAGTTCAGTTTCCCCGAGCACAAGCTATGCTTAATTTGGCTAAAGCCGAATTTGCCAAAGGTAATCAAGTCAGTGCAGAACATGCTGAACCGGTGTACTTACGAGATACAGTAACTTGGAAAAAATTACCGGGTAAAACCTAACCGCATTTATCATCTAATTGAGTTTGTAAATCGAAAGGAAGCTATTAATGACGAACAAGCTAAAGAGCAACTTTTTTAATTTACAACAGCCAAATTTTTGGTTGTTGTTGGTGCTTGCTATCTTCATTAAACAAATTCCCTTTGTGGGTATTCCATTTAACTGGTTAGAAAGCTACTTCCATGAAATGAGTCATGGTTTAGCCGCCTTGTTGAGTGGTGGCCGTATTGCCAGCATTCAATTATTTAGTAATGGTGCTGGTTTATGTACTACCTTAGGAGGCTCAGCATTTTTAATCGCTTTTTCCGGATATGCTGGAGCAGTCGGTTGGGGTGTTTTAATCTATAAAATAGCGGACTTTAAAAGCACTTATAGTCGCTACTGCAGTTATTTCATATTAGCTTTACTGGTGGTGAGTTGTGTTCTTTGGGTTCGAGATTTACTGACGTTGTTTATTTGTTTGTTACTCATTGCACTTTTTTTATTCAGTATAAAAGTTTCTCATTTTAAGTTATTGCCAGTGTTATTAAAATTGTTTGCCATCATGGTGTTGCTCAATAGCCTTGAAAGTCCGTTGCATTTAATTGGTGGGCGCAATGTTGGAGATGCGAATGCATTGATGAACTTAAC
>CALJHL010000069.1 GCA_938075435.1 uncultured Thalassotalea sp. | reverse complement strand
ATTCTAAAGCTATAAATACTGGTGATTAACGCGCCAATAATGGCTAACCACCAAAACATCGGCCCAGCGGTTGTCGATGAGTAAAGTTCGGCGATAATCGCCTCTTTGGAGACAAAACCCGAGGTACCAGGTAAGGCAATTAAGGCGGCGATACCTATAAAAAACAAGCCGCTTATCAAGGGCAGTTTTTTCAGTAAGCCACCCATTTTGTACATATTTTGTTGGTGATGTAGGGCCAGAATAATTGCCCCTGCGGTTAAAAATAATAACGCTTTAAAAAAGGCATGGGTCATTAAATGCATTATCGAAGCGCTATACGCCCCGGCGCCCAACGCTAACATCATATAACCGATTTGGCTCATGGTAGAATAAGCGAGCACCCGCTTTATGTCACTTTGCGCGAGTGCGGCTATGCCAGCCAACAATAACGTTAAACCACCAATCCAGGCGACAATCGTCATTACTTCTGGGGTTAATAAGAACAAGCCATTCATGCGTGCAATTAAATACACCCCTGCGGTGACCATAGTCGCGGCGTGAATTAAGGCACTGACCGGTGTTGGTCCCGCCATTGCATCGGGTAACCAAGTTTGCAGTGGTAGTTGCGCCGACTTACCCACTGCGCCACCAACCAATAATAAACAAATCCAATAGACCATGTCATTATTGGCAAGTAAGGCTAGATTGTCAGCACTTTGAATATCGGCAATGGTTAAGCTTGCGGTTTCGCGAAACAATAAAAATAAACCAATCGCTAAAAACGTGTCGCCGACACGGGTAACAATAAAAGCTTTTTTCGCCGCTAGGGCATTTTCTGGTTGTTGATACCAAAAACCAATTAATAAGAAACTGCACAGACCGACACCTTCCCAACCTAAATACAGCAACACTAAGTTATCGCCTAACACCAGCAATAACATTGCCACGATAAATAAATTCATATACGCCATAAAACGGCTAAAGTTAGCATCGTCTCGCATATACGCTGCGGCAAAAGCATGAATTAAAAAACCAACGCCACTGACAACACAGATCATCACCGCCGACAGGCTGTCTAAGCGCAAAGCAAAGTTTATTGGGCTGTCACCCAGTTTAAACCATTGCCACAATTGTACGGTTATAACACTGTCCGGAGCCACCATAACGGTACTAATTAAATAGCCAGCACTAAGGGCACTTAGGCCGACCGAGCCAACCGATAATATTGTTGCTTGTAACCAAGACAAACGCTTACTTAAAATAACTAACAGTAAAAAGCTAAGCAGCGGATAAAAGGGTAAATACGCTAACACATTCATATTAACCTCTCATCTCATCAAGGGCGTCAATATTTAAACACTGACGCTGTTGTTGTAGGCGAATAAGTAAGGCTAAGCCCACTGCTACTTCAGCGGCGGCCAGAGTTAATATTAATATAAACATAATTTGCCCATCAGCTTGTTGCCAGGCACTACCAGCACCGATAAACGCTAAGCCAACCGCATTAAGCATAACCTCTAAGCTCATTAGCATGTATAAAGTATTGCGACGGCTGATAACGCCAATAAAACCGATAACAAACAGGATCCCGGCAAGAATAAAAACGTGCATTAAGGGAATATCACTCATAAATGATCCCCCGGAGCATCGTCTTTAGCAAAATGGTAACCACCGACAAGACCCGCTAATAGTAGGAATGAGGCGATTTCTACCGCCAGTAAATACGGTCCATACAGTAAAATACCCACCGCTTTCGCATCAACCAGATTCGAAGCAAATTTTTGGCCATTGTCACTACTGGTAATAATATAGATTAATTCCACCAGTAATAGCGTCGCTAATAGGCAAGGTCCGAACCAAATTGACAGCCAATTTGACTTCCCCTGCTGGCGAAAATTAACCGGGTCGACATCACCTTGCAAATCAAACATCATTGCCGCAAAAACAAATAGGACTAAAATAGCGCCAGCATAAACAATGACTTCAAGGCCAGCGGCAAATGGCGCACCAAGAAAGTAAAAACAAACCGCCACCGCCAGTAACGACACCACTAAGTACAGCAAAGAATGAATGGCATTAGACCCGGTTACCACTCGTAAACTGGCAAAAATGGCAATCACTGCTGCAAAGTAAAATGGAACTTCGACCGTCATGGGTTTTCCTTTTATTATTATTAACTTGGCATTATTAATTTATTTTTATTAACCTAAATCTAGCGCACTTAACGCCAGCTAAGCTGCTATTTAAGGCATCAAATCTTTAACGTTTATCGGTGCTTTTTCACTTTCGCCTGCGCCTTTAGTTTTTACCCCAGCGGCGACACCCGATTGTTGATAAAAATTATAATTGGGGTACTTACCCGGGCCACTGATCAATAGATGTTCTTTTTCATAAACTAAATTTTGTCTATCGTATTCGGCTAATTCAACATCGGGAGTCAGTTGAATTGCATAGGTTGGGCAAGCCTCTTCACAAAACCCGCATAAAATACAGCGGGAGAAATTGATCCGAAAAAATTCGGCCCGTTTGCGTCCGTCGTCATCAATGGTTTGCTGCAGAGAAATACAATCAACCGGACACGCCACCGCGCATAAATTACAAGCGACGCAACGTTCATTGCCATCGGGGTCGCGGGTTAGCACGATTCGGCCTCTGTACCTAGGTGCAAGGTAAGGCAGTTGTTCCGGGTATTGCACCGTATCGGCTTTGGTAAAGGTGTGTTTTAACACCAACCACATGGTTCTAAATTGAGTATAAAATAATTTAACCATGTAAATCTCCCGTGCCGGAAATCACACCGGTCAGCCGTAGTACTGCAGTTAAAAGTAAATTAAATAGCGCCAACGGCAACATCACTTTCCAACCAAAGGCCAGTAATTGATCAAATCGGGGCCTTGGCAACGAGGTTCGTAATAAAATAAAGAACATGATCAACACCATAACTTTGCCAATAAACCACACTAACGGCGGAATAAAGTTGGCAATACTGTCAGGTAAAAAACCAGGGGCTAGATAGCCGCCAAAGAATAAGGTAACTGACATGGCTGAAATTAAGGTTACTCCTAGGTATTCACCTAAAAAGAATAAGGCAAATTTTAAACCTGAATATTCGGTATGAAAACCTGCGGTTAATTCGGTTTCAGCTTCGGGTAAATCGAACGGTAAGCGATGACTTTCGGCAATGCCAGCAATTAGAAACACCACAAAACCAATAAATTGACTGTTTATAAACCAACCGTTTTGTTGAGCAATAACAATTTCACGCAGATTAAAACTACCACTAATTAACACCACTCCCATGACCGATAAGCCCATAAAAACTTCATAACTGATGGTTTGCGCGGCGGCGCGCATACTACCCAGTAGCGCATATTTATTTTTGGATGCCCAACCGGCAAGTACTACGCCATAAACTGCTAAGGAGGTCATCGCTAAAAAGAATAATACGCCAATATTAAGATCTGAAACGCCAATGGAGTCTGAAAATGGGATCACCACAAAGCTCATTAACACGGTTACCGCAGCAATAATGGGCGCTAGAATAAAGATGAAACGATCCGCAAAACTTGGCGTAAACTCATCTTTGCCCAAAATTTTCAATAAATCAGCCAGCGATTGTAATATACCTCCAGGTCCAACTCGATTCGGGCCGAGACGATCCTGCCATATTCCGATCATCCGTCGTTCAACCCACACCAACATAGCGGCGATGGGAATTAACAGCGCTAAAATTACCGCGATTTCAAGCAACTTAAACAGCACGACACTATTAATAACAGAGGCTAAGACTAAACTACCCATCATCAAGTCCTCCTGCCATTAAGCGTATTGGAATAAATTGGTCATTGGCTTTTAAGCGACGCAATTGTTGCTGTTGTTGTTGTTCAAGTTGTTGACTCGAGCTTTGTAACTCGGCTTTAAAATCGTCTATTTGTTGCTGGCTGGCCACCGCAATTTTTAAATCATGATAATCAAATTGCTCTGCCACTTGCTCGTTTAAAAATAAGGTAATACTGTTTTGTGCATGTTGTGTGGTTATTTTTAATTGGCAAATATACTCTTTTTGCAACAAGCTAACGCAGACATGATCCGTGTCGGTTATTTGATACTGCTGAGCTAAAGATGGCGTCAATTGTAGATAGGCAATCGGCGCAGTTAACTTAAACTCACTCGACTTTAAGCCTAAGTAATCGTTACCAAAAATATGTTT
>CALJHL010000068.1 GCA_938075435.1 uncultured Thalassotalea sp. | reverse complement strand
GTGTTTGGTCCTTCATCACCATTATAGGCTCGCTTATGGTCTTGACTGGTAGCAAATGCTAAAACATTTTTACCGTCAACCATAACGATAAAGCTGGCTTCTTCACCCTCAAGAAACTCTTCTATAACAACACGATGACCTGCATCGCCAAATGCATTACCCGCTAACATGTCCTTAATCGCGTCTTCAGCTTCGATTAATGTCATCGCAACAATGACACCCTTCCCTGCTGCTAGGCCATCAGCTTTTACAACAATGGGGGCACCTTGTTGGCGAACATAAGCTAGAGCGGCTTCTACTTCAGTAAAGGTTTGGTAATATCCTGTTGGGATATTATTACGAGCAAGAAAATCTTTAGTAAAAGATTTAGAACCTTCAAGTTGCGCGGCTTTGGCACTTGGACCAAAAATAGTTAATCCTTCAGCTTGAAATGCATCAACAACTCCATCAACAAGAGGTTGTTCTGGACCAACAATTGTTAATGCAATACCTTGCTCTTTGGCAAATGCAATTAAGCCCGGAATATCCCCTACAGAGATATTCACATTTTCTAATTTTGCTTCGCTAGCAGTACCTGCATTACCTGGTGATACAAACACTTTTTCTACAGTGCTAGATTGTGCAGCTTTCCATGCAAGAGCATGTTCACGGCCGCCGCCACCAATAACTAATACCTTCATCTTAAATTCCTAACTGAAATAGAAACCGGCTTAGTGTGCCGGTTTGGTAAATTTTAATGTCATGCGATCACTCTCACCAATGGCAGAGTATTTCGCTTTATCTGTGTCACCTAATCGATACACTGGTGGCAAAGTCCATACACCTTTAGGGTGATCTGCCGTATCTTTAGGGTTTGCGTTAATCTCGCTACTTGCAGCCAATTTGAAACCGGCTGCTATTGCTAAATCAATTGTCAGTTGTGTTGGAAAGTAACCACTACGACTATTTTTAGCGAAATCTTGTGTGCTTGGCATTCTATGTTCAACCACACCTAAGACACCGCCTGGTTTTAACGCTTTATAAGCATCTGCAAAAATTTGCTTTACACCTTCTTCACCCCAGTTATGGAGATTACGAAAGGTTAATACCAAGTCAGCACTGCTTGCTGGTGCTATTTCACTAGCTACTTTCGGAGTAAAATTAGTTAACTTCACCTCACTAAATACCGTATTACTGGCAAGTTTCGCTTCTAATTTACGACGTGATTTACTGTAATAATTGTCTTCACCAGTATCTGGATAATGCGCTCCGTAGAAGGTGCCAGATCCTTTTAACGCCGGCGCTAACACTTCGGTATACCAACCGCCACCAGGAGCAATTTCAACAACTGTCATGGTAGATTTAAAACCGAAAAATTCGAGTGTTTGCTGGGGGTGACGAAATTCATCACGAGCTTTATTTTTAGCGCTACGATGTTCGCCAGCGATAGCTTGCTCTAACTGCGAAGGTGCATGAGCGCTAACCGCTGTAGCAGCAAGAAGTGTGGTACCTAAAATTGCACTAGTGATTAAAGATTTCATTATTTTCATTGTGTTATCCCTGAGTTTTTTATTACTAGCTATGTTATAGCAGAAATATCAACAATAAGGGATAGTAAAAATATTTGCTTACTAAGCAAGGGCAAATTACTTTACCCTTGCTTTTAGCAATTAATGACGGAAGTGACGCATTCCAGTGAACACCATGGCGATATTATGTTCATCAGCGGCAGCGATAACTTCAGCATCACGCATTGAGCCGCCAGGTTGAATTACCGCAGTGATACCCGCTTCGCCAGCTGCATCTAGACCATCACGAAATGGGAAGAATGCATCAGATGCCATTACTGAGCCAGGTACTTCTAAGTTTTCATCCGAGGCTTTAATGCCAGCAATTTTTGCTGAATATACGCGGCTCATTTGACCTGCACCAACACCAATAGTCATGTCATTTTTAACATAAACAATAGCGTTAGATTTAACGTACTTAGCCACTTTCCAACAGAATAATAAATCACTCATTTCTGCGGCTGTTGGTTGACGTTTAGTCACAACTTTTAAATCATCTAAGCCAACCATGCCATTGTCTCGGTCTTGAACTAACAAACCACCATTAACACGCTTTTGTTCTACGCCAGTAGTTTTTGCTGACCATTGGCCACACTCTAACAGGCGAACATTTGGTTTAGCGGCAACAATTTGTGCAGCACCATCAGAGATGCTTGGCGCAATAATTACTTCGACAAATTGACGAGACACTATTGCTTCAGCTGTATCTGCATCTAACTCTTGGTTAAATGCAATAATGCCACCAAATGCTGAAGTCGGGTCAGTTTTATAAGCTTTTTCGTATGCTTCTAAAATATTCTCACCTAAAGCAACACCACAAGGGTTAGCATGTTTAACAATTACACAGGCTGGTTTGTCAAACTCTTTAACACACTCTAACGCAGAATCGGTATCGGCAATATTGTTATAAGAAAGTGCTTTACCTTGAATTTGTGTAGCCGTTGAAACTGACGCCTCTTCTGGTTGTGCTTCCACATAAAATGCAGCGTATTGATGAGAGTTTTCACCGTAACGTAAATCTTGTTTTTTGACAAATTGAGAATTAAAGGTACGAGGGAACTTGCTCACTGTCGCATCTTTATCGTTATATGCTGGTAGCATTTTGCCGAAATAGTTAGCAATCATACCGTCATAGCTAGCAGTATGCTCATAAGCGGCAATCGCTAAGTCGAAACGAGTTTGGTAAGTTAATGAACCATTGTTGGCAGCCATTTCAGCTAATACTCGGTCGTAATCGGCCGCATTAACAACGATAGTTACGTCTTTATGGTTTTTCGCTGCTGCACGAACCATTGTAGGACCGCCGATATCGATATTTTCAATCGCATCTTCAAGGCTACAGTTTTCATCGGCAACAGTGTTTGCAAATGGGTAAAGGTTAACGACAACAATATCAATTGCATCGATATTATGTTCACTCATTACTGCTTCATCGATATCGCGGCGAGCTAAAATACCACCATGAATTTTTGGGTGAAGAGTTTTAACACGACCATCCATAATTTCAGGGTGACCCGTGTGATCAGATACTTCAGTTACCGCGATGTTGTTTGCAGCTAAAAGCTTAGCTGTACCACCGGTAGATAAAATATCAACACCTTGTTTCGATAAAGCCGAAGCGAATTCTACAATACCGGTTTTGTCAGAAACACTTAATAAAGCGCGTCTAATAGGGCGTGGCGTATCCATAGTTTTTGTTTACCTTATATGCTTAAAAATAAATTGTCAGTTGTTTAATATTGTTTATTAAAGGGTTTTCTAATGCTTAAAATAACAGAATTCAAACCATCCATGGCAATTCTAAGTTAATTCATCCCTGAATTAATCCCCTCTAAAGACATCCTGTCTGCCGGGCATAAATACATCCCTGAATTAAAAAAAGCACCCGAAGGTGCTTTGCGGCAGGCAGAACCTGCCAATATATTAGTTCATGCCGTACTTTTTAAGTTTCTTACGTAAAGTACCACGGTTGATACCTAGTAAGTTAGCGGCTCTTGTTTGGTTACCGCGAGTGTACTGCATTACTTCTTCAAGCATAGGTGCTTCAATTTCAGACAATACAAGGTCATACATATCATCAACATCGTTGCCGTTTAATTGTGATAAGTAGTTTTTAATTGCTACTTTAGCTTGGGTACGTAAAGGTGATGCCTTGGTCTGAGTTTGCAGGTCACCGATGACAAATGGAGAAGTAATATTTTGTTCAAACATAAAGTTCAGACTCTTTCTAAGTTAAATTATCAAAAAATACATTCAACGCATCAAGTTGCTCATTAGGCAATTCAAGTGCATTGAATATGGAACGAAACTGTTTACCTTGGTCATGCGTTTGCAAGTACCAAGATACGTGTTTACGAGCAATCCTTACGCCCATAAAATCACCATAAAAATTGTGTAGTTCTTGCACGTGAGCGATTAATATCGCTCTAACTTCTGCCATTTCTGGCGTTGCTAAGTGTTCACCGGTTTTTAGATAATGACTAATTTCTCTAAAAATCCATGGACGACCTTGTGCAGCCCTACCGATCATCACTGCGTCAGCATTAGTATAATCTAATACTTGTTCAGCTTTTTCTGCTGTATCAATGTCACCATTTGCAATGACCGGAATGCTTACTGCATTCTTTATTGCTTTAATGGTGTCGTATTCGGCATTGCCTTTATAAAAGTCATTGCGTGTTCGACCATGTACAGCGAGTGCCTGAATTCCATTTACTTCGGCTATCTTCGCTATTTCGACTCCGTTTTTGGTATTTTCACACCAGCCGGTTCGAATTTTCAACGTTACTGGTATTTCTACCGCAGCCACTACAGACTTGATTATTTGCTCAACTTGTAATGGCTCTTTTAGTAATGCTGACCCTGCTAATTTTTTATTTACTTTTTTTGCTGGGCAGCCCATATTGATATCAATAATCTGCGCGCCATTTCGAACATTCACTTGAGCGGCAAAAGCCATCTCATCAGGATCGGAACCAGCAATTTGCACTGATCTGATCCCCACTTCTTCACCATGTTCCATTCTTAACTTAGACTTACTCGAACCCCAAACCTTAGGGTTGGAGGAAAGCATTTCAGACACAGCCATGCCTGCACCTAGCCGACAACAAAGTTGCCTAAAAGGTTGATCAGTAACTCCAGCCATAGGGGCTAAAATAACATTGTTGTCTAACTGGTAAGAACCTATACGCACTTGGTGTTTTTTTGAGCTCATGTCCAAAAGGGCGCTAAGTTTACGTGTTTTTTAAAAAAAATAAAAGCATATAATTTGAACAATTGTAGTTTTTTTTATACTTTTTAATATTGACTTTTTAGGAAATGTACCTGTGTATAAAAAAAGACCGTAAATAAGAATTAATTACAGTCTCTTGGTTATGGTTTTAAAATTAATAATGCGTTAATTAATAACGGCGGGTACCTGACAACCTTACCCACTCATCTTGAAGGGCAATTGGATCCATATCACACCATCGGCCATAGAGCGTTTGCAAGCCTTCGCCCTGCTCTTCTAAAATCCCTGAAAGAGCTAACAAACTATTTTCACCAAGATAACCGATAATAACTGGTGCCAATTCACGTAATGGCCCAGCTAAAATATTTGCGACTACGACATCAGCTTTAAGTTCAGGCTGGTCTTTGGGTAAGAATAACTCCAATCTGTCTTCCACGCCATTTCGTTTGGCATTGGCAAGGCTTGCCTGCAATGCTTGTGGATCGATATCAATACCAATTACTTTTTTCGCGCCAAGCTTTAATGCCGCTAAAGATAAAATGCCCGAGCCACAACCAAAATCGACCACAGTTTTGTCTTTTAAATCAAGAGAGTCCAACCACGTTAAACAAAGCGCAGTAGTAGGATGGGTACCAGTACCAAATGCTAATCCAGGATCAAGCATTACATTTACCGCTTCTGGCTCTGGTATTTCAAGCCAACTTGGACAAATCCATAGTCGCTTACCAAACTTCATTGGATGAAAATTATCCATCCACTCTCGTTCCCAATCTTTATCTTCCAGTTGTTCCAACTTATATTGCATTTGCTCTTTATCTGGGTGAATATTTTTTAAGAAGTTAATCACCTTGTCCATATCATGACTGGCTTCGAATAGCCCCATCACAACAGTATTACTCCAATACAATACCTCATCGCCAGGTAATGGTTCATATATAGGGGTGTCTTTAGCATCAATAAAGGTAACCGCTTGTGAACCGCAGCCGACTAACCAGTCACTGTATTTTTCAGCGGTTTCTTCATTAGCGGCTAAACGTAATTGTATCCAAGGCATGATCTGTCTCTGTAAAAGTTGAGTTGCATATAGTTTACCACTTCTTCGGCTCTAGATTATAGATAAGCGACTAACGATAGTGATAAAACTTATTTTAATCAAGCTAGGCACCCACCTTAACTAACAATATCTTAAC
Organism: uncultured Thalassotalea sp.; assembly: GCA_938075435.1. GTDB lineage: Bacteria > Pseudomonadota > Gammaproteobacteria > Enterobacterales > Alteromonadaceae > Thalassotalea_A. The sequence continues at coordinate 1,610 of CALJHL010000068.1, read as the reverse complement.
AACCCATAAACACAGCATTAATCATTATAAATTTTATATGAACAAAAACAAAGATTGGTGCTGACAATGAAGCCTTTGGAGAAACGCTCCACCGAGTTGATCCGCAAGTGATGATCAAAGATATTTTAAAGGACGGTTTTGTTCTAGAAGCGTGCTCTGATTTGTTAGCAAATAAGGATGATGACAAAACAACCTCAGTGTTTTTACCCGAAAATCGCTATAACAACGACCGAAGTGTGCTTAAATTTAGGAAAAACAGTATTTATCGGCACTGCACAACTCTAAAGTTAAGCTAGTAGATGATTGCTAATTTATAGAAATATCAACGTTAATTAATTTTTAAAATGGCATTATAGCAAGAACGAATTACACTCAATGGTAATATTAAAGACTATAAGAGTAGCTGTTATGCCAAAGTTACGTTTTCACTATTTTGATTTTCCAGGAGGCCGTGGAGAGCCGGCTCGAATCGCCTTAAGGTTTGCAAATATCGATTTTGAAGATATACGGTTTCCTGCAGAGACGTTTGTCGAAAGCACGGCTGGTTTTATGCTCAAGCAAGTACCCGTTTTAGAAATTGATGGTCAACAAATTACCCAATCCAATGCAATAAATCGCTATGTAGGCAAGCTCGCAGGGTTATATCCAAAAACTGATTTTGAGCAGCTGCTTTGTGATGAAACCATGGATATTGTCGAAGATATTACCACAAAAATAGTGCCGACCTTTTTTATGCAAGGTGAACAAAAAAAAAGTGCTCGAGAAGACCTTTGCCAAAATATTTTCCCTAAGTATTTAAAATTTTTAGAGCAAAAACTAACGGCGGCCGGTGGCGAATACTTTGCTGATAAGCGATTAACCATGGCAGATTTAAAAACCATGATGCTCACTGCACATCTATGCTCTGGCGCTCTGGATCATGTACCAAAAGATATCGTAAGCCAATACGCGCCTTTGTTAGTAGAACATATTACTAGGGTTAGCCAACATCCGGTTTATATAAAGGGTCAGTAAGCGAAACATAGGCTGTAGCCAGTTACTTACCTACTACCATCTGCGACTGGCTTTAGACTAACGCGACATTGCCTTTAATCACGCCCCGAACATGGGGTAATATTTGACGACTCACCGGTATTTCATCGCCTGTTTTCAATACTAATATACCACTACTAACCGAGCCATTTTTTGATGAAGTTATGGACATAACCTCATCCAAATTTACGATATAAGAACGATGTACTTTCAAGAAAGTTGACGGCAGTAGCTCTTCAATACTTTTTAAGGTACCGCTAAATAATGATTGGCGTTTATGAGTCAGAAAAATTTCAACATAATCGCCTCGTCGATGATTGCTGACCCACAACGGGGTGTAAAACATTTATTGATGCTTTATAAAACATTAGATCAAGGTGTAGACCTTGCTCTTATCGAAATTTTGAAACGTGGTTATTTTGATAGTAAACCCATTGCATTTAATGTGATGTCGTTTGCCATGGACATAGCTTCTGGTATTACCGAGCAAAGATTGGCATTAGTTAACCAACAAGCAGAAGACTCATTGTTAGGCTTGGCTCTTAACTTTCCGATGCCGCACCTCAATAAAACAGTGC
>CALJHL010000067.1 GCA_938075435.1 uncultured Thalassotalea sp. | reverse complement strand
ACCAGGACCGCACAAAATTCAAGGTATTGGCGCAGGCTTCATCCCAGGTAACCTTGATTTATCGATGATTGATTCTGTAGAAAGAGTTTCAAATGATGATTCTATGGCAATGGCGCATCGTTTGATGAAAGAAGAAGGCATTTTAGCCGGGATCTCATCAGGAGCTGCTGTGGTAGCCGCGAAACGATTAGCTGAGTTACCTGAAAATGCAAATAAAAATATTGTCGTAATTTTAGCCAGTTCAGCAGAGCGCTACCTTTCTAGCCCGTTGTTTGCCGATGAATTTAGCGATGCTGAGTTGAAACAATAACTTAAAAGCATTTAGTAATTGAGCAACTGATTGGGCAGTCATACAGTTATGACTGCCTTTTAATTTCCAATGAAAACTTTCTCCTGACTTTAATATTTTTGTATATAATATCAGTCAGTTACCTTACAACTAAAAATTAATGTCACGTTAAAGCCAATCAAACACCCTACCAAAAAAGTAAATAAAACAACTCTTTTAGTAAAGCATGCTTGACATCATCAATAAATAAGCCCACACTTAAATAGTCAAGTAAACATTACATTAAGACAAGGGAATTATACTTATGAATAAAGAATTAGACGAATCGACCCAATGGCAGCAAAAAGCTAAACGCAACACAAACTTACTAAAAGCTTGGACTTTCACTTGGTTGGTAACGTCGGCAATTGCCGCCTTCGCCCCTAAATTTATTTGGGATTTTAATACCACTCTAACAATTTTAGCTGTACTTTTAAATTTAGGCGTTGGTTTTAAAATGATCTTGGTTAATAGACAACACCTAAATGGTCTTGATGAAATGCAACGCAAAATTCAAACCGACGCCATGGGTTTAACCTTGGGTACCGGCTTAGTAGTCGGTTTAAGTTATGAGTTGTTAGAAGACATAAAATTAATTACTTTTGAGCCAGAAATTAGCCACTTAGTAATAATAATGGCACTCACCTACTTAATTGGAATTATTGTTGGTGGAGTAAAATATCGATGAAAAATCGGCTAAAAGTACTCAGGGCTGAACGCGATTGGACACAAGCGCAATTGGCAGATGCATTAGAGGTTTCAAGACAAACCATCAATGCCATTGAGAAAGGCAAGTTTGATCCCAGTTTACCGTTAGCATTTAAAGCCGCTCGGTTATTCAAGTTAACGATAGAAGAAATATTTGATGATCAAGTGTAATGGCTAGTTAATATCTTATTTTTAATACTACTGTCTTTAACACCAAAGCCGCCTTAAACCTGTTGTTTAAAGCGGCTTTGTTACAGGTCATCAATTAATTGGCTACCACCTTACCTTCTCGGCGCGGATCTGCTCCACCGACTAATTTATCGCTAAACACTTCAATACCGTGAATACCACTATTTAAATCTCTAATGGCAACCTTGTGGCCCTTGCTTTCTAATTGTTGTTTAATAGCTTCAAGTTTGGTATTTTTTTCCAACGTAGTACTGCCATTGCGGTTAGTGATCTTAGGCAAGTCAATGGCACTTTGAATATCGAGTTGCCAATCAAGCACCGCAATTATGGTTTGGCTAACATAATTAATTATACGACTGCCGCCCGGAGACCCTACCACCAAGCGTAAACTACCATCTTGGTTAAATACCATAGTAGGCGCCATTGAACTTCTAGGTTGTTTAAAAGGTTGTAGTCGATTCGCAACCAACTTGCCATTAACCTTTGGTGATAAAGAAAAATCGGTTAATTGATTATTCAATAAAAAGCCATCAACAAATACCGCAGAGCCAAATGCCATTTCAATACTGGTGGTCATCGAAATAGCATTGCCTTCACGGTCGACAATAGAAATATGTGATGTTGAAGGCATTTCAATCGCGTTATCATTGGCTAAGGCGATAGCATTTTCGAATTCGCCAGCAACGGCAGTACCCATATCTTGTTTTACATCGATTAATTTACCACGAGTAGTCAAATAATCCGTACTGAGTAATTGCGCCACGGGCACATCAATAAAGTCAGGATCGGCCATATAGCGAGCTCGGTCTGCATAGGCAAGTCGAGAGCTTTGACTAAATAAATGTAAGGCATCACCGTCATTAACCGGGTAGTCAGCCATATTATGTTGTTCTAATTGCTTAAGGATTTGCAACACCGCAACTCCACCAGAGCTTGGCGGCGCCATTCCACAAACATTATAAACTTTATAAGAGCCACATACCGCCGGCTCCTCTACTGCACGGTAATTTGCTAAGTCAGTTAATGTTAAACTGCCAGGTGCTATTGATGCTTGCTGCACCGCTTTAACAATATTTTTGGCAATCCAGCCGTTATAAAAAACCTTGCTGCCTTCGCGGGCAAGGGCTTTGTACACAATAGCCAATTGCGGGTTTTTCAATATACTTCCCACCGGTAATGGCTCACCATCTGGAAAAAAATACTGCCTAGCCGCTGGTAATTTTTTTACCCCTGGATTAAAACTCATCGCCACTAATTTGGCCATTCGAGGAGATACAATAAAACCTTGTTCCGCCAACTTTATGGCATCTATAAATAATTCAGACCAGGCTAATTTACCGTGTTTTTGATGCGCCAACTCTAAGGCTTTCAATACCCCTGGCACGCCAACACTGCGGCCGCCGACAACGGCATCGATCCAAGATACAGGCTTACCATTAGCTTGCATAAAAAGCTCTTGGCTGGCATTTTCTGGCGCAGTTTCACGACCATTAAACGTAGTTAAATTTTTAGTTTCTTTATCAAAATATAATATAAACGCCCCACCACCAATGCCTGATGATTGCGGCTCGACTAAGGTTAACACCAGTTGCACAGCAATTGCCGCATCGATAGCATTACCACCTTTCGCTAAAATATTATAACCGGCTTGGCTGGCATAGGGATTGGCAGCCACTACCATAAAGTCATGTCCGGTTACTGCTGCTGAATTTTGACTGCCAGTCGCAGCTTCCGGCTCTCGGTCTTCTCTTGGCAGCTGAGCTTCACTTTGCTCCATAACGCAAGCACTGGTAAAACTCAGTAACGCGATTAACGCCAATGATTTAATTTTATTTAACACAAAGGTTCCTTAACTGTTTTTGCATGGCTAAAAGTGAGTTACTTGTTCAAATCTGTTTGTTTTGTTGAAAAGTTAACGATAATTGAAAATCATTAAACTGGTGAAAGCTTTCGAGTAACGGCTGATATTTCACCTCATCTTGCTCTAACGCGCATAATGCATGGGCACAGGCTTCTAATGATGAGACATCCGTCTCTTTATGATGCTTACGAATACGATACTGACTTTTAATGCCTGATGCTAGAGTAATTGTTGGCAATTGTTGTAAGTTTTTCGATAACTGAAACATCCGATAGGCTTTTTTCCAAGTACCATCCAAAATTAAAATAACCGTTTGCTTTTGTTGTATTAAGCTCAAAGGTTGGGCAACACGTGCTTGCGGCCCAGGGTACAATAACAGCACTTGGCGATTACTATTGGCCAATAAGGCATTAAGGTGTTGATGTTCACTAAAGTCTTCGCCGACAATAACCTTGCTGTTTGTCAAACAAAGACTCGCTAAGGTAGCAGTACCCTTGGCCTGTTTTTCTTCACTCGGGTGTTGTAAAAACCAAACCTCAACTTGATTGTTAATTTGACAACAAAATTTACAAATACATGTCACTAGCGGTCTTTGGCAGGTTGTGCAATACTGTCGACTCATAAATCCCAAGATACTGGGCCTTATGTTTCGACCCGAAAAATAACTAAATATAACCTATTATAAGCTTGAATTACCCCTATGTTGAAGTTGTCTTTACCACTAAATAAAAATGCTGTTTTATTGCCCGCCATTATTTTTGTTACCGCCGTAGTAATTTACCTGCTGCCTAACGGATTAGAAAATTTTTTAATCTACGATCGAGTAGATATTAACAATGGTGAACTTTGGCGATTATTTACCGGCCATTTGGTGCACACCAACTTTAACCACCTGTTACTGAATTTAGCTGGTTTAACCATGCTTTGGGCGCTTCACGGCGATCATTACCAAATAAAGTCTTACGCTTCAGTATTTATTATTGCCATCCTAGTGTGTAGTTTTGGTATTTATGTTTTTGACCCCGATATGCAACGCTATGTTGGATTGTCAGGAGTATTGCATGGCGTATTCGTTTGGGGGGCAATTAAAGACATTCAAAAAGGTTGGCAATCAGGCTACCTGCTACTCATTGGCGTTTGGGCTAAAATATTTTACGAACAAGCTTTTGGTGCTAGCGCCGACGTCGAAAAACTGATTAATGCCAGTGTCGCCATAGATGCGCATTTATGGGGCGCTGTCGGCGGCCTACTGTTCGCTATTTTTGGCTACCTAAAAAACAAAAAACTAAATAACTAGGGTCAGAGTCACGTTAAATTCGGCTAACTCATCCTGCCCGTTAAAATTCATGTCGCCCTATTTTCCGTTATATTGATAATTATCGGTATCAATATAATTGCGACCAATTAGGTTCATTAATGTTTTGTATGGATTTATAAATTATGTCAGATCTAAAATTTAGTGCTTTGTGGGCGTTATCAGGCATTGTTATAGGCTTTATTGCCATCGCTATTGGTTACTGGATCCTGCACAGTCCGGTGCCAGGTTATCAAATCGTAGTGGCTCCTGGGATAGCTGCCGCCAATTTATTTACTGAAGAAATCAATCTTTGGCCTAAAATTGCCATTATGTTAGCTGGCCAATATTTGGGGTATTTCACCATAATTTTCGCGATTAAAAAAATTTCAAATTTAAGGTAATACAATAATTACAATCAATTAAAATTGGTTATTATCTCCCTTTAGCATATGCATTTACTCTCGATACGCGGTTATCACTGCGCCGCTTAAACAAAAAAGTCACGTTA
>CALJHL010000066.1 GCA_938075435.1 uncultured Thalassotalea sp. | reverse complement strand
AAAGCCACTAACAGCGCAACAACAAATACATCTAACATTGACCAGCGGCCAAAAATTTCAATATATCGATAGATTTTAGTACGTTTATGTTTAGTCATTTTTGATTTGTTTTTAAGCGAAAATAACAATAAAAACAAACCAATTATTTTTGCTAACGGCACTACAAAACTGGCAATAAAAACAACCGCAGCTATAGGGTAAATGCCTAATTTTATTAATAATACGATACCAGAAAGAATGGTGTCCGGTTGACCTTGGCCGAAATATAATATGGTCATGATGGGAAATAAGTTAGCCGGAATAAAAGCAATGGTTGAACAAATCGTCCAAGCCCAACAGCGTTGTAAAGAATTTTTTTTACGTAACTCAAGTTTTTCTTCACAACGCGGGCAATAATTGATTTGTCCTTGATTGAATTTGGACAGCGAATGACAAACTGCGCACAGTGCTAGCCCCTTCTCTTTGGCGGTAATTACGGTGGCCTTTTCATCAATCATGGTTTTAGTCATTGTCAATTTCATCCCATATCATACTTTTATCCATAGTAACCTTTAAGGTTATGACACATAACATAAATGCCGCAAAGCAGAGTAAACCAATATTTAAAGATAAATCGGCTAAGTCTTTAAGTTTTATGATGGAAACTAAAATGCCAATCATAAAAACTTCCAACATCTCCCAGCTATCAACTTTATGATAAATAAGAAATAATGTTTTAAATCCGGTAATTCGCTGTTTATGAAATTTTAAGCCCATACAGATAATAAACGCTGCCAATAATTTGATGATTGGTGTAAAGATACAAAACATAAATACCAAAGTGGCAACGAAATACAGCTCACTTTGCCACAAGGCTTGGACACCAGAAAATAAACTCGCCGAGTTTTCTAACGATAATATGTTCATCGACATTAGGGGGTAAAGTATTGCCGGAAAGAACAACATCAAACCAGAGGCACTAACGGCAATGGTGCGGTTTAGAGAATTAATTTTTTTAATTACTATTGGATGATGACACCGAGGACACAATGCGACCTGCCCTTCAGTTAGCGATTCTAGCTCAATTAAATAATCACATTCATTACAAGCAAATAATTTTTGCTTCACTGGCTTAGTTCCGAATTATGAAAAATGTACATGTACTTATTGTTAAAAATAAATGCGCTTTAGGCAAGTTTTATATTATTTATTAGAAGTTTAGGCATTTATTTTTCTAGATTCTAGCCATAATGTTAAAACCAAACGGCTTTTCTCACAGTTTGCTTTTATAAATTGAAATATCATTAGATCTAATCTATTGTAAATGAAAGTTATTTCACTAATTTTAGAATGCTAATTCCTATGACTTCTAAGGCATCGTTTTCCCTACTTCAAAGGTACTACTTATGAACAAACTTGCAATTTTTACCGTTTTGGCAGTACCAGCTTCTGCTTTTGCTAGCTCGAGTCCAATTTCTGACATTGAAGCAATACCTTCAGTTGAAGTTTCAGTTAAAAAACAAACTGGATTCAATGGCATGGTCGGCCTTGGTGCTATCAATAGAGATGTTTTTCCAGGTGTTGACGATCAAGAAACTAACCCTATTCCCCTTATCAATGTTAATTGGAATGATATCGTATATTTTGAGTTTAATAAGCTTGGTGGTTGGTTATATAAAAATGAAGAAAATAACTTTCGTATTGGCGCCGTTGTGCAGCCACGTATGGGCTGTGACTCTGATGATTGTAACCCTTTCTTTGCCGGCGACGACCATGAGATAGACAGTTACGCAGTAGCCGGCATTCGCACGAAATGGCGTAGTGGTAAATTTAGTATTGACGGCTCTTTATTGGGTAGCACCGAATCTGACAGTGGTAGTGAAGCGGTTATAGTCGGCAAATATACCTTTATAATGAATAATAACATGACGTTAACCGCGCAATTGAAGATAGAGGCTTTGTCTGAAGATGCGGTGGATTATTTGTATTATGGCGATACTGACTTTGGCTCTGATCTTGGCCTAAATTTTGATAGTGACAGCGCAATTAATACTTCACTTGGTCTTATTGGCACTTATACTATAAATCCAAAATGGACCGCAATAGCGGCTCTTACTGCGACAAGCCTAGGTGACGCAATTACAGATGCCCCCGGCGTTACCGAAGACACATCAACAGCCATAGTGTTGGGTGCAATGTACCGATTTTAACTAAGCGGTTTCAAATGATTTGTTTTAACAAATTGGCGAGCTAGATTTCAACATCTAGCTCTTTTTAAATTTAACCTTGTTGTCGGCAAGCGTTAACCCAATGACATCCCCATAACTTACCCCTTCAATAAACGGACTTAACACTTCAACTATGTTATGAGCTTGAAAATGCTCAACTTTAGTTTGTGCATTAGGGTAATAAATCAGTGCGGGGTACTCGTTGCCCGCAAAATTGAGCCGACACTCTACTAATGAAAAATTTTCTGCCGGCAAGTCTTCGCTCCACAGCAACTGATTAATTTGGTGATCGGGCTTAACAATGGCAAATGTGTATGGTGAAATATCTAGATTTAAGGTGCCGTTAAAATAACGGTCTAAACAAATCCCAACCTCGCTAAAGAAAGGCTTTTGCAAAGC